>CAZION010000029.1:0-53501 GCA_964540865.1 uncultured Victivallis sp.
GACAGGCACATCTTCAGGAGTTACTGGTTTGATGAAGTCAACTCGACAGTCTATGTGCTTGTAATCGCATCGGCGGCCGTAATTGCATGGCTTGTGGCAATATTGCCCGTCGGAAAAATAAAAGACGATTTGAATAAGTTTTATCGCGTGGAGCATTTTGCAGTTCCAGTCACTGTCCTCGCAGTGACTATGAACTTCGGATGGCTGTCCGAATTCGATGGATGGGGAGGTGCCGCCGTATTCAATGTCATTTTCCTGTTTCAGAGCGTGATGCTCATATCTTATGGCTGCAGGAGCGTCAATTCGAAGCTGACTGCTGCCGGAACAGTTTTGCTTGCGTTCCTGGCGTTTGCGAGATACGCGGATTTGTTTGACAGCCTTCTTGTCAGGGCGGTGGTTTTCCTCGCTGTGGGCGCAGGGATTTTCTTTGTCGGCATGCGTTATTCGAGAAGGAAAAAAGAAGCGGCAGAGGTGAAGCAATGAGAGGCATTTTTATAATTGGCGCCGTCCTGCTTCAGCTGTTTTCCCTGCTTTATATGGCGGGTGTGAGGGAAGTGATAATCCACACAGGGAAGACTGTGTTCCTTGGAACTGTTCCGGTTGATCCCCGTGATCCGTTCCGTGGGGATTACGTAAGCCTTAAATATGAGATTTCGGAAATTCCGCTGAAGAAATTCAAAGGGACGATTCCTTCGGAAAAGAGCGCCAGATATTATACTGTTTTGAAGAAGGGGGAGGATGACCTTTTTGAACTTGATTACTGCACAGCATTCAGGCCTGCGGATGACGCTGTTTTCATCCAGGGGCGAAATGAATACCGCTGGTTTAATCCGGCAGCACAGAGATATCTGCCCCTGAAGTACGGCATTGAAAAGTATTTTGTACAGCAGAAGAAAGGTCTGGATATTGAGAAGCGTGCGGGCAGGGGAAACGATGTCCATGTTCCTCTCGAAGTTGAAGTTGCTCTCGGAAGCGATGGTACGGCCGTGGCGAAAGGTTACCGCTGGGGGCAACTGGGAATAGGCCTTGAAATTACTGAGCGTTCGCAGGTCAGGAGAAACACCTGGAACGGCGGGGAGGAACAGCCGGCCCCGGAGAATAAGAATGTGAAGATCAGGAAAAGCCCGAAGCTGAAGATCACCCTTCAGAACGCTTCTGGCAAGCCGCTTGCGATTGTGAATCTTCCTGAATACAGATCGTTCAATGCCGTTTCCGCCAGTTTCGAGAAAGAGTGGACATTCGCGAAAACATTCAGCGAGCCTGCAAAGCCCCGCAATGAAGACGTGATTGTGCTGAAGCCGGACGAGAAGGTTTCTTTTGATTTTGATTTCGCGGAACCGCGCTGGTTCGTAAACGGGAAAAACGGGTCGGATGAGATCGGGGTTGCCTGCAATGAATGGAGCGACATGTTCAGGATCATCTACGCTGCGCCGTCACGCGAGGACTGCAATGGCCTCGACAAGAAGGATCTGATCTGGCACGGAATATTAATGTCCCGCAGATTCAATTCCGGAAGAGTGGACTGATTTCCCCTCCCTTTGTAACCGAGTGGTATGAAGCATTATATCCACTTTGGATGCAATGTGTAAAAGTCGGAGTAATATCTAGTAAATCACTTGACGACCACCCGTTTCTACGTACATTACCTTTAAGTATTTTTTGTTATGATGTAACTACTTCCCTGCAGGACGGTAAGTAGTCTGATTTAACAGAAGATTCAATCTTCCAGCCGGAAGGCGGTTTATTACGCTTAGAACAACATTTAAGATTTTTCACTTATTGTTAATTCTTACTGTTTTCTTTGCTTTCACATATTTGATATGAGGGGGGGAGTGTCAGGATGCATTGTCTGTCAAAAGATAGATTGAAAATCCTATCTGTGAAAACGCTCTGCTTGAACCATTTTGTCCGCCAGTCTTATGTGAATAATCTTCGTTTCGTTTTTCTTCTCCTGTTCGCAGCGTCCAGTTTTTTTGCCTCTCTCAACTCCGAAGCATCGAATCACCGATGGAAGAAAGTTACACCAAACACCGACAACGACTGGAGATCTGTCAGCATATCGGCAGATGGCACAAAGATTATAGCCTGCGCCTATGACGATGCGATTTACACCTCGGAGGATTTTCTTTCCTCAATAAAGTCAAGGTATTATGCTGCTGGCTGGTATGAGTATAATCAATTTATAAGCTCATCGGTTTCAGCGGACGGAAGCAAGGTTGTCGCGTGTTCCATGTACTATGTCTACATATCCTTGGACGGTGGCGTAACTTGGTCAATCAAGGATCCAGGAGGAAACTTCTTCAATGCGGTGGATATTTCTTCAGATGGCTCCAGCTTGATTGCCTGTACCCATGGTGGGGGCATATATATATCCTCGGACAACGGGGAGAATTGGCAAAGGCATAATCCTACAGGCAATGCTGATTTGGCATTTACCTGGTATGACGCATCCATTTCGGCCGATGGTTCTAGGATAATTGCATCAGGTCAGTATTATGCCAGCAATTATGTGTCCATTTCGACCGACGGCGGTGACACCTGGTCGACAGTTGAGCCTGCCGGAACCGGGATAAACAAGGTCTGGCTTTCAACGGCAATTAGTCCCGACGGCCAGAAAATGGCTGTTGCAGCCCAGGACGATTTTCTTTATATGTCTGAAAACGGAGGTAGCTCCTGGTCAAAGAGGCAACCGGCCGGAACAGGAGTAACAAAGACCTGGTCCGCAATTGCGCTTTCATCTGACGCCAGCAAGATAATTGCCTGTTCCGACATAGCCTGCATCTCTGGGGATCACGGGGCGACATGGTCCAATACCGGGATATCAGCTGCTAATGGAAGAGTCTCCATGACACCCGATGGAAGCAAGATAGTCCTATCTGGAGGAAGTTACCTTCATACATCAGATGACGGAGGTTCAAACTGGATCAGGCGTGAATCAAAAAACTCTGGCTCATCCAAAAACTGGATTAAACCGGTAACTTCCAGCGATGGTGGGAAAGTCTTTATCGCCGCCTCCGGAAACTTCCTCTATAATTCCTCGGATCGTGGGTATACTTGGACCAGGAATGAACCCCTCGGGCCAAATGTCGCGGCAAACTGGAAAAGCATCGCAGCTTCTTCTAATGGGCAGACCGTAATATCTGCGGCCTCGAACAATTATCTTTATATCTCCAAGAACTCCTGCTCAACCTGGGAAAAGAAAGAGCCCGCAGGAACAGGAATTACAAAACAATGGACTTCCGTCGCCTGTTCTTCAAACGGAATGAACATTGCGACTTGTGCATATTCCGACTACATATATGTTTCTGACGATGCGGCTGACACCTGGAAGAAATGCGAGCCTGCCGGGACAGGCGTTTCAAAATCATGGCGATCAATCGCCATGTCCTCGGACGATTCGACAATAGTATGTATAAACGCATTTTATAATTCCTCTGATAACGATCCGGTCTATATCTCTTCAGATCATGGGGACACCTGGTCGAAGACAAATCCTGCGGGAAGCACGACAGGCATAGGTTATATGTCCGTCTCCGTATCCGGCAATGGACAGGTTATTGCAGTTTCTTCTAACATTGGCATGTATGTTTCGGAAAATAGCGGACTTACATGGACACAACCTGCAAAACCATCCGGAAGTTTCATCGATATTTCTGTTAGTTCAGATGGTGCGAGAATCGTGTCCTCAGCCCCTACGTATGTTTATGCGACATCAGATTCTTGGAGTTCATATGAAACATATCATGATTACATAGGTGGCCGTGAAAGATATATTGATTATGTGACCATTGCCCCAGATGCATCTGGAATAATTGCATCCGATGAAGGCGGATTTGTATATATTGCCGACAGGAACTATGAGGTGACAATGGCCAGCTGCGACCTAAGCTATGGAACAGTCGATCCTGTGCCAGGCCTCCACTCCTTCTATTTTGGAGAATATTTCACTGTTTCCGCAACTCCAACCATCGGACATCTTTTCCAGAACTGGTCCACTACAGCAAATGCATCAATAGATAATCCTAATTCCTCCTCCGCTAAAGTAGTTTCATTGACAGGAGACGCCACGGTTACTGCAAATTTCATCAGGAATACATACGATCTGGATTTCCAGACAGATGGGACTCCAGGTGCCTCGCTGACGGGGATGACGCCCCAGGGGGTATTGTATGGTGACAGTTCTACTCCAATTCTGGCCAATCCTCCGGAACATTGGCATTTTGTGAACTGGTATCGTGCCGGTTACGGAGACTATTCGACTGAAAATCCACTGACAATTAACAATGTCTCCTACGGCCTTACGCTTATCGCTATTTTCTCTATTGACACCAATACAATAACTGCTTCTGCTGGCCCCAATGGTTCAATATCGCCAAACGGTGCAGTTCCTGTAAACTATGGGGCTGATTGCAGTTTTACCTTTGCACCAGTTTTAGGCTATCATGTCTCGGACGTGCTTGTCGACGGTGAATCAGTTGCGGCTGATGCAAATTATGCTTTCAACAATGTAATCGCCCCGCATACGATATCATGCACATTTGCCATCAATCAATACGCATTGTCCTATAATGTCGCCCCTTCTGGGAACGGCAGCATAAGTGGTTCAGCCCTCCAGTCTCTACTCCATGGTTCGGATGGTACTGAAGTTACAGCCGTGCCGGAGTCGGGATATCACTTCGCCTCCTGGAGCGATGGTTCCACTTCAAATCCAAGGACTGATACGAATGTATCATCCAATATAACAGTTTCCGCGATTTTTTCAGTTGATATCAACTGGAGGAAAAAGGCTGTCACCGGTACTGGAAGTCCCAGCTGGAAGTCTATCGCAATGAGTCCCGATGGCAGCAAATTGGCCGCAGCATCCGCATATATATATACTTCATCCGACGGTGGTGTGACATGGCTTAAGAGGGAACCGGCGGGCGCTGGTGTTACCAAGAGCTGGTACTGTGTTTCAATTAGCAGCGATGGGAACAAGATAGCAGCTGTCGCATTAAGTGATTATGTCTATACTTCCAACGATGGCGGAATAAGCTGGACATTAAGGGATCCTGCAGGCGGAGGAGTGGCAAAGTTATGGTTTTCAGTTTCATCGAGCGACAATGGCAGCAAGATTGCAGTTGTGGCTTACAATGATTATGTATATACTTCGTCTGATGCTGGAGCCTCCTGGACGAAGCGCGAACCTGCTGGAGCTGGTTTGACAAAAAACTGGAGGTCCATATGTATGAATGACGATGGTAGCAAAATTGCCGCTGGAGCCGCCTCGTCTGGAATGTATGTGTCTTCAGACAGTGGAGCCACCTGGACAAACAGGAATATTGCTGCTAGCATTTATCCGGGGGATTCCATTGCGATGAGCAATGATGCATCTACTATTGCAGTCACCGCCAGGGATATGATTGCAGGAACATATGGCATCTATACTACCTCCAACATGGGGGTCACATGGACAAAACATGAGCCAGCGGGCGTTGGAGTTGCAAAACTCTGGAATGCTGTATCCATAAGCAACGATGGTGCCGTAATCACAGCTGTAGCTGGAAATGACTATGTTTATCTATCAACTACTGCAGGAGCAACATGGTCCAAGTACGAGCCGGCAGGAGTTGGTATTGCAAAGGACTGGCATGCAGTTGCTCTTACCGGTACTGGAGGGAAACTTGCTGCAGGTGCCTGGCTTGACGGTTACAATATCTATTTTGGGCTCACTCATGCTTCGGGGGCCCACGTGGTGGATTTCACAGCATCTCCGGGAGGTTCTCTGGAAGGTGCTGTGAACCAAGATGTTGAGCTGGGTTGCAATTTAAGTCCGGTAACTGCATTGCCAGATACCGGTTATCACTTTGTCAACTGGTCCGGAGATTATACGGGAAATGCTAATCCGCTAAACATTGCAAATATCCAGGGTGATATGACAATCACCGCGAACTTCGAAATAAACTCATATACTCTTACTTATTTGCCTGGTGCGAATGGAGCCGTTTCAGGAACGAATCCTCAGACCATTAATTATGGAGCCGACGGAATTGCAGTTACAGCTGTTCCAAACGAGGGATATCATTTCTGCGACTGGAGCGATGGAGTTCTCGCAGCATCTAGGACTGAGACAAATGTCATTGCCAGTAAGACTGTAACTGCGAACTTCGCAATTGACACATATACGCTGTCCTACAATGCCGGTGCGAACGGTTCAATCACAGGGACGACGCCGCAGGCGGTTGAGCTTGGAGCAGATGGTTCACAGGTGACCGCCACTCCCGCTCCTGGCTATCATTTCGTCAGCTGGGATGATGGAGTTATGACCGCAGCAAGGACTGATACTGGTGTGAAGGGCGATAAGACGGCGTCAGCAAGTTTTGCGATAAACATATACACAGTCACCTTTGTCGAAGGAGTGCATGGAACAATCACCGGGACGAAGGTGCAGAATATAGAATATGCCGGTGACTGCGTTCTGGTTACCGCGGTTCCTGCTGCAAATTACCGTTTTCTGAACTGGACCGGAGACTATTCTGAAACGGCTAATCCGCTCGCGATTATAAATGTTTCTGCAGATATGACAATTACTGCAAATTTCGTCTGGGATGCATCTTCTGAATCAGACTTCATATTTGATGCGGGAACCGGTACAATAACAGGATATGTTGGAGCCGGAGGCACTGTCGTAGTACCGCTTACAATCGGAGGCGTGGGCGTGACTTCTATTGGAAAAGACGCCTTCTTGAATTGCCACGGGTTGATAAATTTAATAATTCCGTCAAGTGTCACATCGATTGGAACTGGGGCATTTAATGGTTGCAGTTCGCTGGAAACCGTTTCCATCCCGGACAGCGTGACTTCCATAGGAGATTACGCGTTTTCCGCCTGCTCCTTGCTTGTAAGCATAACTATCCCTTCTGGCGTGACTTCGATTGGACAATCAACATTCAATGGTTGCTCCAAGCTGGCCAGCATAACTATTCCCGATGGAGTGCTTTCTGTAGGCGACTGGGCATTTTATGGAACTGCTACGGACATCGTAACGATTCCGCAAAACGTTGCAACCATCGGAATTGCGGCATTTGGTGGCTGTTCAACAACTGCGTTTTCGGTTGATCCAGCTAATCAGGATTTTTCAAGCGTGGACGGTATTGTCTTCAACAAGGATAAAACTTGCATTGTCCAATATCCAGGTGGCAAAACCGGAACTTACGTTATTCCCTCCGGTGTCACCACGATTGGTAGCTGGGCATTTACTGGTAGCTCTTCTCTTATTGGCATTACAATCCCGAGCGGAGTTGTATCAATAGAGGATGGTGCTTTCAGTGGCTGCAAGTCGCTGAACAGGATTACAGTTCCTTCGAGCGTTGCCATGATTGGCGATTCGGCCTTTGCGGCATGCACATCGCTTGATTCCGCGTATTTCTATGGCAATGCTCCAGCCGCCTTCGGTTCAGACGTCTTCGATTCCACCGCTTCGACCTTCGCAATCTACTGCAATCCTTCCAGATCAGGATTCACGTCCCCGCTCTGGAATGGTTATTCCTGCCATACCTTCCAGCCGACCGTGTCTCTTGCAAATGGCTCAGCCAGGAACGGAATTTCCGGATTGGCGGATTCCGTAAGGATCTATTCCATATACGTTCCGTCAGGACAGACTCTTCTCGAGATCCGGACAACCGGCATAACTGGCGATTGTGATATTGATGTGATTGATCCCATGGGACTCAATGTGAAACGTTCAATGGGGGCAGGCTGTAAAGAGTTCGTCCAGATCGCGAACCCGGCTTCTGGCGACTGGCTGATTTATCTTTATGGCATTACCGACTACGCGGGAGTGTCCGTGACAGCTAAATTCAGCAGGCAGACGGCTGTCCCTGGTGTTCCAGCCGGAGTTAAGGCGAGCGACGGACTGTTCTCCGACAGGATATTGGTGACGTGGCCCCCTGTTGCCGGAGCGACAGGCTATGTTGTTGGCAGGAAGAATAGCTTGGCGGATACAATCTTCTCGGAGGAATTTGAGACTGCCGACACCATATTCGAGGACAATTCTGCGGCGGTGACCGGTGAAGATCCCGGGACATTGTTCTACTATTTCGTAAAGGCGAAGAACGCCATCGGTTATGGCAGCTACGGTACCGGCAATTCCGGATACATAGCCAAGGTGCCTGCTGCGCCTGCGACGCCCACTGTGTCGGATGGCACATATTTCGACCATATCAATATCAAGTGGACGAAAGTTGCAGACGCGACTATGTATGAGGTGTGGCGTTCGGATACGATAAACAGCGCCGGCGCGAAGTTCCTGTCTAGGACTTCACAGATATTCTATGACAATATGGCGGACGACACTAATGGCGGGACAGTTTCCAAGCTCGGCCGTGACACCACATACTATTATTTCATAAAGGCAGGCAATGGAAATGGATGGTCGGATTTCAGCAAGAGAGATTCCGGCAAGGTGTCGGTTAAAGGTCCAGCTAAGGTCATTGCCACGCAAGGCGTGTATTCTGACAGGATTGTAATATCCTGGACTGCTGTTCCTGGCGCGACGACATATGATGTATATCGCGATGGCACCTATATCCCTGGTAGCAACACAGCCGGAAGGATGTATTCCGACACTCCCGGCGATAGCGATCCCCATGCATACCAGATTAAGGGTAAATCTTCAAGCCCCTACGACAGCGACTTCAGTCCTTCTGCGACCGGACAGGCGCTACCAACCGGGAAGATTTGTTCTGCGACAAGCATGGATATCGGCGATACTTCCGGTCTACAGACAGACCTTATTGGCGGAATCAAGTATTTCTCAGTGGAGGTTCCGTTCGGGACGACGAGGCTTGTGGCGACGATCGACTGCAATCCCCTCGGCAACAACGACTGCGACCTCTTTGCGAAGTTCGCAAATTATCCGACGAAGGCATCGTATTCTGTGAAGGGGGTAGAGGCGGGTAGCACGGAAGCATTGACTGTCAGCAACCCGGCTGCAGGCACCTGGTATTTCCTGCTCTATGGCACGACTGCGTATTCCGGTGTCACTCTGACGGTCAAGTGCTATTCTGTGGCCGATGTAGTGCTCACACAGGTTCCGGCAAATGATCTTGCGGTTCCTTTCACTGCGGCGTTCATCGGCAAGGTCGTGGACGAGACCGGCGTCAAGGGCATACCGAATATTGTAGTCAGGGTGAGGAATCCAATCACGGGGCTTGTGATTGCGCTGACAAAGACCGACGCGAAGGGCGTATTCAAGTATTCTGCATTGGTGAATAGTGAAGGAGAACACACCTTCGAATTCTTCTTCATCGATATGCCCGATACTGCGAAGGGCACTGCGAGCCACACGGTCGCGACTAGAAAGGGATGCCTAGAGTCGAACGGATATTTCGACATGTCTTGCTACCTTCCCGCAAAACCTGTCGCGGTGCCGCTCCATCCCGACATCATGGGGCTCCAGAACTTCCTCGACACCCGCAATGGCTGGGACGATGACGCAATAGACGACAACTATGCGACGAAATGGATCGACAATACGCTTGTGAAGGCCAAGGACGACACGCAGCTGGCGGATAAGCTTGATGAAGGACTCTACATGTTCTTCTACGGGGTCGAAGGTGCAGGAGTCGGGAATGACACGAGCGTCACTTCGGCGTTGTCGGCTGTGCCTTTCATGGTGCATGTCGCATCAGGCAATAAGGGAGCAGTGCTGGATAACTTGAAGACGCTCGGTATAATCGATGACATTCAATATGATCACATCAAGAACAAGGGGATGATTGGGATTGTCTCGGTGGCAACGCTTAGCTCTCCGGACGACACTGACGACGTTCCGGAAAACATTTCGCTTGCGGCATCCGAACAGCTAGAGCTCCTTGCGAAGATCGCAGCAGGTGCGGTCGGCTATCTCGAGGCCGGGAAATACTCCGATGTGAATACGAGCCTGATCTCAGTCATCCTTGACAACGGCAGGAAAATCAATGTCGTCACTGCGGCGTCAGTGAAGTAGGGATTTGCCGCAAACTAGTATCATTCAGGGATCGGGTACTTTGTATCTTTATATATAATTTCCTTCATTAATTTCACCAACCCCATTTGCATTGGACTTCCATGTCGCTAAATTATTCGGCATGCACTCGGGTGCATGAAGAGATGGCAGGTTTGATTGAAGGGCGGCGGATGAGGAATTTGACGAGAAATGATATTGCGAAGGCGGCGGGGGTATCTCCCTCGACAGTCTCCCGCGCGCTTTCCGGAAGTCCTTTGCTTCCGAAATCTACAATTGACCGTGTGACTGAAATTGCCGGGAGGCTCGGATATAAGCCGAACGTCCTCGCAAGCCGTCTTGCTTCCAACAGAAGTTTTCAGATCGGTTTTGCCGTCGAACTCTGGAAAGGGACACGAAGGGGGCCGATCCGCATGTCGTATTACTCCGCGATCCTGGATTCCATGGTTTCAGCGGCTTTTGGAAGAGACTACAATGTCATGGTCCTTCCCTACCTGAAAGACGGAAAATCAGCCGTGGCCCATTTTTCGAATCTCATCCTTGCAAAACATGTTGACGGTATTGTTTTTGCCGGTCTCACAAGGAAAAGCATGATTCCGGCAGAACTCCTGAAAAGAAACATACCGTTCGTAGTCATAGGGTCCGAGGCGGTGAAGAATAAATTTGTGTCAGTCAATACGGAGCCATTCCCCGCCATGTCGGAAATGTTCAGAGCCCTGGAAAAAAGGAATTACAGGAGGATGTTTTTTGTCGAAGGGGATCCGGAATATTACCATGCGGTCTCTCATAAGGCTTCATTTATGAAGGCGCTGGGGCAAAGCGGACTTTCCCTCGCCGGTACAGTCAAGGGTGACTACTCGAGGCGTTCGGGGTATGATTCCGCAGGAAAAATAATTGCCAGGAAAAAGAAGGGCGACTGCGTGTTCTTTTCGAATGACAGGATGGCGAGCGGTTTCTACATGTACTGCTATGAGCATAAAATCATCATTCCTGACGATATCGGCGTGGTTGGCAGCGACAACGATGATTCGGCGTCGGCGCTTTATCCGGGGCTCAGCACTGTTGAGCAGCCCAGGGTTGAAATGGGGGCCGCAGCTGTGAATATGCTGGTGGACCAACTCGGGAAAAAGAAGACGGAATCGGTGATTATCGCAAACAGCTTTATAGAAAGAAAGTCGTTTTGAAAGTAGCACAGGCATCTTGCCTGTGTGAATAAGATAAACCAAGTCACAGGCTGGAAGCCTGTGCTACATTAAAGGAGGAACTGATGAAAGAGAAGATGAAAGTCGGGCTGATAGGGTGCGGAAACATCAGCGCGGCGTATCTCAAGGCCGCAAAAACCTTCGGGTTCATGGAGATCTCGAAGTGTGCGGACATCAATCACGCGGCGGCTGAAGCCAAGGCCACGGAATACGGAATGGAAGCTGTGGGGATTGATGAGATTCTTGCCGACCCGGAAATAAAAATAATTTTGAACCTCACAATTCCAAAGGCGCATACCGAGGTCAACCTCAAGGCGCTCAATGCCGGAAAACATGTGCACTGTGAAAAACCCCTCGCGATCACACGCGAAGATGGGAAGAAAGTTGTCGATCTGGCGAAAAGGAAAAAACTCCTTGTCGGTTCCGCCCCTGACACTTTTCTCGGCGGCGGAATCCAGACTTGCAGGAAACTTATTGATGACGGCTGGATCGGCAAGCCTGTCTCCGGTACAGCGTTCATGATGTGCCATGGTCACGAAAGCTGGCATCCCAATGCAGGTTTTTATTATCAGACAGGCGGTGGCCCGATGCTTGACATGGGCCCTTACTATCTTTCGGCGCTAGTGAATCTTCTCGGCCCGGTTAAGAGGGTATGCGCATCGACTTCAATGGCATACAGGGAGCGTTTTGCGACATCAAAAGAACTTTACGGGCAGATGCTTCCAGTTAAAGTTCAGACACACCTTACTGGCGTAATGGATTTCCATAACGGCGCCCTGATTACTGTAACCATGAGTTTCGATGTATGGAAACACGACCATTCCAATATTGAAATATACGGTACAGCCGGGAGCTTGAAGGTTCCGGATCCGAACGGTTTCGGAGGGCCTGTGAAACTTGCAAAACCAGGCGCAGACTGGCAGGAAATTCCGCTTTCCCACGGATATTCCGAAAACATGAGGAGCATCGGTGTCGCAGACATGGTGAAGGCGATACAGAAAGGCCGCGTCAACCGCTGCAACGGAGATCTTGCCTATCATGTCCTTGATGTCATGCTTTCCTTTGAGGAATCATCGAAAAACGGAAAGCATGTGACAATTAAAAGCACATGCAAGAGGCCGGAAGCCCTTCCGCTCGGACTGCAGAAAGGGGAGTTGGATTGAAGATGAATCGGAGAATCGGTGAATGGGAGAAGTCGAATGACATGGCACAACTTTATTTGTGTCTTTTTACTGAAGACTGACGACTGAAGACTGACGACCAATAAAAAAAGGGAATCATAAAATGAGTAAGAAAGCTTTGGTGACGTGGGGCGGCTGGAATGGGCATGAACCCGAACAGTGCGCAAAAATATTTGTTGATGTTCTGATAAAGGAGGGGTTTGATGTCGAACTCACGGCCAGCCTTGACTGCTGTGCCGATGTCGACAAGATGAACAGCCTGAGCCTGATTGTTCCGGTATGGACTATGAGCCAGATTACAGGAGAACAGGAAAAGGGGCTTCTGGGCGCAGTTAAAAACGGCGCGGGCATTGCAGGGTGGCACGGCGGCATGTGCGACTCTTTCCGCAATAACACCGAATATCAGTTCATGACCGGCGGCCAGTGGGTTGCCCATCCCGGCAACATAATTGATTATGATGTGAATATTGTCAAAGGGAAGAAGGACGATCCGATAGTCAAGGGCATAAAGGATTTCAAGATGAAATCTGAACAGTATTATATGCATACCGATCCAGGCAACGAAGTCCTGGCCACCACAACTTTTTCCGGAGATCACGCAGAATGGATCAATGGTACAGTGATGCCGGTCATATGGAAGCGCAGATATGGCAAGGGCAGGGTGTTCTACACTTCGCTTGGCCATGTTGCAAAAGATTTCGAAATTCCAGAGCTGAAGGAAATTGTCAGACGCGGAATGCTCTGGGCGGCTAGATAGGAATGGCTTTCCATCCCGTTAATCTGAGCGAGTCGGCTAATCGCTTAAGCGGAGACGACAAGATGAACAACAAAGTGTGAAACGTAATAAGATGAAAGATGATGGATTTACTGTAGCCGCGGCACTCTGCTGCCGTGCTGTCAGATTGTAATTTAGGATAAAAATGGGCGGGTTGACTTTTAAGAGGCAACCCGCTTGCTTTTATTTCACATCTTGCCATGCCTTAGGATTGAAACAAGCAGGAAGACGCTCATCATCAGGGCGAATATGAAAGTGAAAAGTCCCAGGAATGAGATTCCGAAAACCAGTGGCGGGATTTTTGCGTGAATTATCAGTGAAGAGCCAATTATCAGTGAAGATGAAATAATTGAAAATGATATCCTGTTACTGATCTGATCGTGCTTGTGGAGCATCGGTTCAAGACCCTTATGCTCGAACTGGATTTTGATGTTCCTGTTTTTGAACTGGTTAAGAATGTCCCTGAGCCCGCCGGGAAGATTCCGGAACAGCTCTGAATAGTCGGAGAGGCTACTGTAGATGTCCTTGACAACATTATACGGGCTGATGTTCTCCAAAATCATCTTTTTCACGAAAGGTTCGATATGAACCATAATATTGAAGTCAGGTTTTATCCTTCTAATAGTTCCTTCAAGCGACGTTATTGCCTTTCCGAGGAGATAAAGATCTGACGGGATCATGAGTTTGCTGCTGATAACCAGCTTGAAAAGGTCGTTGAAGAATTTGCTGAGGTTTAGGTTATGCAGAGTTACCCCGGCATATTTGTCGATTATCTTGAACACCCGGTTTTCAAATTGCTCCCTGTTTATGATCTCGGAGTTAGTGGAAAGTTTCATTGTGGCATTTGCGACCTTCCTGGGATCCATCTGCACGAGTCCGATTATGATTTCACGGAGGATTTGCCTGTTTCGCGGGGAAAGTATTCCGATTTGACCGAAATCGATAAAACAGATGACATTGTCTTCGCGGATTATGATGTTTCCCTGATGCGGATCCCCGTGGAAGTACCCATGTTCAAATATCTGGTCCATCAATAGGTCGCATAGTGTTGTTGCAATAAGGTCCAGATTGTATTTCGGATTGCCGCCTTCCTTTATTTTGGCCAGGGACACGCCTTCGACCATTTCCATAGTAAGCACGCGTGTGGTCGTGTATTCCTTGTATACCCTCGGAAAATACACCAGCTTGTTCCCCCCGAATTTCCTGGTGAACTTTTCGATATTGTCCGCTTCGTTCATGAAGTCGAGCTCTTCTGAGATGCAGACCTTGAATTCCTTGACAATTCCGACCGGATTTATGACGTCCATGCCGGTGACATATTTCTCAAGCAATCCGGCAATCTCCTCCATTATCTCAAGATCCGCATCTATCACTTCCTTTATGCCTGGACGCTGTATCTTGACAGCCACATTGGTTCCATCATGGAGTTTCGCCTTATGAACCTGAGAGATTGAAGCCGATGAGAATGGTGTTTCAGTGAACTGCTGGAAGACCATATTGATTGGAGCATTGAACTCTTTTTCAATAATATTTACAGCTTCGGCGTTGTCAAAAGGTGGTACTGCATCAAGAAGCGATTCAAGTTCAATGCAAAGTTCCTGCGGCAGAAGATCCGGTCTGTTGCTTACAAACTGTCCAAGCTTGACATACGCTGGTCCAAGTTCCTCGAGGACGAGTTTTATCCTCTGCCAATGGGTAAGTTTCTCCTCTTCCTTCAATAATCCGTCTTCTGGCATGTATCTATGCCTGAACTTGACGAACCTGAGGAGATTGCTATTTTCGGCAAAATCATAAAATCCATGCCTGATCAGTACGGACACAACCTGTTGGTAGCGCTTGAACTGATGATGTCGCCAACCTGATTTTCTTTTGCGGAAAAGCATCGATGCCTAACTTTTCAGTTTAGTGGAGCTGCCAGGATTCTTTGGGTGGTTATTGTTTTTATTCAACAGTGATTCAATTCTGGAGAGGGTTTCTTTGAGTTCGTCGATTTCCTTCCCCATTTTTTCAAACCCTACGTTGCATGGGAGTTTTACATTCTTCATTTTTTCCTCGACGATACTGGAGAGGTTTTTCTCAAAATACTTTTTCATGTCGTCAGCCTGCGTCATCAGTTCGTCCACAAGCTTCTCCCCCTCTGCTTCTGAAAGCTTGCTGTCTTCGGCAAACTTTTTTCCGAACTCCTTGATCCTTGCCTGGGTCATCGCCATCAGGCCGACTCCGATAAACATGTTCTTCTTCAATTGCTCAAGCATTTGAAACCTCCTTTGTTGTTCGGACTCCGAACGTTAATATAATCCGTTATCGCGCGAAATAAACTTAAAACTTATATTTTGAACAGAATGACCTAGTCCTTCACCGCCTATTTCTGAAAGTGAATTGTTGCTGTTGGAAAAGTACTGTGCGCCTGATAAATATGATATGGGTAATAACCCTGCCTGCATATAGGGTGTAACCCTACCTCGCTGCGGTTGGCAGGAATAATTCCTTGTGACAATATTGATATCAATCATCAAAAATTGAAAGTGTGATTACATTATTTCATTGACGGGCAATATTATGGGATTGACATACACAGGAGGGATTTTCATATGCCGGTTGAATTTAAAGACTATTACCAGATACTCGGAGTCCAGAGAAACGCTGCACCAGAAGACATAAAAAAAGCGTTCCGGACTCTTGCTCGAAAACATCATCCCGACGTTGCCAAAGACAAAAAGACGGCTGAGGTGAAATTCAAGGAGATCAATGAGGCTTACGAGGTTCTGGGCGATCCTGAGAACCGGAAGAAATACGATCAGCTGGGCGTAAACTGGAAACAGGGTGCGCAGTTCCAACAGCCTCCTCCGGGCAGGGGCGGCCCTTTCCGTCAAACTGCCGGGCGCGGCGGCGAGGAATTTGATTTTGAATTCGAAGGGACCGGCTTCAGTGATTTCTTTGAACAGTTTTTTGGCGGCCAGGCGGGACGCTCCGGCGGTTCTTCTCCGTTCGGCTCACGTCGGCCTGCAGGCGGTGCTAATGAAGGATTTAGACAGTCCACAGCAGCACAGCGTGGCGAGGATGTTCGGGGTGACATTCTCATAACGCTTGAGGAGGTGCTCAAGGGAGGCATGCGTGCAATCACGGTCCGGCGCACCAACGCCCGCACTGGTCAGGAAGAGAGTCAAACCTATCAGGTTCGCATTCCTGCAGGTGTCCGTACAGGCCAGTCCATCCGGCTGCGCGGCAAGGGCGATGCCGGTTTTGCCGGGGGCAGTGCGGGTGACCTGTATTTGCGTGTCCGTTATGCCCAGCATCCCGATTTTGAAACGCGCGGAGCCGATCTGGTCGGCAGTTTGGAGCTGACTCCATGGGAGGCGGTACTTGGTGCTACGGTTCCTGTTCGGACTCTGGAGGGCACGGTTTCATTGAAAGTTCCTGCCGGTACCCAGCAGGGATATCAGCTCCGTGTCCGCGGCAAGGGGTTGCCTGCGGGAAATGCAAAGAGTGGAGATCTTTATGTAGCGGTTTCAATCCAGGTCCCGCCGCAGATCAGTGAAGAGGAAAAGCTGCTCTGGAAACAATTGGCTGCGAAATCCGCATTCAATCCACGCGCCGTAGTCTGACCCTAATGCCCCCAAACTTAATCGGTTTTGTCGGTCAACAAATCCAGAATTGATATTGTGCCGCCACCCTGCGGGGGCTGAAAATTATTTTTGATTATTCAAAACCCCACGCTTGCGCATGGGGCTACAACATTTCACCCTCTGCGAGGGCTGAATAAAGCTCCATTGCATAATAGCCTCCGCAGGAGGTGTAATAATGTAGCCCAATGGCGTAAGCCTTGGGAATAAAAGGATTACATTAAAGACAACAAGCCCCCGCAGGCGGCGACACTTAAGTCGGGGGGCATTCTGTCTGACCCCTGTTCTGGCGGTGTGCGGTTCTAGATGGAAAACCTGTGTCTTTTGTCTTGGCCTACTTGCTTTATTTTCAACTTCCGGCTATCTTCCCGTCACTATGAAAATCAAAATGCCTATCAGTAATAATCTGAAATGTCCGAAATGCGGGGTCAGTGAACTTGAGACACGGGTGCATCGGGGCGTTAATATTGATTTCTGTTCCAAATGCAACGGGATATGGCTGGACAAGGGTGAACTCGACAAGATCTCCCATCCCCATGCGGGCAACGTGGAATACTGTTCTTTATATCACGTGGATGAAAACAGAATCTCGGACTTCTGCTGCCCACTCTGCCGTGACGTCAAGCTTAAAGAAGCCAATTTCATTTGTTATTCCAGCATTGTCATTGAATACTGCACGAATTGCGAGGGA
This sequence comes from uncultured Victivallis sp., assembly GCA_964540865.1. Classification (GTDB taxonomy): domain Bacteria; phylum Verrucomicrobiota; class Lentisphaeria; order Victivallales; family GWF2-50-93; genus GWF2-50-93. The sequence continues at coordinate 17,458 of CAZION010000029.1, forward strand.
TTCTGGCTGGACCGTGGCAAGCTTTATAAGATAAATGCAGAGATAGATAAGATTAAAAAAGATGATCCCTCCCGGGAAACCGCAATAATGGTTTTCCTGTCGGATCTTTCATTATGGATTGTCGGCGGGCGTTCAGTCTGACCCCTGTTCTGGCGGTGTGCGGTTTTCAGGATGAGAACCGGGGAAAAACCGGTTTTTAAATCAAAACCCCGATGATGTTGTGTTTAGTACAAAAAAAAGGCGTGCGGATTTCGCACGCCTTTTTTTGTTCAATAGTGTTTAAGGTGCATCGGCAGTCAATATGAAATTGAGAGCTGTTGATGCCTTGTTTGAAAGCTTGCCGCTCAAAGTTCCGCTGCTGGAATTCAGGGACGATGCCTTGTCCTTCATTGGCCTTCCTGCAAGGTCAACCGGCATGACTGTCCATTTCCCCTTGACCGAAGTCTTCAGGGAGAAATCAACTTCAACAGGTTCGAAAATAATCGGTGCAGTGCCGGTTGCTCCAGCTCTGAACCGCCCGTAATCCTCCACCTTCTTATCGCCTTGGGCGAGATAGTCGAGCGACTGCCCGGAATTCCTGTCCCTGGCCGCGACAGTCGCAAGAATACTTGAAGACTCCTCGAGGGTTTTATTGTCAAGGCTTGAGAAACCTATGACGGAGTAAGCTTTGCTTATTTTCATTTTCATGGGGCCGTTCTCGTAATCTTTACCGCCTGCAAATCCGATGAACGCCCTTGTCTTGGGAGTTCTGACAAGTATGTGTCCGTCGCCGTAATTCCAGACGAGCTCATCCGTTATGCTTGTGATTGTTTTCGCTTTCTCATCCAATGCTTTCTTGAACGCGGCTTCGTTCCAGATGGCAGGATACTTCTTTTCGTCAAGCGAAATCCGTACTCCGCCTGCAAGCATCGCCTCGTTTGGAATTGACTGGGGATCGAATGTCATGTAAAACCTGTTTTCAGAATTCACCTGCCTTATGTCTTTCTTGCGATCCGGATCGAAAAGTTTTTCCGGAGTAATGCAGTTCTGATAGATGACCGGAGCCGGCTTCACATCACCCCTCACATACATGAAATATGACAACGGCTCAACAGCTATTCCTGAGGGTGAGTCGAATATCCCGAAGAAGTTTCTTTTCGAGTTCCCCATTTCCGGCAAATCTATGTTGAACCTGTGATTGGCGGAAATATTCTGAAGCGCACCATATGCCGCCATGACTGGAGCAGCATCGAGAGTGTAGTCGTTCGGGAAACAGAAATTCCATTCCGTGATGGCAAACGGTTTTCCGGCAATATGCTGATATGCGCACTGCAGGAAGTGGTCTTTCGGATGAGTGACAACGGGTTCATTGGGGAATAGGGCCGCCTCAGGACTCCATCCGCCATGGGGATGCAGCCAGTATGTGTGTTTTCCGGTGAAGTCGAAATTTGCGCTGACGGCCGACTGTATTTCCTGCAGGTGGCCGGGGCCGCCCCAGGATGACCCCTGGACCATCATTTTGCTGCCGGAGTCCCTTATTGTTTTACTGACTTTTGCAAACCAGTCACGCTCAGTCTCGTAATAGAACCTTGTCTGGTCGGCTGCCCGCTTCTTCTGTGAAGCTTTACAGTTGGCAAGCTCGTAGTTCGCGATTAGGCCGACTGTTCCCTTGTCAAGTGATTCAGCCTGGCTTATTGGTGAAGGCTGATTTTCAACGCGCCAAGCTCCGATGAGTCTTATGTCGTTCTCGTATTTTTTCTTCAGCCATTCATTATATTTGTCCTGGAATTTGAGTGCATATATCCCGGGAAGCGAAGTTGTCTGATTGAAGAAAAGGCTGGATTCATTGACCACCTTATACATGTTGAAGGCGGGATCATCCGCATAGCGCAGTTTTGTGTATGGATTGACATGATCAAGGAAAAGCTTCAGTGATTTCAGGTAAAGTTCCTGATGTTTTTCATCGAACGTGTACTGGGTATTGTTCAACCCCTCGATTTTGTCAAAGGCTTCAACTCCAGTCTCCTTCGCCCATCTTGCGCCGAAACAACCTGAAATCTTCACGTAAATTCCCTGCTCCTTGAGCGCAGAGAAGTATTTGTCGAACTTTTCCATCCTTGCCTTGTTGAGCTCTGGAATCACCCGATCTCCTTCTTTTTTCACAAGGAGTTCATCGAAAAGGGAATGGAATCTCACCTGGTTGAAACCATATTTTTTCAGGATTTTGGCGTATTTCTCAGCTTCCGCGACATATGGATAGAAACCCGAACCGGTCGCGCATATCCCCTTGAACCTGACTGGCTTTCCTGGCGCCTTTTCAAACTCGAGATTGTCCTCTACGGCAACTGTCCATCCCAGGCTTCCCGCCGACTGTTTGAAAAAATCAAAAGAACCTTCCCATGGCGCCGGCTGTGCAGCATCATCGTATTTCGCCGGAATTGTGAACCATCCGTCAGTCCCGTTGTCCTCCCATGTTTTCCATGCCAGGGGAGGGGGCAGTATGGTTTCCGCCCTCTTGTCTCCAATTGTAACACCGATGACAACAAGAGAGGCGTCTGTCTGATCATTTGCAGTTATCTTGATTTCACTTATGTCCGAGGCCACTGTTTTTTTCGATGTGTATGGAATAAGGTATAAGCCCACCTGGGCTCCCTGTCCGTTCGTTCCCTTCCAGCCCATGACAGATTTCTGGAGGTCCTGTGCGCCCCACCAGTTTGATACGTGGGAGCCGAAAATCATCCTGTATGAATCAGTTTCACCGTTGGCGTATTTAACCTCTATGTCGGCTGCATCGGTATTGGCTGGCGCTCCCCAAACACTTGCCGCAAGGACATAGAAATTGTTTCCCTTCGCATCCTTGGGAACTTTTATCGTTACTGTTTTGGGAAGATCCTTGAACTGTACGCCCATCTTCTTCCCGTTGAACATTACCGCAGCGTTCCCTTTTTCCGGAATCTGGAACGGGATGCCTTTGAATTCCTGTTTTCCCCTGGGAAATTTGTCAAGACAGTTATCTTTTCCCTGATCAGTCCATCCCCCTTTTCCATCTCCTTCCGGAGTGTTGTCGATTAGATCTCTGTTAGAAATTGAATCTAGAGGGACCGGCGTAAAGTTCCCGTCTGCGAACATTGATGAAACACAGAAAAGTTGGGCGGATATCAAGGCGATTCCCAAGATGGTTTTTTTCATTTCGAGTTCCTTTCTTTTATTTTCATTTTAGAGTTCACAATTTGACGCCCGGGAATTCCCCGGGTATAAAATTGTGAAACATAAAACAATGGTGAAGAAAAAGTTATACGGAGCCGTTTCCGGCTCCGTATAACTTTCAAAGAATCATCAATAATAATCCCCGGTTCCTGCAGCAGCACCACTCGTTTTGGCTGGCGCCTCTCCCGGCTTTGTCGCTCCGTTTGGCGTGAACGGTTCTTTTGTAAGGCATATGACGTCTATCATTGTCCAGACAAGTGAATCCGTAAGGTGTGCAGGTCCGGGTTCGGTAACCTGGAGATCCAGGAAATATGATCCTTTTTCAAGCTTTACCGGGGCCTGTTTTGTCCATTCGATAGACCTGTGCTGCCCGTTGGGCTGCTGGTCCATGACCTTGGCATCCAGGTCGAAAGTGTTCCATCCTTCGTCGGCACCCGGTTTCTTGACGGGTTTCTCGTCAGCCCCGAGTTTTACGAAGCGGTAGCGCATCTGTCCTAGATGCCCCTTGTATGCGTGCCTGAAATAGACCTGGTATTCGCCGTCCTCGGGAACATCTATTTTCCAGAGAACGAATCCCGGTTTTGGAAGTTTGTCAGTATTGTCGTTTATGCATGCCAACGCGTCTCCAGCGCTGAGCATCTTCGGATTGTCCCCTTTCACCCACGGATTTGTCTTGAGATTTGTCTTCAGCGCGGACTCTCCCTCGATCCACACGACTGTAGCACCGAACGTTGTAACTCCCGCAAACATAGCTGCGGCCACCATCAGGATTTTCTTCATCGTCCACCTCCTTGCTTTAGGTTATAATCATATCCGGAAAGGCAATGCCTGAACCGGTCCGGTTCATATAAGTCTTTCAATTTTTCCAGTAATCAAAATCTGTTTCGGAACCCTGTCTGGATTGCTCAGCCGAGAGACAAGGCATTCCACCGCATTTTCAGCTATATCCCCCCACCTCTCTTCGACTATTATGGCGTTTTTCACACCGCAGGATATGAGATCCTGTTTTTCCTTTTCGCGGTTGCTGCTGAAATATGAAACAGTAAGTTTTTCATGGGCGACTGCCGAATTCCGGAAAATACGGGGAACTATCTGCTGGACAGGAATGAAGGTCGATCCTATTATGCAGGTCGGGAACCTTTTCTCTTTTTTCAATCTGGCGAGGGTTTTGTCCACAAGCAATTCCTCTGAAAGTCCCAGCCAGTAGTTGTTGTTTGCAATTACTATCTCCGGCTTAAGGCCATTCCTACTCATCGCCTTCTCATAAGCCCTGGTTCTCATTATGAAAGCCGGAAGTTTCTGCAGGTTTTCCGATGTCATGTAAAGGATGCTGCGATGTCCTTCGGAGATCAGTTTTTCAATGAGGGTCAGAGCTGTTAGATAGTTGTCTGTTGAGATTGAATCGTATGCGTAATGTCCTTCTACGAGAAGGGCGGTCACCGGTATTTTCCTGTTGCTGGCTTCAAGCCATAAGCTTTTTGGGAGGGGGGCGTTTCCGCAGTTGATGATTATTCCGTTGCAGGATCCGTTTTCGAGATAATTGCGCACGTATCCGGAGAGGGCCCCCCCGTCGCTGTCATTCGGCAATATATGGGTCCTGAGATCAATTCTGTCCTTCCGTAAAACCGCTTCTATCCTCTCAAGTATCATATGTATGTGTGAAGTGTTGTCGTCGTAGGTGACATATGATACGTTAAGAGTCTTCGGGCTCCCGCCCCCCGGTTCCGTGGAAACAACCTGCCAGCCGCGTCCCGGCATATTCTTGGCGAACCCTTCTTTCTCAAGCATCTTCAGGGATGCGCGGACAGTGAATCTGCTGGTTTTATAAGTCGCGCAAAGAGCGTTTTCACTCGGGAGTATGGAACCCTTGGTGAATTCCCCGGAAACAAGCTTATGCCTCATTTCCTGGTGAATCTGAAGATAAAGAGGATTTTTTTTTCTGCGACGCATACTTGTCTTTCTTTAAATATACATGTATTTTATAACATATGATTTGATTTATCAAGTGCAAAATGCAGGATAATATTCAAAATAACTGATTTTAAATTAATAATTAAATACATGTATTATCTTTGAGGGACTATTGACTTTAAAAGTCAAATCTGTTATAATTGGGTATGGACGGTTAAACAATAAGGCGTAAAAGAATGTCGGACAACAAATGTAGTCGGAACAGGGCGATTGGAAAGATCGTTTACAGGTTTTCAGGCGAGGGGGAATCAGTAGCCCGAAACTCGGCGAGGCCTATGAAGTTCACATTGATCGAGCTCTTGGTGGTCATCGCAGTCATCTCAATCCTGGCGGGCATGCTTCTTCCTGCGCTTTCCCTTGCGAGAGCCGCGGCGAAGAGCAGTGTTTGCGTCGGGAATATAAAACAGCTTTCGTATGGTGCCCAGCTATATATCGAGGACTATTCCGGATGCATTCCATATCCGGCCGGAAGTCCAACGGACGGTCTGGACGGGATCACCTGGTGGGGGCTTGTCGGAGAAGAGGAGCATGATAAGTACGGTGCGGGCTCAATTCCCGGTGCGGCAAGACTGGCGTCCGGATACGTCAAATGGAAAAACAAGAGCTACGGCGGAACCGATGATTCATTCAAATGTCCGGCATCAGACCAGATTACCCCTGCCAAAGCGACTTTTGTAGGAGACAGTTTTAATGCCCACTATTCCATGAACACCAACCTGCAGGGTGCATCTGCATCACCCATTCTCGGAAATTTGCGGAAACTCCAGCAGTTCCCAAAGCCGGACGACACCCTTTTCATAGGGGATGGCAAGCTCTATCTCGACGGTGCCAACGGTTATTATTTCACCGCCGGAATAGACGGGGGCAACAACAGCGGATGGGATTCCGTAAACGATTACCCGAAACTTCCGTATCTCTGGAAGTTCCCGCAGTTTAAATGTCACAATATGGCCGCAAATATTTCATTTTTGGATTGTCATGTAGAATCTTTCAAACGCGTACCTTTCAAAAGGTGGATCGGCAAAAGCGGAGCCTGGAACGACCAATGGAGGCTCGACTGGAAGGGTGGCTCCGGACCATATTGAATTTTCCGCGGGTATAATTTGTCGGTTCGTTTTCATCTTGAGTGGGTCAACACACAAAACATGAAAATAATTGGATATTGGATATTCAGTCTTTCTAATCGAGTTGCTCACTCGATCTGAGAAAGAGCCAATTTGTCTTAATGTATCTGCCCGTCAATATCAAAATCCGGGAAACAAAAAAAAAGGCGTGCGAAAATTCGCACGCCTTTTGATATTCAAGCTGAACGTGAAGGACTTAGTAGTCCATTCCGCCGCCCATTCCACCCATTCCGCCACCGCCGTGAGGCATAGGCATTGCTTTTTCCTTCTCAGGAATTTCTGTAACCATGCATTCGGTTGTCAGAAGGAGTCCTGCGATGGATGCGGCATTCTGGAGTGCTGAACGCGTCACCTTGGTCGGATCGATGATACCGGCCTTGAGCATGTCGACATATGTTCCGGTCTCTACATCGAAACCTTCATTGACCTTGCGGTCAAGAACTTCACGTACGACGATAGAACCTTCATATCCGCCGTTCGCGGAGAGCTGTCTGAGAGGTTCTTCTGTCGCCCTGAGTACGATATCTGCGCCGATTGATTCGTCGCCTTCGAGCTTGAGGGATTTTACGGCCTTTGCAGCACGGAGAAGGGCTACGCCGCCTCCGGGAACAATGCCTTCCTCAACTGCGGCGCGAGTTGCGTGCAGTGCGTCTTCCACGCGGGCTTTCTTCTCTTTCATTTCAGTTTCGGTAGCTGCACCGACGTTGATTACGGCCACGCCGCCTGCGAGTTTCGCAAGGCGTTCCTGGAGTTTTTCGCGGTCGTAGTCTGAAGTTGTCTCCTCGATCTGCCTGCGGATGAGGTTGACGCGTCCGATGATGGCGGACTGTTTGCCGGCACCTTCGACGAGGGTGGTGTTTTCCTTGTCAACCGTTACCTTCTTGACTTTGCCGAGATCTTCGATCTTGACATTTTCAAGTTTCAGGCCGAGGTCTTCAGTGATGCATTTTCCGCCTGTAAGGATTGCGATATCTTCGAGCATGGATTTGCGGCGGTCGCCGAATCCCGGAGCCTTGACTGCGCAGATCTGGAGTGTGCCGCGGAGCTTGTTCACAACGAGTGTTGCAAGTGCTTCGCCTTCGACATCTTCAGCTATGATCAGGAGGGGCTTGCTTGTTTTCGCAACTGCCTGGAGGAGAGGGAGCATGTCGTTGAGACTGCTGATCTTCTTCTCGTAGATGAGTATGTAGCAGTCTTCGAGGACTGTTTCCATCGTCTCGGCGCTGGTTACGAAATAAGGGGAGAGATAACCTTTGTCAAACTGCATGCCTTCGACAACGTCGAGGGTCGTTTCGATTGACTTGGCTTCTTCAACTGTGATTGTGCCGTCTTTGCCGACTTTGTCCATCGCGTCAGCAATCTTGTTTCCGATTTCCCTGTCTCCGTTTGCTGAAATCGTGGCAACCTGGGAAATCTGCTCGCGGTCATTGACCTTCTTGCTGATTGCCTTGAGTTCCTTGATGATGGCTTCGACGGCCTTGTCGATTCCGCGTTTCAGGGCCATAGGATTGGCACCGGCGGTTACATTTTTGAGACCTTGGCGGAAGATCGCTTCTGCAAGGACTGTTGCTGTTGTGGTTCCGTCGCCTGCGACATCGGATGTCTTGCTTGCGACTTCGCGAACCATCTGTGCGCCCATGTTTTCAAAGGGATCCTGAAGTTCGATTTCCTTTGCAACTGTCACGCCGTCTTTTGTCACCAGCGGTGAGCCGAATTTCTTGTCGAGGATTACATTGCGGCCCTTCGGACCAAGTGTTGCCTTCACGGCTCTGCTGAGCTGTTCAATACCGTTCAGGATTTTTTTGCGACCGTCTTCGCTAAACATCAGCTGTTTTGCTGCCATATGTTTTTACTCCTTAATTTTGTTTTATGATTGGTTATTTGGATTCAATTACTGCAAGAATGTCGCTTGCACTCAGAAGCTTGTATTCCTTGCCGTCATACTTGACTTCTGTGCCGCCGTATTTGCTTGTGAGGACGATATCGCCGACTTTAACGTCGAATTCAATCCTCTTTCCGTCTTCGTCAACTTTACCTGTTCCGAGAGCGATGACTTTCGCTTCGAGGGGCTTTTCTTTTGCGGAATCAGGTATGACGATGCCGCCTTTTACCTGTTCCTTGTCTTCAATCGCTTCAACAAGAACGCGATCTCCAATTGGTTTGATTTTCATTTTGCTCATTCTTCTTCTCCTTTTTGTTGTTAAAACTCAACTCTTTTATTGTAGTTAATATATAAAAACGCACCGCGTCTTTATTTTTCGTCATCAACTATTTCCGCATCAACGACCTTTTCATCTTTTGATTTTGACGAGGCTTTCTTCTTCTTTGAGGCTCCTGGCTCAGATTCACCAGTTCCGCTTTCAGACTGTCCGGCTTCCGGACCTGCTCCCTGTCCAGCTTCGGATGGTCCAGCTCCAGGCTGGCCTGCACCACCGGCCTGACGGTAGATTTCCTCGCCGAATTTCATCAGATGTTCTTCTATGTCCTTCATAGTGGTCTTCATTTTTTCGATATCATCCGATTCTTTCGCCTTCTTGAGTTCAGCGATGCCGTCCTCGACCGGCTTCTTGACATTGTCAGGAAGCTTTTCACTGAATTCCTTCAGCTGTTTTTCGGTATGATAGATCATCATGTCGGCCTTGTTCCGAATTTCAATCTTTTCCTTTTCCACCTTGTCCTGTTCTGCGAACTTCTCGGCGTCCTTCACCATTTTCTCGATGTCTTTGTCGTTTAGGCCGGAACTTGCGGTGATTGTGATTTTCTGAAGTTTGCCTGTCCCGAGATCCTTGGCCGTGACGTTGAGTATGCCGTTTGCGTCTATGTCAAATGTTACTTCAATCTGTGGAACGCCACGAGGAGCAGGGGGAAGTCCTTCAAGGCGGAACCTGCCGATGCTCTTGTTGTCGCGGGCCATTTCACGTTAACCCTGCAGCACGTGGATGTCTACAGAAGGCTGATTGTCGGAAGCCGTACTGAAGATTTCGCTTTTTCTGGTAGGGATGGTTGTATTACGTTCGATGAGGCGTGTGGATACGCCTCCGAGTGTTTCAATTCCAAGTGAGAGCGGTGTCACATCGAGAAGAACGATGTCTTCAACATGACCTGTCAGAACTCCGCCTTGGATGGCTGCGCCGACGGCGACAACTTCATCCGGGTTAACGCCCTTGTGAGGTTCCCTGCTGAACAGATCCTTGGCGATGTCCTGCACTTTAGGCATGCGTGTCTGTCCGCCTACAAGTATGACTTCATCGATTTTGGAAACATCCACCCCGGAATCCTTTATGCAGTTTTTCACGGGTTGGATTGACCTTTTGACAAGTCCGTCCACAAGCTGTTCGAGTTTGGCCCTTGACAGTGTCTGTGTCAGATGTTTCGGCCCAGTTGCATCAGCTGTTATAAATGGAAGGTTGATGTCGGTGCTCTGGTTTGTAGAAAGTTCACATTTTGCTTTTTCAGCCGCCTCTTTGAGACGTTGAAGAGCCTGCGGATCCTTTGTGAGATCAACGCCGTTCTCGCTTTTGAACGCGTCAACAAGCCAGTTGATTACGGCGCGATCAAAGTCATCTCCTCCGAGATGCGTGTCTCCGTTTGTGGATTTGACTTCAAAAACACCGTCTCCGAGTTCAAGTATGGAAATATCGAAGGTTCCACCGCCTAGATCATATACGGCTACAGTCTCGTCTTTTTTCTTATCTAGACCGTAGGCCAGGGAAGCGGCTGTCGGTTCATTTATAATTCTCTTCACATCGAATCCGGCTATTTTTCCGGCATCTTTTGTCGCCTGTCTCTGGCTGTCGTTGAAATATGCAGGAACAGTAATGACTGCCTCTTTGATCTCTTCACCGAGGAAAGCTTCGGCATCCATTTTAAGTTTCTGGAGGATCATGGCAGATATTTCCGGTGGGGAATAAAGCTTGTCGCCTATTTTTACTGCAGCATCGCCGTTTTTCGCCTCCACTACTTGGTAAGGCACCATTTTTATTTCATCTTTGACTTCGCTGAATTTGCGTCCCATGAAACGCTTGATGGAGAAAATTGTGTTCTGCGGATTTGTTATCGCCTGGCGCTTCGCAGTCTGACCTACAAGCCTTTCGCCGCTTTTTGTGAAAGCGACAACGGAAGGAGTCGTCCTTGTCCCCTCCGCGTTGGCTATGACAGTCGGTTCACCATGATCCATGATAGCCATACAGCTATTCGTAGTTCCTAAATCTATTCCAAGTATTTTGCCCATTTTATGATTCCTTTATATAAAATTGTTTTTTATCCTAATGGTTCTGTTATTAGCAATAGCTATGCCAAGTGGATTTGCTTAGTCGCAAGCTTATGATGATGAACATGATATGCATTGCATATTTAAAATGAATTCGCGAAATTCGCACGGCAATATGTCGCTGACTGCGACATGGTGTGACATGATGGCGCATTTCTGGGGCCCCAGCTTTGTCCCATGAGAGGTGAAAAGAAATGTTATTGTTATTTTTCGGGCAGAAATTGAAAATGGCACACTCGGACAGTTCAGCGCTATTTCCCGGCGGAAAGTGCGAGGCGGAAGCCGAAGTCGCCGTTCAAAAGCGACGGAGCATTGCTATGCCGATTCGTCGCTCGACAGTTTTCGGCACCGTAGTTCCAGCCACCACCACGTAAAACGCGGGCCGATCCTGTTACAGCACCACTTGGATTTGTCACTTCGCCCACGGGATACGTTTCAAGCCAGTCAGAGCACCACTCCCATAAATTACCCAGAGTATCATAAAGTCCCAATTCATTTGGCTTCTTTTTTCCGACCTCATGAGGAGTTTTTCCGCTGTTCTTATTATACCAGCCGAGTTCATCAAAAATCTCCCCGTATCTTTCTCCCTCGGTACCGGCACGACAAGCGTACTCCCATTCAGCTTCGGTTGGCAGGCGAAAGGTGAGAGTAGGTGATTTCCCGTTAAGCTTTTTGATGAAATCCTGACAGTCGTCCCATGACACTCGCTCAACCGGACCTCCTTTACCAATATTTTTAAAAAGCGAAGGATTAACTTTCAAGACCTTTTCCCACTGTCCCTGCGTTACCTCAAAGACACCTATGTAGAAATCCTTGGTCAAAGTAACTTTGTGCTGTTTTCCCGTCTCTCCCATCATGAATGAACCAGCAGGTATACGCCGCATGACCAGTTTGTCTGTCTTGAATGTGTCTTTAGTCAACAACCCCACAGGAGCGGTAGCGGAACTAGTCACGCTACGGGTTGTTAAATCCACTATCAGATATTCACTGCCTGGTGTTGCTTTCGGCTGTATCCCTGATGCCTCAGCGTCTGAGGTCGCTTGTGTTACGCGCTTCTCCACCTTCACCGTGTCTATGCCACCGAGTTCGGGGAGGATTTTCTGGTATTGGGTGGCTGCACGGGACATTATTGCGGATTTCGCATATTTTGATTTCTCCTTATCGGCGATCTCCCACCATTTGTCGGCGGATTTCATTGTTGACGCCGTATCATTTGCGGCTAGGTCGAGCTCGACTGCCTCTTTATAATCATTGTCGGAGCCTTTGGCAAGCATAGGAAGTCCCTTGTCCCAGTCGCCCTTGTTGAAGCAGACATATTTACCGACTGCGAAATTCGCATCCGGGTCATCGGGATTGGTCTTGAGTTTTTCGATTGCCGCGGACACGCTTTTTAATCCGTTCAGCGCCTCGCCTGCAGCCTTCTTCTTGTCGGCGGCTTTTGAAATGAGCGCGATGCTCTTGGCTTTTTTGGCCACAAGGTCGGCGTTTGTGCAGAGAGCTGAAACGGTTGAGAAGTCATCCTCTGACATCGCCTCGTCGGCGAGCTTGAGATATTCCTCCGCCAGGGCTGAAAGAAATTCCGGGCTTTGCTTGGCCGAGGCTTTTTCCGCTGACTCAAACATCTTTATTCGTGCAGGAAGCAAATCACTTGCGAACTTCGCAGCAAAGAGCTTTGACGCCTCTGAAACTGCCGCGATGCTGGCAGCCTCTCCTGCGATTCTCGCAGACTCCGTAATCAGAACATAGGCCATAGCCGGATTATTCGCCGGATCTGCCGCTTGTCCGAGAAGCTTCTTCGCAAGTTCAACGCGGCTCTCCGGAGCCTTGAGATTCTTGTATTCATCCTTGAAGACATCCTTGACTGTCGCCATGGCCGCCTTTATCTCATCAGCAGACGGTAACTGGGATTTAGCGTCTTGGGCGAAGAGAGGAGAAGATGCAAAAAACAAGGTAAGAAGAACGCAGAATGCAAGACAAACAATTTTCATTTAAAACTCCAATCTGTTACCTGATCCATTCAAAAGATAATTTTTCTTTCTTTTCAATCTTGTCAAAATCGTGATGATCAGCGGTCACAATCGATGCCTTTCTTGTTGCAGACAACGCCAAGGCGATTGAGTCAGCGAGTGATATTTTGTATACGGCTTTTAACCTGGCAGATTCAAAAAATATTTCATCATCAAAGGAATCATCCACAACTATGGGGAGCCTTCTTACAGATTTGAGCATTTCATCTGCGAGCTTTTTCCCCTTAACCCTGTAAGTATCGTAATATACTTCAAGGAGATTTATCTTATGCATGACAAGCTGGGTATCTTCCGATACGGACAAGCGTAGTAATTTTTCAACCTTTTCAGCACCAGGTTCATCATTTAGGAAGGCAATCAAAGCGCAAGCATCCAGCACGAAGAGCTTTTTCATACTTCCAGCTTCTTGTCTTCTTTTTTCAATCTAAAGTATTCCGAAGTAGAAATCCCTTGATTTTTAAGAATACCTCTGCATTCAGATATTGCTTTAAGCTTTTTCCCCACATCAAATATTATTATTTTGACATTGTGGTTGGCCATGCTTTTCCATTTCATTGGAAAAAGAATGCTCCCATCCGATTTCACCGTCGTATTTACCTGATATGTATTCATAGCAGACATCTCCACTTTCGATCTCTATTCTATATTCATCTAAGTGGGAATATATATCAATTTATTATGAACTCCAATCAATGGCGGCAAATAATTCATGAGTCTAGCGTAATTTTGAAGGGCGAATATACATGCGTTTTGTTTATTCCTGATTCGAATAATTATGGAACTTGTTCTTTGAGTTCTCAATCACTCGCGTCCAGACTTCAGTTGTCTTTTCTTCCCCTTAATTTCAAATACCCACATAAAGCATGAACAGCAAAAGACACTCCGACAATCGCGAATACAAGCATATGTTATTTTCCGGCGGAAAAAACGAGGCGGAAGCCGACGTTGCGGCTTCGATTCGACGGCTCAAGTCTACCATCGCGGTTCGCTGAACGGCAGTCTTCGACACCGTGGTTCCAAGCCCCACCACGCCGGACGTGAGTAGAGCCTGATTTTGCCCCAACAGGATCCTTTTCAGGCTCTTTGGAATAGTCTCCAAACCAGTCATAAGACCATTCCCAGACGTTCCCAAGAGTGTCGTAAAGTCCCCAGTCATTCGCCTTCTTCTTCCCGACATCGTGTGTTGTGCCTTCGCTGTTCTTGTCATTCCAGCCCAGTTCACCAATATTCTCTCCGTATCTATCTCCCTGGGTATCTGCACGGCAGGCATACTCCCATTCAGCCTCAGTTGGGAGGCGGAAAGCGGGAACTGATTTCCCATTCAATTTCTTAATAAAATCCTGGCAGTCATCCCATGACACACTATCAACCGGAGCGCCTTTGCCGATATTTTTAAACGCCGACGGATTGCTCTTCATAATCTTTTCCCACTGCCCCTGCGTCACCTCGAAGACTCCGATATAGAAGTCCTTAGTCAAAATAACCTTGTGCTGTTTGCCTGCCTCGCCCATCATGAATGAACCAGCGGGAATGCGCCGCATGACTAGCTTATCTGTCTTGAAAGTATCTTTTGTCAACAGCCCTACTGGAGCTGTAGCGGAACTAGTCACGCTACGGGTTGTTAAATCCACTATCAGATATTCACTGCCTGGTGTTGCTTTCGGCTGTATCCCTGATGCCTCAGCGTCTGAGGTCGCTTGTGTTACGCGCTTCTCCACCTTCACCGTGTCTATGCCACCGAGTTCGGGGAGGATTTTCTGGTATTGGGTGGCTGCACGGGACATTATTGCGGATTTCGCATATTTTGATTTCTCCTTATCGGCGATCTCCCACCATTTGTCGGCGGATTTCATTGTTGACGCCGTATCATTTGCGGCTAGGTCGAGCTCGACTGCCTCTTTATAATCATTGTCGGAGCCTTTGGCAAGCATAGGAAGTCCCTTGTCCCAGTCGCCCTTGTTGAAGCAGACATATTTACCGACTGCGAAATTCGCATCCGGGTCATCGGGATTGGTCTTGAGTTTTTCGATTGCCGCGGACACGCTTTTTAATCCGTTCAGCGCCTCGCCTGCAGCCTTCTTCTTGTCGGCGGCTTTTGAAATGAGCGCGATGCTCTTGGCTTTTTTGGCCACAAGGTCGGCGTTTGTGCAGAGAGCTGAAACGGTTGAGAAGTCATCCTCTGACATCGCCTCGTCGGCGAGCTTGAGATATTCCTCCGCCAGGGCTGAAAGAAATTCCGGGCTTTGCTTGGCCGAGGCTTTTTCCGCTGACTCAAACATCTTTATTCGTGCAGGAAGCAAATCACTTGCGAACTTCGCAGCAAAGAGCTTTGACGCCTCTGAAACTGCCGCGATGCTGGCAGCCTCTCCTGCGATTCTCGCAGACTCCGTAATCAGAACATAGGCCATAGCCGGATTATTCGCCGGATCTGCCGCTTGTCCGAGAAGCTTCTTCGCAAGTTCAACGCGGCTCTCCGGAGCCTTGAGATTCTTGTATTCATCCTTGAAGACATCCTTGACTGTCGCCATGGCCGCCTTTATCTCATCAGCAGACGGTAACTGGGATTTAGCGTCTTGGGCGAAGAGCCCTATGGAAAACAAGGCCATAATAAGGAATGCATTTATACTTTTCATGGTATCCTTTTTTTATTTATCCTGAGATCTGCCCGTATCTATTTTTGAATTTATTTCCTTCTGAAGTTCCTGTAGATAATCAGGTGATCTTTTTTCGGCAGCGGAGGGGGTTCTGTCTTGTTTTTGTGCCAATTTCGCGGCTTCCTCGGCCTCGCGTTTTTTCTGTTCGGCAAGTTTTCTCGTGTTCTCGGTCTTAAGTTTTTCGTCATCGAATGCTTTTTTCGCGTTTTGAAGCTTGACGATTTCAGAGCCTACCATTGGCTGGTATTTAGTGCCGTTCAGAGACTCCTGGATTTTTGCGAAATTCGCAATTGCGATGTCGAAGTTATTTTTCTCATTTAAGGCTTTCTCCGAGAAATTCGAGGCTACATCCCATAAAGCTTTGGCTTTAAGTTCTTTTTCAGCCTTATCCTTTTCAGCTCTTGCAAGTTCGGCGGCTCTGTGTTTCTCGTCATCCGCTTTCTTTTTAGCGGCCTGTTCGATTCTTGCCTTTTCGGCATCGGCCAGTCGTTTTGATTCTTTTGCTTTGCCTATTAAAACTGTGATAACAATAATTGCAACGATTAGGATTGGTGCGACCACGGCTGATATCTTGATGAAACGCCTATGAGGTTTTGATGCGAAATTCGCAACCTCCAGTGGCTCAGCGGAGTGTATCTTGGCCAATGGAGGCGACTTCACTATCCTTCTGCGGTTCAATGCCTGGCTTTGTGTCATTTGCATTATGACTGAGTCGCCTACGCCGGGACGTTTTGTCTGTGGGGACTTGCCGTTCATGACAAGATCTATGTCGCGGATTACATCCTCCCAGTTTTCTTGACGGTTTTCAGCCTTTTTAGACATCATTATTTCAAGCAGCGTCGAGCATTCATTGGAGATATTCGGGTTCTTCTCCTGCGGAGGTGGAAAGGGTTCCGTGATGTGTTTCGTGAGTATCCCCATAGCGGTAGTGGCGTCGTAAGGAACCTCCCCGGTAACAAGGTGATAAAGGGTGGCGCCAAGGGAATAGATGTCGGAACGGCAGTCAATATCGGCGTCTGCACGCGCCTGTTCGGGGCTCATGTAATGTGGAGTTCCGATAATCATTCCGGTCATGGTGAGTCCCTTTTCCTCCGATACGCTCTTCGATATTCCCATGTCCATGAGCTTCACAGTCTTTTTTGTGTCGAGCATGATGTTGCTGGGCTTGATGTCGCGGTGCAGGATGTGAAACTCGTTCCATGCATAGCAAAGGGCTTCGGCTACGCTTCTGACAATATGCAATGCCTCCTTCTCCGGTATCTGCTTGTCGATAGTGAGGCGGTTTTCAAGTGGAACACCATCGACATATGACATGGCAAGATAATAGATGCTGTTTTCGACTCCGGCATCGTGGGCAGTGACAATGTTCTGATGCTCCAGTTTTGCCGAGGTTTTTACCTCCTTGAGAAAGCGGTCAACAAAATCTTTGCTGTATGTCAGCGCAGGCGAGAGGATTTTCATAGCGACTTTCCGGTCCATGGCCGTCTGTTTGGCAAGCCATACTTCGCCCATGCCTCCAGCCCCGAGCCGGCGGATTATTTCATATCCCGCGATTTTCATTCCAGGCTTGATGCCCTGCATTGGTATCATTACGGTGGAGTTGCAGCTAGGGCATTGAGCAACGGCGCCGGCAAAGGAATCATCAGCTTCTATTTCTACGCCGCAGTTGGAACAATTGAAAGTTATTTCAGCCATAACATGATTCTTCTACTTGGCTCTTGGTATTTTAAAGTTCCGATATCATCCATCTTACCAAGGTAATTTATCTCTAAAATTTTACAATGGAAGTAATAAAATGAGTATGTGCAAAGCTTTTATGCCGAACAGGGATTATTTAATTTCTTGTTCTATGCCATTCATGAAATATATTGTTCGCTGCAAACAATATATAAGGAGATACATCATGGGCAATGTTTATTTCGCAAGCGCCGCATATAGAAAGCTTGAAGCGGAAGCGACACTTCCTGCAAAATTCAGAAGGATGCTCGACGAATCCGCGCCATTGAAAAAGTTTAAGAATAAAAAAATCTGCATCAAGATGCATCTCGGCGGCAATCTCGGCTACACCACCATACATCCTTTCTTCGTAAGGCTTCTTGTTGAACACATTAAAAAGGGGAATCCGAAGTCGATATTTATCTGCGACGGGAACTCTGCCAACTGCGAATGGCGCGGTTACACTAAAGAAAGTCTAGGCGCTCCGATAGTCGGACTGTTCAGGAAAGACCACCCTCCGCTTAAAAAGCTGAAAATCGGATTCAGGACGCTTGACGAGGCGAAAGTTTCGCAGGAGGTGCTTGATGCGGACATCATGATCGTCCTTAGTCATATAAAGGGGCATGGAGCCTGTGGGTTCGGCGGTGCCTGTAAGAATATTGCGATGGGGATTGTTCCTACTGAGACACGCGGCAAAATACATAAGCTTGAGGGTGGAATTGACTGGGACAGGAAGAAATGCATAAACTGCGGGAAGTGCATAAAGGAATGTCCGAACAACGCAAATAAGTTTACAAAAGACGGCACTTATGAAATATTCTATCACAACTGCACCTACTGCAGGCACTGCATTCTGGCATGCCCGACCCGAGCACTGAAGATGACAGGAAACACTTTTCAGGATTTCCAGAACGGGCTCGGTCTTGTCACAAAGGCGGTTATTGATGATATGGGTGCGGAAAACATGTTTTACATAAGTGTTCTCCTTAACATCACCATTTTTTGCGACTGCTGGGGCTTGAGCACCCCATCTCTTGTGCCTGACATCGGAATTATTGCCTCCGACGACATTGTCGGGATTGAAAGGGCGGCGCTCGATCTTGTAAAGCCCGGAGATCTTCTGAAGTCCGGACTGCCAGCCGGACGCAAGCTCGGCCCCGGGAAACATCTCTTTGAAAAGATCCACGGCAAGGATCCGTATTTGATAACGGACATCCTTCAGAAAATGAAACTGGGAGCGAAGAAATATAAATTACTCGAAATCGAGTAATTTATTTTCACTGATGTATTGTCAGGATTTTGCTGAACAGAAGGTAGGCGATCGCTGCGAAAGTCGCGGAAGCCGGAATGGTTATTATCCAGGCCCAGATAATTTTCCGTGCCGTAATCCATCTGACAGTTGCACGCTGTGTGCTGCCTACTCCCATAATCGAACCGGCAATTACATGCGTGGTGCTGACTGGAATTCCGAAGTGCTGGGTTCCTAGCAGGACAAATGCCGCGGATGTCTCGGCGCAGAAACCTTCTGTAGCATGTATTTTTGTTATGCTTGTCCCCATTGTTTTGACAATGCGCCATCCGCCGCAGATAGTGCCAAGGGCAAGGGCGGAATAACAAGTCAGAATCACCCAGTTGTCAAGCTGGAATTTCTGGTTGACGCCACCGGCGAAAAGAACCAGAGCTATTATGCCCATTGTTTTCTGGGAGTCATTTGTGCCGTGGCCGATTCCGTAGCATGCAGCGGAGACCAACTGCAGCTTTTTGAACAGGGAAGCTGATTTCTTGTGGTTTGTTTTTCTGAACATCCAGAGTATGATTGTGGTGAAAACCATTGCCCCGAGCATGCCAAGGAAAGGGGCTATTATGATGAATGAGAATATCTTTATCACGCCGGCCCATATTACCACCTTCGGGCCCACGGCGACAAGTCCGCTCCCAACAAGTCCCCCGATCAGTGCGTGGCTGCTTGAAGTTGGAAGACCGAGAAGCCATGTGATGATGTTCCAGGTTATTGCGCCGACAAGCGCGCCGAGCAGCAGATGCAGGCTTATGAAATCAGGGTTTACGACTCCCTTTCCGACCATCTTTGCGACCGCTGTCCCGAAAACGAAAAAACCTACGAAATCGGCGCATCCGGCAAGCATTACCGCCTGGAACGGTGTCAATGTCTTTGAGACCACTACGGTTGCTATGGCGTTTGCGGCGTCATGGAATCCATTGAGGAAATCAAAGGCGATTGCAAGCGCGACGACAATAACTACTAGGGTGAATGTTGTTACCATATGATTAATATCAACCCTGTTTAACAGCGATTCCCCTGACTATTTTTCCGATGAAATCAACAGAGTCGACAATTGATTCGAGATGTTCGTATATTTCCTTGAACTTTATTATGTCCACGGGCGAGTATTTGTTATCGCTGAAAAGTTCGGCGACACTGTTGTAGAACAATGTGTCGGCCTTGTTTTCCAGTTCGTGCATCCTTCTGACGATGTCATTTACGTTGTTTTTGCTTTCAAGTGCGGCAAACAGGTTCCTCAGTTCAATCGCAATCTCGACAATAACGTCTGCGAACCTGCAGACATTTATCGGGACATTACGTACGCCGTATATCTCGAATTTCCGTGATATGCTGTTCAGTATGTCGAGAGATTTGTCAATGTTTATGGCTATTGAATGAATGTCTTCCCTGTCCAGCGGGGTGATGAATGTCTTGTGGAGTTCGTCTATGATCTTATGTTCCAGATCATCACCCTTATGCTCGAATTCGTTTATCCTCTTTATGATGTTCCTGGCTTCGTCTTCACTTATTTTATCAATGGTTGTCGCAAGCTTCTTGAAAAGTTCACACCCTTCGATGAAGATCTCCGCCTGATCCGTCATATACTTGAAAAATTTAACTTCCCTGGGCAGTAAAAAATCCAGAATATTGAACTTCATGTTTAACCTCGTTGGATAGTAAGTTTGTTGAAACAAAAACATCTTGTTAGTTATTTAACAATACATTAAGAGTTATATTTTAAAAGTATGAATTTTCAAAAATACATTTTAAAAAACAAGTCCGGGTGGCGATTAGAGAATAAACCTCTTCCCACATTCAGAAAAGCAATAATCATTCCCGTTTGCGCCGAATTGGAATATCTGCCTTCCACGATAGAATCCCTTGCGAATAACCCCGCCGCCGAACTCGCGGATATGCTTGTGATACTCGTGATTAACAACCCGCCGCCTGACAGTGCCGGCAGTTCTGCGAAGTTTGCGGAAAACCGGGAGACTCTCCGGCTCCTGCGGAATTCGCAATTCCCCTGCCAGAAAACGCTGAATGTTTCATGGATCGACGCAGCATCGCCGGGATTTGAAATAAATCCGAAGGAAGGTGTCGGAGCCGCAAGAAAGACAGGGATGGACAATGCGCTTTGTTTTTTAGATTTCACGGGTATCTGCCCAATTATAATTTCTCTCGACGCCGATACCCGCGTCGAGATAAATTATCTTGAGTCGATCAGTGGTTATTTCAAGGATAATCCGGATAAGGCGGGTGCGACAATAAATTTCGAGCACCAGGCCAGCAGCACGCCGGAAGAGGATGCTGCCGTCACATCATACGAGCTGTTCATGCGGTACTATGTCGAGGGCTTGCGAATTTCGCAATCTCCATACGCGTATCATGTCTTAGGTTCTGCCATGGCCTTCCGTGCGGAGGCTTATGTCAGGGCAGGGGGGATGAGGAAGAGGAACGGCGGTGAGGATTTTTATTTTTTGCAGGCCCTGAGGAAAACAGGGGATATCGGGCAAATCATTGAAACCACTGTTCGTCCGTCGTCCCGGGTGTCAGACAGGGTTCCGTTCGGCACCGGACCGCGAATCTCGCGGATCGTTCAATCCGGGAAAGGCCTGATGTTCTACAACCCTGAGATATTCATCATTTTAAAAAAGCTGTTTGCTTCAGTTGATATGACGAGCGCCACCGGGCATGCCTTATTTCAAGAGATGCTTTGTGGCATAGACGTTTCTCTCACAGCTTTTTTAATTGAAAATAATTTTTTTCACGAATGGGAAAAAATTAGACGGAACACGCCTAAAGACAAAAAGAAAATAGAATGGGCCTTCCACACATGGTTTGATGCATTCAGGACTTTGAAATTCGTGCATTCCTGTGAAGGGGGATATCCTGAGCTCGCCCTCATGGATGCATATGCCGGACTTTTCGGGAAATCAGGCGCAGCTCTTCCGGAAGAGGTGAAAACGTCTGAAAAAAAACTCCTTGAGTTCATGCGGAAGAGGAATTGATAAGGTCGGCATGCCGGGATTGAGTAAGATAATTTAAAGAATTCAAGAATTGTCGGGCTGAAGCCCAACATACTTCCGTAGATCAAAAATCAAATGCAGGCGCGGAGAGGATTCCCGTGATATATTGATTGCGGATTCTAAAAACCATTAATTTGGGAGGAATTGAAAAATGAAAAAAGTCTTTTTTGCGGCCGCAGTTTTATTTTCAGGGATGTTTTTCCCGGGTTCGCTTTTTTCCGATGACGGGGGAACTGCAGCGATTGAGATGCCAAAGCTTCCGTATGCGGAAAACGCGCTTGAGCCGGTCATAACCGCAAAGACCATGAGTTTTCATTACGGCAAGCATCACAAGGCCTACGTTGACAAACTGAATACGCTTCTGGCGGATTCACCTCTTAAGGGGAAAAGCCTTGAGGAAATTGTTCTTGCAACGGCAGGAAAAGATGATTTGGCTGCTATCTTCAACAACGCCGGCCAGGTCTGGAACCACAATTTCTTCTGGAAATCCATGAAGCCGAACGGCGGTGGTGAACCCAAGGGAAAAATGCTTGACTTGATAAATAAATCATTCGGATCCTTTTCCGAATTCAAAAAACAATTTGGTGATAATGGAGTAGCTCAGTTTGGGAGTGGCTGGGTTTCGCTTGTTCAGGAAGGGGATAAACTGCAAATCCTGAAAACCTCGAATGCGGATAATCCGATTGCCCATAAAGTTAATCCGCTTTTAATATGCGATGTATGGGAGCACGCATACTATCTCGACTACCAGAACCGCAGGGGGGATTTCATCAACGCCTTTCTAGACAAGCTTGTGAATTGGGATTTCGCCGAAGCCAATCTCAAATAAAAATTTATCCTGAAAGGAGAAAATCGAGGTGAGGACCTTTTTTTGTTTCATCGCAGCTTTTATTGTTTCATTTTCTGCGTACTCGCAGAAAATGATGCCAAAGAACATTGTTTTCATGATTGGCGATGGAATGGGATTTGAACAGGTTAAGGCGGCGGGGATGTACCTTAACGGCCAGGAGGGATCTCTCTCTTTTGAGTCTCTCCCTGTAAAAGGGGAGGTTACGACAAGATCTGCAGACAGTGCCGTAACGGATTCAGCCGCGGCCGCCACCGCCATGTCTACAGGAATCAAAGTCAATAACCAGGTTGTCAGCCTTGCTTTGCCAGGAGATGGAAAGGATTTGAAGACGTTTGTGGAGTTCTTCAAAGAATATGGGAAAACCACCGGAATTGTTACGAACAGTTATCTGAACGATGCAACGCCAGCTTGTTTCAGCGGTCATGCCAGAAAGCGTAATGACTTTGAGGATCTTAGCCGGGATATGGCTAAGAATGTACATCCCAATCTGCTTTTTGGAGGGGGATGCAAGGGGATGTCCGTTGACTTCCTCAAGGAGTCTGGCTACGCAGTCGCTACCGACCTTAAATCCATGGATGCGCTGGATATCGCCTCTAAATACTGGGCGGGGCTTTTCGGATCCTCGATGCTGCCTTTCGAGAGGAACGGAGATTACAGCAAGTTGCCCCATCTTTCACAGATGGTGAAAAAGGCGTTGACATTGCTTGACAATGAAAAGGGTTTCTTTATTATGATAGAAGGCGGCTTGATAGACAAGGCTGGTCATGGGAACGATATTGAAAAGAACATCTGGGAAACAGTTGAATTCGCCAACACGGTAAAGACTGTACTGGAATGGGCGAAGGATCGTAACGACACACTTGTAATCGTAACTGCAGACCATGAGACCGGAGGCCTGTCTGTCGTTAAAAATAAGGGCAAGGGTAATTATCCTGAAGTCATATGGAAGGATAAAGGGCACTCTGGCGCCAATGTCCCTCTTTATGTATGGGGCAAAAACTCGGATGTTTTTAGCGAGAAGATGGACAATACTGATTTTTTCAATACAATCAAATCCTGGAAATAACCTGTTTCCTTGATTTCTGCTGGCGCTAATTTGAAATAAAAATGCTGAGGCTTAAAGTTACTGATGAAAATTTTAAATACTTATGTTACCAAAGAATTCATCTTAACCGGAATCATGGCTGTGATAATCATGACTTTCGGGATGATGGGGATGCATCTTATAAAGATCTTTCAGGCTCTTTCAAAAGGAATCCCCGCATCCGACGCTTTCACATTCCTATTATATATCATACCTACAGTCCTCTCCCTTACTATACCTTTCAGCGTTCTTGTGGCCACAATGCTCGTATTCGGGAGGATGTCTGCAAACAATGAGATAACCGCCATGCGTGCATGCGGGATATCTATCCTGCAGATCATATCCCCCATAATAGTCTTGACATTTATTCTAACCTGCGCATGTGTCTATCTGCAGATGGAGGTCGGACCCTGTTATTCAGGGAAGGCGAAAGGTTTTCTTATGGAGGCCGGCATAAAGCAGCCAATGGCTCTTCTCGAATCGGGCAGGACCGTCCAATACGAAAATTACAATATTTACATCGACGACAAGAATGACAAGAACGAAATCACCGATGTCCAGGTGTTCATCCTGTCAAGAGATCTGAAGCAGATGGAGCAGGACATAACTGCGGTAAGCGGAAAGATCGAGGTGGATGAAGCTGCAAAGGTAATGACGATAATCCTCTACAACGCGACGATAAAGGCCTACGAAAGCTCCGACAAGCAACCGCGGAGAACCGCAAGCAAGCAGATGGAATTTTCTATAGACTACGGCAACAAGTTCAATGAGATCAAGGTGAATGAAAAGGCCCGATATCTTACGGCAAATGAACTTTTCAGCAGGACAATCCTCTATAAAAGACGCGGGCTGGATGTAACGCCCCTGGAAGTGGAGCTTAACCAAAGGATAGCCCTTGCAATATCGCCTATCGCCTTCCTGCTTCTTGGAATGCCTCTGGCAATAAGGACTTCAAGGCGGGAGACATCCATAGGTCTCTTTCTGAGCGTGATCCTTGCAGGTGCCTATTTTATTTCAATAATGGTACTGCAGGCATTGTCTTCCCGCCCTCAGCTACATCCTCAGCTACTGATATGGATCCCAAATGTGATTTATCAGGTAGGCGGAGCGATATTCCTCTTCTTCATCGCGAGACGATAGTGAATTGAATTATAATATACGAGAGTTATTGTTATAAATATATATAAAAATGGAGGCCCATATGAAGATTTTATTTGCAGCAGTTTTGGTCGCATTGTTTTCTCTCACTCTTTTTGCTCGGGACATCACCACACTTTCGGGTGCAACCTACAAGAACGCCACGGTTTTCGACACCAATGCCGCAGAGCTGGTGATATCATATAAAAACGCTTCAAACTGGACAATAGTTAAATCCATTCCTTTCACTGATCTTCCGGACGACATCAGAAAAGAATTCAAATATGAACCCGCAAAAGGGGAAGCCTACGAAAAGGGCCTTCATGAATGGGAGAAGAAAAATGCGGCGCTAAAGTCCCAGGCTGAAACACAGAAGAAAATAGATGATCAACGTTTCGAACAGAATATCCAAAAAATGATACAGCAGGAACAACAGGAAGCCGCAGAGAGGGAAAAAGTGGCACTTGCAAAGAAGAACAGCCCCGGAGAAGTTAAGGAAGACACGCTTTCAAGCTATCTCAATCAGTTTGCCGGGGGTAACCTTACTGATATGGATAAGAGTCGGCTTGGGCACAAGATGAGATTCAAGGAAGTGGAATCTTCCGGAGTAGTGAAGGATGTAAGGAAAATGGATGACTCCAATATGACTTTGGAACCTGGAGAATATGATTTAGTCCTCTCGCACTCCCAGACGAATTCATGGGAGGTTTTGGTTTATAATCCGAGTTATCCGAAATCGATTGGTGTTTCCATTGTTTTGTACAATTATGACACTGCTAAGAATCTTTCAAAAGGTCAGAAGATCAACTTCAAGGGAACAATCTGGCGCTTCAGCGGCAATAGAATCTACTTGAATCCCGCCTCTATTCTTAACTGAAAAAACATATGCTGATGATGAAAAAAACGGCACTCTTTCAGGAGTGCCGTTTTTGTTTTTGGCTTAAATTGTCCGCGGTCAATCAGTAAATGAAGTTGAAAACGACGCCTGCTTTGACAAGGTCCTTGATTTCCCTCAGCATTTCCTCCGGTACGGGCACATTGGTCTTGATGACTGCGAGCGCACTTTCACCGCTGATGTTCTGCGGAGCCCTCAAGTCTATGATGTTGATTTTGTTTTTGCCGAGCAGGCTTGCGATTTTTCCAATCACACCTGGCTCGTCCTTGTATTCTATGAACAGATTGTTCCCGTTCGGCTCAAGGTAGAGCTTGTCGAAATCGTTCACCCTTGAGATCATGAGGTTGTTTTCCGCAATTGTTCCGCGGACACTCACCTTTTTAATTGTAGTCGTCCCTTCGAAAAGGTCGATGGTCATGGCTTCGCCGTATTTCTTAGAGTCGTCCGGTTCCCTGTTGACAAAAACGATCCCTCTGTCCCTCAGAAAGGCCTCGGCGTCTGATGCGTCGAGGTAGAGGTCGAATTCCGGGGCGATTCCCGCTACGATCGGGCCTTGCATCCATTTTGCGAACTTTGTGAGGCTGCCGTAGAAGCTTGTTTCAACCTGGTGCGGAGCCGAACCTGTGCCAAGATAGCAGCGGGCTAGGCGCGTGAGGGCGAATGCGAGCTCCTGATATTTCTCGTTGAGTCCGTCCGGAACCCCCTTGTTGACTACAAACGTGGTGATCCCTTTTTCGAAATAGGAGATTGCCTGTTCAGCTGCGCGCTTTGCCGCGGTGGTGTTTGCTTCAACGGTGCTGGCCCCTAGATGAGGGAGCATAAGATCTGCAATATCGGCAACTGTTTTTGCACCCGGTTCATCTTTAGGATAGACATCGTTGCAGAATATGATTTTCTTCTCCTTCCTTATTTCCCGCAGGTCGTTTTCATTGATGATTCCAGCCCTTGCGCAGTTTATGAGGCATGCGCCGGGTTTCATCAGACCGAGAAGTTTCCTGTTGACCATGCCTTTTGTCTCGGTTGTCTGTGGAATATGGAGCGAGACGAAATCCGATTTTGCGAACACATCTTCCACTGATGCTATTTCGGCGCCGATTTTTTCCGCGAGATCCGCAGACATGATTGGATCATAGACAAGGAGTTTCATTTCGAATCCCTCTAGTCTTTTCGCCACAAGTCTTCCGATGTTTCCCATGCCTAGGATGCCCATGGTTTTTCCGGTAAGCTCCGTACCCATGAACTTGTTTTTCTCCCATTTACCTTCCCTTGTGGTCAAATCGCCTTGTACTACATGGCGGGCGGCTGCGAGCATCATTGCTACAACCTCCTCTGCGACGGCGTTTGCGTTGGCTCCAGGAGTGTTCATCACGTCGATATTCCTGCGGCGTGCGTATTTCGTGTCTATCGTGTCATAGCCTGCGCCGGCACGCACGATGAGCCTTAGTCCGGGAAGGGCGTCAATGATCTGCGGGGTGACTTTTTCACTCCTTACAATGAGGACTTCGGTTTCGGGATAGGATTTTACAAGGTCCTCAAGAGGTTTTGAATCCTGTGTGACTCGGTATCCCTTTGCGGCAAGTATTTCCTTGGCTATGCTTTCAAGCTTGGTTGGAATTAAGACGTTTTTCATTATTTACCCGACCTTTCTTTACTTAATGATATTTTATATCCAATATTTCATTTTCATTATCAACAAATAACACTCTGTAAAAATATCCCAAAGAGCCATTAATTCAAAGAGGAGAATCATTAATAGGGTTTCGCATTTATTATTTCCCGTGATTGTTCAGCTTCTGAGTTACACGCCTTATGATTCCACCGGTCGGCGCAAGTATCATCTGATCTTTAAGTCGCCAGCGGTTCGGGTCGTTTTTGGAAAGATTATAAAGTTTTGCATCGACCTTGAGTGTGATTTTTTCTCCGCTGAGAAGCCTGCCCTTGAACCCGCATTTGTGAATTATCGGCAGTATGCCTGCTATATCCCACAGGTTTACGGAGCCGATATACGCCAGGTATCTTCCCATTGCAAGGTAAACTCCAGACATGACCGTGCAGCATATCGCCTGAACCGGATTGCGGAGATCAAGAAGCCCCCGTTTTGCCACGCTTTGACTTAAGCCTATCAAGCCTCCATCGCTGAATGACATTTTTTTTGTTTCCAGCCTGCCGAAGCCGGATATTTTAATTTTCCCTTTCACATTTTCTGTTTTTGCAAACAGAACGTCTTTGCCCTCAGTAATGAACATTTCACCTGTGGCTGGAAGGAAGACAGCACCTTCTTCAAGAAGTGCATTTTGCATAAAGCCTACGGAAATACCCCATGTCGGAATATGATGTGCGTATGGAGCTGTGCCGTCAATCGGATCGACTAGCCATGCGGTTTCACTCAGTGCCGAAGAAATGTATTCTTCCCCCTTTGTACAGACAGTCTCCTCTCCGATCATGAACACGGAGTCATTTGGCCTGTCAAAATGACACGCGAGAAGATTTTCTATTTCTCCATCGGCGGCGGTAATGAGTGAACGGTCGCTTTTGAACTTCCACGAACGCGTCTCATAGTGCTTAAGCGCGACTTCACCGCTTTCAAGAAGCAGTCCGCATATTTCTTGCCTGTTCCATTTTTTCATGATGACAAGTGAATATCCATTCCTATGTTTTTCAAACACAGTTTGGTTTTTTCTGAATTCAATACAATAAAAAAACATTTAATGCGTTTGCTATGCAAGTCATCAATTTAACGGAAGGAGGTGTTTCGGCAGGGAATAGTTGTGATTTGGCATTTGAACCAATAAGTGAACTTTAAAATAAAGGAATTGAAAATGAAAAAGATTTTTGCTCTGTTTGTATTCGGAATGGCAATGACTGCAATGGTCTCGTTCGCCCAGGATGCTGGCGGCAAAGGGAAGGCTGCAGGCGAAGGAAAAGACGGTAAACGTCCTGTTTCTCCGATTCTAGCCACCCTAGACGAGAATGGCGATGATGTCCTCGACGCAAAGGAGATAGCCGATGCTCCCCAGGATCTGAAGAAACTCGACAAGAACAGCGATGGGAAGCTGACCGCAGACGAGCTTCGTCCCGCACGTCCCGCAGGTGCCGTTGAGGGTGAGAAGAAATCCGGAGAAGCTAAGGATATGAAACGTCCGGCTTCACCTCTGATTACCGCGATTGATGTAAATGGCGACGGAACAGTCGATGAAAAGGAAATATCCGGTTCGGCGGAAGCTCTCAAGAAGCTTGATAAGAACGGCGATGGTAAAATCACACGTGATGAAGCCCATCCAGCCAGAGCGGAAGGCGAAAAGAAACATGAAGGAGCGAAGAAGGCAGATCTTAATGCTCCCGCTGGAAAATAAATCCGGCATCTACTGTTGAACCAAGCCGGCAGGTATAAAGCCTGCCGGCTTTTTTACTTGACGGAATTTCCGTCTAATTCAAGACTTCCCTGCGCGGCGGATGACCGGTGATTTTCCTGTACTGGCGGCTGAAGTAGTTGCTGTCATGGAACCCTGACATGAAAGCCACCTCTTTTACGGAATACTCTTTCGTCTTAAGCAGTTTTAAAGCGTGCGAAATCCGCAGGCGCAGCTGGTAGTCTATTGGGGAGAATCCCGTGGATTTCCTGAAGGCGCGGAAAAAAGAGCTCCTTGACATGGCCGACATTTTCAGGAGCCGTTGAATGTCGATGGGGTCACGGAAATGTTGTTCGATATGGCTAATTACATTGGCGAATTTAAGGATCGGGATCTGTTTTTTCTCATACATCTTCAAGTAGCACCTTGATAGTAAGCCAGAGAGCCTCATGAAATGTGCTGTAGCCATGAACTCGTATCCCGGCATCCGTTTTCCGGTTTCATTTGAAATCTCTTCAATAATGCCCGAGGCCTGGGCAAGCTGTTCGGGCGAAAGTTTGAGGCGGTTCTTGAAACGCGCCCGGCCTTTTATTTCCGGCTGAATTCTGAAGAGCGCTTGGTAACCGGGTAGTTTCTTGAGTTCCTCCTTCGGCATGTTCATCGCCTCGAGATGGAACAATATGTTTACAAGATGAAGATTATCGGTGTCACGATATCCGTGGCTTCTTCCTTTTCGTATGATGAAAACATCTCCGGCGGCAATCTCCGAGTACTCCCTTTCAGTGAAATGCGTTCCCTTGCCGCGCTGAATAATCACGAGTTCGTCGAAGTCGTGGCCATGCAGGAGTACAGGCACCTGCGGATATTGAAGGTTTATCTCCAGTGGGAATTCATACGGGAGTATCCTGTGGACTTTGTCTTTCATGCGAGACTATTATGCTAATGATTGGGATTCTAGTTAAGGAATATTTTTTTCATATGACTAGAATATATGGCATGTGAAAAAAATATCAATGAGTATTATAATGCTTAAAAGAAGGAAACACCTATGAGTGGAAATAATGAAAAGTTCATGAATCCGGATTCCCAGTACCGTGGAAAACCATTCTGGGCCTGGAATGGCAAGCTTGAGGAGAGCGAACTTCGCAGACAGCTCAAGGTGATGAAGGAAATGGGGCTTGGCGGTGCGTTCATGCATTCGCGCGTCGGGCTCGGCACTGAATACCTTTCAGACGAATGGTTCAAACTCATAAACGCCTGCGCAGACGAGTGCCGGGTAAATGATATGGAGGCATGGATGTACGACGAGGACCGTTGGCCTTCCGGCGCCGCAGGCGGGCTTGTCACTAAAAACCCGAAATACCGGATGCGCATGCTGAAAATGACAGCTTCGGGGGCTGGGGAGTATAAATGCGAGGGCGGAGAACTGGCCGTATTCGTCGCAAAGATGGAGGGAAGCGCCCTCCTGAGCTACAGGAAAGCCGAATCCGCAAAGAACCCTGGTGCTGGAAAGGGTGAAATGATATTGTCATTCAAAGTCAATCTCGAGGAGAACTCACCCTGGTACAACGGATTCACCTATCTTGACACCATGTCCGATACGGCTGTTGATAAATTTGTGAAAACCACCCATGAAGCATATGCTAAGAACTGCAGGAATAAATTCGGCAAACTCATGCCTGGAATCTTCACAGACGAGCCGAACTACGGTCATCTTTACACAGGAAAGAACGCTTCGAAGCTTCCATGGACAGCCAAGCTTCTGCAGACCTTCAAGAAACATTACGGCTATAATCTGGCCGACAGGCTTCCTGAAGTAATTTTCAGATTGAACGATGAGGACTTTTCGAAGGTCAGGCATGATTACTTTGAGACATGCACATATCTCTTCACAAACAATTTCGGGAAGAAAATATACGAGTGGTGCGACAAGAATAAGATTGCCTTCACAGGACATGTCTTGTGCGAGGAATCGTTGCAATCCCAGACGCGCGTTGTCGGCGGCGCGATGCGTTTCTACGAATACATGCAGGCTCCCGGTATTGACATCCTCTGCTCGGAAGGGCTGACTCGGGAGGGAAGTCCTGCGCCGGAATATCTTACCGCGAAGCAGTGCAGTTCGGTGCTCGACCAGTTCGGCAGGAAATGGATGCTGAGCGAACTTTACGGCTGTACCGGCTGGCATTTCACCTTTGCGGAGCACAAGGCCGTTGGCGATTGGCAGGCAGCGCTCGGAGTCAATCTCCGCTGTCAGCACCTCGCGTGGTACACGATGGAAGGAGAGGCGAAACGCGATTATCCCGCGTCCATATCTTTCCATTCCCCGTGGTGGCGGGAATACTCTGTCGTCGAAGATTATTTCTCAAGGGTCAACTACATGCTGACACAGGGCAGGGCGGTCAGGGATATCGGGGTAATCCACCCGATCGAGAGCGCATGGGGCGTCGCGTACCAGCAGTTGACTGATTGTTGCGAATGGGGTGATTTTCCTCAGGGCAGGGAAGGGGACAAGAGGCAACCTGTTAGAACACTTGACGAGAATCTCAAGAAGCTCCAACAGATACTTCTTGAGGAGCATTTTGATTTTGAATATATCGACGAGGACATTCTTGCACGTCACGCCTCCGTGAAAAACGATAGGTTTAACCTTGTTAAGTCTTCTTACAGTACGATTATCGTTCCTCCCGCGTATACTCTGAGGAAGAGCACCTGCGAGATGCTTGCGAAATTCGCAGAAGCCGGAGGGAAAGTTATTTTCGTGGAACCGACACCATCATTTGTCAACGCTGAAAAATGTGACTGCATTAATGGGCTCGTTGCGAAATCCGCAAAAATTCCTCTAAACAGGGAATCCCTGCTAGATGCCGTTTCAAAAGACAATGGCATCAGGAGGATTTCGGTTAAGACATCGGATGGCAAGGAATACAATCCATGTCTTTATATGATGAGAAAAGAAAAATCTGGACGTACGATAGTTTTCATTTGCCATACGCTTCAGAATGAGGATTCAGGGGAGATTACGATTGAAATTCCAGCAAGCGGTGTGGTTCAGGAATGGGACGCGAAGACCGGTGAAGTTTTTCTCGCCGAAGCGCAGAAGACATCTTCCGGCGTGAAGGTGAAGACCGTGCTTTACGGCTATGGAAGCAGGCTGTTTGTTGTGGAGCCTAAGGCTGATGCGTCTCTGAAAAAACGTGTCGGCTCTGAGGTCGGCAGCAGGCGGAAGATCAAATGCGGAGTCATGTCCATTTTCAGGGATGAGCCGAATGCATTCCCTCTAGACGTGCCCGAATATTCCATAGATGGCGGGGAATGGATGAAGGCGAAGGACATCTTGAAAGTAGATGACGCGGTTCGTGATTCCGTAAAATGGGCTCATCGCGGCGGAGCGATGTGCCAACCGTGGACTTTGAAGGAGACATCAGAGTCGAAGAAGGTTAATGTCGGACTCCGCTATACGTTCGAAATAGAAGACATTCCAAGCAGCCCATGTCATCTTGTAATGGAAAGGCCCGAGAAATTCTCGGTCCTCCTCAACGGCTGCGAGCTTAAGTATGATGGGGGCGAAGGTTGGTGGATTGACAATTCATTCAAGAGGATTCTTGTCTCTGCAAGAATCCTGAAAAAAGGAAAGAACGAACTCGTACTCACGGCCAGATACGGGCAGAAGGACAATCTTGAAGCCATGTATTTCACGGGTGAATTCGGATTTAAGTGGGGCGGAGGGACAATTCCGATAATAACAAAGCTCCCAACAATATTGAAGGTCGGTGACTGGTGTGACCAGGGATTCCCTTGCTATTCCGGTGCAATCACATATTCCATGGAGCTGGACATCAATGCTGTTAAAGGGAAGAAGGTTATACTTGAAATTACTGACTGGAAAGGCGCGCTGGTGAAAGTGTATGTTAACGGCAAAAAGGCCGGGAATATCGCATGGAGACCTTTCGAGGTTGACATTACTGATTTTGTCGCCAAAGGTAAAAATAAGGTTGATATCGAAGTCGTAGGTACAAGAAGGAATCTTCTCGGCCCTCTGCATCACAATGAGAAATATCCGAACTGGACAGGGCCTGGAGAGTTCAAGAGGGAAGATAAATGGACTAGTGAATACGTCAAGTTCCCATACGGACTTATGGATGCCCCCTATGTTTCGATAAGGGGATAGTTGCGGCGCCTTGGCCGCCTAATTAAACGTATAGGAATTTCAAAGTTTGAACACCCAATATCCAACACTCAATTTCCAATATCCAACGGAATTGAATCCAGAAAATCTTAACTTGGACATTGGACCTGTCCTGAGCTTGTCGAAGGATATTCCGTAATACAATCCGTCATATTCTTGTTTTTTTGCACGTTTTTCACAAAATCAATTGTTAAGTTTTTGCGAAGCAAAAAGTTAACAATTGTCTTTTTCGTGTGATTAGTGTGTTTCGTGGTTTATCTTTTTCTGTGTATTCAGCGTGTTCTGTGGTTACAAAAGTTGCCGCACCTTGTTTCACTTCAAACCCAGCACATCCTGCATATTGTAGAGGCCGGGCTTTGCCTTTGAGAGGAAGCGTACGGCTTTCAGTGCGCCTTTCGCAAATGTGTCGCGGCTTGAGGCTTTGTGGACGAGTTCTATTCTTTCGCCTTCTGTTGCGAAGATGACAGTGTGGTCTCCGACGACATCGCCGCCGCGGACCGCATGTATTCCGATTTCGGTTTTCTTCCTCTCGCCGACAATCCCCTTCCGTCCGTGGACAGCATTCTTTTCATAGGTAAGGCCTCTGGCTTTCGCAATCGCTTCAGCGAGGCTGGCGGCGGTTCCGCTCGGGGCGTCCTTCTTTTTGTTGTGGTGCATCTCAACGATTTCAACGTCATAGTCTTCTCCGAGGACTTTTGCGACTTTCGCACAGAGATCGAAAAGAAGATTTACGCCGACGCTCATGTTGGATGCGAGGACGATGCGGCCGCCTTTTTTTGCGAGATTTGCAAGAGTCCTCTTGTCGTTTTCGGAAAGGGCGGTTGTCCCGATGACCATGACTGCCCCGGTTGCTGTTGCGAGTTTCGCATTTTCAATGACTGGACCGGTGCTGAAATCAATTACTGCATCCGCATTTTTAAGGAGCGGTCTTATATCAGAACTTATTTCAACGCCGCAGACGTCGAGTCCTGCTAGCATGCCTGCATCTTTCCCGATGAACGGGCAACCGGAAAATTCAGTGGCGCCCACGAGTTTCATGTCCTTTGAGCTAAGCACGCAGGATACAAGGCGCCTTCCCATTCGGCCGGCAGCGCCGGCAACTATCACTTTTATCATTTTAATACTCCTTGAAAAATAGTTTTATGACTACAGAACACACTGAAAAATATAAACCACGAATTATTTAAAGTTAAGAACCGATTTGTCGTAATCTTCCGGGGCCCGATATCCGAGAAGATCTATGCATGTCGCGGCAAGGGAGCTTATTCCAAGTCCCTCGTTTAGGACGCTGTCATATTCGCCTTTTGACTCAGGATCATAGATGATGCATGGAACCGGATTTAGGGAATGAGCCGTCTTGCGCTGGGGCTGTCCGGCCTTGTCTAATTTCAACTTTCCGGTCTTCTCGTCATGCTCATACATGTCGTCGGCATTTCCATGATCGGCGCTTATCAGGAGTATACCTCCTGATTTCTTGACGGCTTCCATGACTCTTGCGATGCAGATGTCAAGAGAGCCCATGGCAACAAGGACGGCATCATAGATTCCCGTGTGTCCGACCATGTCGCCGTTCGGGTAGTTAAGCCTGATGAAATTGTATTTTCCGCTCAGTACCGCTTCGCAGACCTTATCCGTTATTTCCGCGCACTTCATCCATGGACGCTGTTCGAAAGGAACGATGTCCGAAGGGATTTCGATATAGGTTTCGAGTTTCTTGTTGAAATATCCGGAGCGGTTGCCGTTGAAGAAATAAGTGACATGCCCGAATTTCTGAGTCTCGCTTATTGCCATCTGGGTAAGCCCAGTTGCAGCGACATATTCGCCCATCGTCCTCTCGATTGCCGGGGGCTCGACGAGATATTTTTTAGGGACCTTGAGATCCCCGTCATACTGCATCATTCCGGCATAGACGACATTGGGTCTTGGCGCACGGTCGAACCTTTCGAATTTGTCCTCCTCGAAGGCGGCGGTTATCTCAATAGCCCTGTCTCCCCTGAAATTGAAGAAGACGACCGAATCCCCATCCTTCACTGGGCCGATCGGAGTTTTGCCGTCGTCTGAAATTACGAATGGCGGTAGATCCTGGTCAATCACCTTCGCTTCTGTCCGGAAAGTCTCGACTGCGTCTTTCGCGGTTTTGAAATATCTGGCCTTGCCGTGGACATGGACATCCCAGCCCTTGCGGACCATGTCCCAGTTCGCGTTGTATCGGTCCATTGTGATCGCCATGCGCCCGCCACCGGAGGCGATGCGGAAATCGCAACCTTCGGCATTGAGTTCCTTGAGATATGCCTCGAACGGTTCGATGTAGTCCAGGGCTGAAGTCTCCGGAACGTCGCGTCCGTCAAGAAGCGTGTGGATCCTTATCTTCTTGATCCCTTCCTTCTTAGCCTCTTCGATCATTGCTTTTAAATGGTCGATGTGGCTGTGCACGTTTCCGTCTGAGAAAAGTCCGATAAAGTGAAGTGTTGATTTATTCTTCTGGCAGTTCGATACGAGTTCCTTCCAGACGGCGCCCTTGAACATGCTTCCGGTTGCGATTGCATCGTTCACAAGCATGGCGCCTTGGGAGAAAACCCTGCCGCAGCCTATGGCGTTGTGGCCGACTTCACTGTTGCCCATGTCCGCATCGCTTGGAAGGCCTACGGCTGTCCCGTGTGCCTTGAGGCGGGTGTGTGGGTTGGATGATGTCAGATTATCTAGCACTGGCGTATTTGCGGCAAGGACGGCATCGCCATCTTTGTATTTGCCGTAGCCGACTCCATCGAGAATCATCAATACAAGCGGCCCTCTGCGACCTTTGAACTTCGGATTTTTATCAAGTGCCTGCAACATGTTTTTTATTCCTCGTTCTTTTTAGTTGATTATTGCTTTTTCCCCAGCTGGGGAAAAACTTTGCGGATGACTTGCCTTGCAAGGCGGTAAATCTACCACAAAGACGGGAAGAGGCAAGGGGGGCTCTGGAAATCCCGTTTATTAAACCCAGATCACTGTTTGGGTTTAAGATATGTATGTCAGGCATTGCCGGAAGACCGGACTATTCGAACGCTCAAGTATCTCGCGGAGCGGGATTACATGAAGCGGCCTGGTTAAAAGCCTATACTTTATCTTTCTTTTGTATTTACGTCAGGCGCTCCGGCCTGACCTTGGAGCGGTACCCCTGTACCGCTTTGTTTTATGTTTTGGGCGTCAATATTTCGTTCAAAAATCTATCTTATACGTGAAAATCGAGTAACCGTTAAGCTGGGTGTTTTTGAGGCTGGTTACAGGTGGAGTCAGCAGTTGA
>CAZION010000030.1:0-53116 GCA_964540865.1 uncultured Victivallis sp.
GGGAACCTCTAAAAATTGGCATATGGCGCGCGACAGGAGATTATGGAGATACGGCTAGGAGCAAATACCAGGAGCAGCCCCGTAGCGGGCTGTGACTGTGTTTGCGACAACGCCGAAATCCATAAGAATCTGTCGCCCTTCCGGCTTTGCTGAGATGCTACGCCGGGACGAGTCGGGTTGCGGTTCTTTTTGGCTCAAGAAAGAATGTTCCTCTCTCGGCGTATCTACTCGATACGCCTACGTTCAGAAATTCTTTTTGAGCTTTCAAAAATCTTCCGTCCGCCTAGGCGGACCACATGCGAATTTTTAGAGGTTCCCTAAAGTCATCCAAGAGGCTTGAGGAGATGCTAGGTTCAGAGCATGGTTGGCCAGACGCCACGGACTGTCCCACAGTGTCTTCGCAGTGTGCCGAACGAATCATCGCTCGGCAATGGTGTTACTGGGGTAAGTTCGTGATTCAGATACAGACACCCAAAGTCCTCGGATGGAAGTATACCGATTAGTTTCTTGGCTTCCTCCAGCGCCTGTAACCATTCTTTTTTCAGAATTTTCAGGTCAATAGGCTCGCGCAAGCTCAACTGATCGACATCTGTTTGTGTATAGGCAGAATGTCGAGCCGCCTGTTCAAGCAGGAATAAAGGCGTGAAACCGGGGTCTTTGCCGCAGGCGGCCCAGGCCATTGCACCCAGCGAAAGATAACTCCTGTTCAGATACAAAACGTCCACATAATCCCGGACTTCCTGGCGTCCGGCCAGAGCCAGCAGCTTATTCACTGCGGCATCAGCGTCATGGAGTCGGTAGCCGCAACGCTCGTCTTTCACCACCGGAAAAAAGCGAAAGGCGCTGTCCTGGGCCCATTCCATCTTGAGCTGTTGTCCATTCGCCACGACAATTGCCCGCTGGAACGTGGGTGTCCGCAACAGCCAGTTACAGGTGTAGCCGGCGTCTTTCAACGTGGCAACATCCGCTTCCGCATTGAGAAAAACGCTTTCCTCGATGTCATGGAAAAAATCAAAGTCCTGGGAAAACCGGGGACTGTTTTCATGCCGATGCAGCACGGTCACTCCGGCCAGATAGCTGTCCGGACTTCGATTCGCGGCAATGCAACGGAGCACTTGTGACTGAAGCTCTGTCAACGGCATAGTTTTTCTGCGAGAAGATAGCCTTCCCGCCCTCCATTTTGACGCAGTCCCCTGACAATCTCGGGAATGGTATCCCTGGTCACCGTCATGTCTTCGCGCAAATACCAGAAACATTGGGCGTGAAATTTGCGGAAAGCCCGTATCGCCTCACGCACGCGCACCATTTCTCGCGCGTCTGCCGTCGATAGACGACGTCTGCTTTTCAAACCGCCATTGCGTCCAATCCGGCGCAAATAATCGTGAATCAGTTGTTGCTCTCTTATCATGGTAAAGAATATAAGCCGCTTATGATGAACTATCAAGGTTCAATTTTTCCCTGTTCCAGTAAAAAACACCTGTAACGATAACTCTCCATGAGCCGTTGCAACATATTACAGAGCTGATTTCAAAATGCAAGAAAACTGTTGTCGCGGGAATATCTCTTTTTGGTGTTCACAATCCCGAGCGTGAAGCGCCTCGGATATCGCCATGTTCGCCCCGTCATTCAGACGCCTTCGGTTTCATCCCTTCGGAGACGACCTTGTGCGCTATATCCCTAAGGAACACCGCATCCGCATCGGTCATGTGCTGGGGTTTGAATTTTATTTTTTTAACGTCTTCCCTAAAGAAAAACTCGAACCAGACACAACCTGCAAGATATTTCCCGGCACTGTTCGCATGATGAGTGTCAAACCCTAATTTTTTAACTTCTCCCTCGGTACTCCATCCATATCCATTATGGAGTGAATGGGTTTCCTTAGGCAGATCGGGATACTTCGGATTCCTGTAATCGAAATTGGAATCCGGTTTGAATTCCCATCCGGGCGTTTCACCCACGATCTGGAAGGCGGTTCCCGATGGAATCACCCTGCATCCAAGTTCTTTTGAGATCGTGTAATATGCCGCCGTCAGCTGCTGATACATTTTCAAGGAATTGAATCCTGCATTGTAAGTCTCCTTGTCATCAGAACGGTATGCCCAAGTCTGATGTATGACCACTTCGGCCTCCGGGGCATGTTTCTTGATATAGTCATAAAGGTTCTTAGCGTATGGGCGGTAACTGTCGATTTTGAAGCTGAGTGGGCTGGCCTGCTGAATTGTCACGAACTGCCATTTGTCAGACATAAGTATTTCCTTGAGCCCGGCTTTCCTGCCACTGAATTTATAAGGCTTGCCTTCGGGATCTTTCGGATCCGCATCGTTTTTGCATGCCATGCTCCAGTGTCTTTCAAGTGAACATCCGCCAATCTCTGCATGAGCTAACACGAGTTCGCAGTTTCCCGAGGCCTTTGCAATATCATCGAGATATCTGGTGGCATTGGCGGAAAAACTGTTCCCTACCGTCAGAATCTTTATCTGCTTGACAGTTATCCCGGCAGGCACGGTCTTATCGGCATTCTTTTCCTGTGCAGTTAGATTCATGGAAACGAGGATCAAGAGACCTGTCAGGATCGGATGGAAATATTTAGACATGGAAAACTTCTTTCTTTTATATGTTCTCGATAATTAGCATATGGGTATTACCTATAGCGGGCTGTATTTCACCTTGATCGTTGCTTTTTCAACTGGATTCTTGAATTTCAATCCAATTCTCAAAGGTTTGATATTGCCTGGGTTGTCCTCTATTATTTCAGTTGAGTAAATTTCAATTTCACCGGCATCCGTATAAAATTCGGCCAGGATTTTCTCCGTGCCTGAACTTATTATCAGAGATGAATCCGATTTCACCTCAAATGTCCCAAGTGTGACAATCGCAGTCTCAAAGTTTGATGGTGAAGAAAAGATGACCGCGTCCGTGACTGTCAATGACCCGTATTCTTTTCTCGAATATACAAAGGTGCGTTTCAGGGATTTGAGTTCCTTAACAGGGTATGCAGAAGAAAAATCCATCTCCAATGTGTCGCTGTCACCTGTGAATTCCGTCTTCAGGATTTTCGCATTGGCGTCCTCTCCGATTTTCTGGAGCTGTCCGGCCACCACCGGCACCGGATGACCGAAGGAATTGAGAAGATTGCTATCATAGCGTTTGCTGCTGAAAGTCCTGGAGGTATATGTTTCAGCTCCTGGATCCAAAATTATAGGCTCATTTCCGAGCGCAATCACATATGATCCGACATCATTATGGTTGTGATGCTCCCCGTTGTGTCCTCCTTTGAGTGCGACACCGATTTTGCAGGAACTTCCTTTTCCGGGGCGGCAAACAAGTATTCCCGCCTTATCAAACCAGGTTCTGAGATCATAATTTTCCTCCTCCTGGAGCTGCATTGTTTCAGCCTTATCCGGAAATGAGGTCACCATGGAATAGAACAAGTCACCCTCAGCGTTGAAATTATCATATTCACCAAATGACTTCCCATATCTGTATGAAAGGTATTCCACTATGGATGACATTGCTTTGGCTTTGACATCGCAGTCAGCGAATGCGGGAAATACTCCGTTAATTATCTGGATTTTGGATGAAAAATCAGAGATCACCATTGTCTTCCGGTCATTGAAAAGATTGATTTTCCCATGGGTCGCTTTCAGGATGCTTTCGGCAAGGATGGCATAATGTCTGAACCCGTAGCTCCAGTAGCCGAGCCCCTCGCTGCAATAACCGTCATCCGTAAAACCGCTCAGGAAGCATGGGGAGTATTTGATGGCTTGCGAAATGAAGAACGACCTCTCCTCCTTTGAATCACAGATGGTCAGAGCGGTGGCGGTCACGCATCCGAGGCATACGGCGTTCCAGTTGTTATTGTATGTTATCCAAAAATCCTTCTTCTGTTTTCCGGAGATCATATCCTTGAACGGGGTAAGTATCCTCCTCCGGATATTTTCCTCTATCATAGTCCGGCAACTCGCGCCGAGCTTGTATCCGAGAATAAAATATGATGTTGCCAATTCAAGTCCAAACATGCTTGATCCCAAGTCGATCTCAGTGATTTTCCCTTCGAAATTCCCAAGTCCCTTGTCATGCGCCGGCATCACCCATGTTTTTTCCTTGCAGATCTCTCCGATCGCCTCCTCGAGCGCAGGGATGAAACGCCCTTTGTTTTCCAGGCACTCCGCGATAGTGAATATTTTTATCCTGCCACGACGGCTTTCCCAGACCTTTTCCCAGTTCCTACGGTTTCCCGTCTTTGAAAAGTCGAGGTAAAGCTCATCTGAAGTGGGGGGCATCGGCTTCTTCAGCAGGGCCGCGGCATTCTTTAAGACGTTCTTATAAGCCTCAACGCCTTTCAATTTATCCCATTTATCCCTGTCGGATATTCTGAGTCCTGGGCCGAGGGGCTTTTCATCAAGATAAGACGATATCTCCATGATTGTTTTTTCCTTGGGTTCGTTTTTTGAAGCTCCCTACCCGGAAATGGAGAGGGCCGACAGGAAGGTGAAAGTCAATATTACCTTAAAATTCATTCTTTTAAATTAAAAAATTTACTGGTTGTCGTCTATTTCGAGGGATATATCGAGTTCAAGGGCGCCCTGAGGAGGAGGTGGAAGTTTTTTAAGTTTGGAAAGAAGTTCTTCGACTGAGGAATCCATTGGAAGGTTGTTGCTTTTCTTGACTATTTTAGCGGATTTAATATTGCCTGAAGCATCAATTGAGATGTGCAGCGTAACCGTCGGCTTCAAGCCTTTCAGTTCGGGCTTACCGGGCTCCTTCCACAGACTGTAAAGATAGACGGAAACAGTTTCATAATATCCCGATGGCACTGCACCTACCACTCCGTTCGGCACTCCGATTCCTCCAGGGGCGCCGGGACCTCCGGCTCCGCTGCCGCCACCATTTCCAGTATCTGTAATCTTGCACTGACTCTGGATTTTTTTAAGTTTTGAGGCAAGATCGCTCCCACTGATTTTCGGGGCTGCAGGCGTCGGATTCTTCCCTTTGACGACCGTAGTTGACTTTACAATTTCCGTAGGCTTCTTCGGTTCCCATTTCTTTGGATTTTCAACCGGCTTTTCAGTTGTTTTCACTACCGGCACCGGTTTTTCAGTTGGAACTTTAACAGTCTCCTTTTCAACGGGCTTCTCTATCGGTTTTTCAACGGTTTTCTCAACTGGAACCTTCTTGTCGACTTTTACAGGCGGTTCCGGGACGGTGGATTCATCTTCGACAGGCGCTTCCTTCTTATCCTCTTTCTTGCTTTCCTTTTTGTCCTCTTTAGGTTTGTTCGGGGCTCCGGGCAGCTCATCTGTTATTTTTCCGGCAGGAACGAGATTAACCAGGCTGACCTGCATTGGAGGAGGCGTCTTATCATAAAATTTTGTCCATAATCCCATCCACACAAAAGGGCCTATGATAAAAATGATATGAGCCATGGAAACGGTGAGAAAGACTTTTCGACGGAAAGACTTTTCAAGCAGGTTTTCCGCCGAATTGTTATTGTAAACCTCGTTCAGGTTGTACATGCTTTGATCCATAATCATAAATCCAAATTTAAACTAAACACAGAGGTACAAAGACACATAGTTATATATAGTTAAATCCCGGAAAATTACTTTTCCTGTTCCGTCACCAGTGACACGGTCAATATGCCAGCGCCTCTTACTGCCTTCATTATTTCCATGACTTCATTGTACTGGCGGCTTCCGTCGGCCCTGATCAGGACGGTGAGTTTCGGGTTGAGCTTCCTCATCATGTCAAGTTTTTCGGTAAGGGCTTTAGGCGAGACATTCTCCTTGTTGAACATAATTACGCCTTTTTTGCTGAGGCTTACCACCTTCGTGTTGTCTTCGGGAATCTTGTCGGCGTTCATTTTAGGGGGTGACACATCGATGCTGTATTCAAGCAACGGTGCGGTTATCATGAAAATAATCAGAAGCACGAGAACCAAATCGACCATGGGGGTCATGTTGATCTGGTTGACCATTTCAAGCTGCGATCTCTTGCCCGGTTTTGGCATTCTTCAAATCCCCTATTGTTCATACTGTTCGAGTTTGACCTTGGCCATGAATTCCTCAACAAAGTTGTCCATGCTGACCGTTATCCTGCGAATGGTGACCGTGATGAGGTTGTACCCGATAAGTGATGGGATTGCGACGAGGAGTCCGACGATTGTGGTGATAAGCGCACCGCTGACGCCGGGTGCGAGGGCCGACATGTCGGCCCTTCCCTGCACGGCAAGAGCGGCGAAGGCCATGGTAATCCCCCACACCGTACCGAATAGTCCGAAGAAAGGGCTGGCGCTTACAGCTGTTGCAAGAACTCCAAGTTTGTCTTCAAGCAGAAGAACCTGATCGGTTACGCCGCGTTCAAGACTGCTTCTGACGGTTTCGATCTGCGCGGTTGTCAGTTTCTGATGCGGATGCTTTGACGTACCGTAGAGTTCGGCGAATTCTGGAGGCAATTCATAGAAGGTCAGAAGCTCCTGGGCTCCGTTCTGATAGACCTTGGACACCGGACTTTTGATCTGCTCTGATTTCTTCATGAGTGACAGGGGATATTTTTTCTCCCTGAAAAGATATATGAAAAGCATGGTTGCCTTCTTGGCGCGGTAAAGAGAAATCCCCTTTTCAATCATGATGGTCCATGTAACTATCGAACCCAGGAAAAGGAGTAGGACAACAAGCTTTCCAACCGTGTCGCAATGCACCCAGGCGTAATAGATTCCTGAGCCTGAATTCATCGTCACGGTCACAACATCTGTCGGCGGCATATATACTTCTCCCTGTTAATTTGATTAGAACAGCAAATACTGTTATAGTTTAAAATAGCTTAATTAATACATTTTTCAGCACGGAAATCAATATCGCGAAAACATTTAAGGGGAATAATTGAAATGAAGAAAGATATTCTAGCTATCGGCTTTGACATCGGGGGAACAAAAATAGCGGCGGCCCTCGGTACCGGTGACGGCAAGATAATATCATCCAAACGGATAAAAAGTGAGAATCGCGCACCCGAGGACGTACTTGGTGAAATGGTCCTTGCCGGCAATGAAATGCTAAAGTCAAACGGATTTAAAAGTTCCGATCTCACCGCCATCGGAATCGGCGCACCCGGTCCCATGGATATTCCAAAAGGCACAATATCTCCATGCAACATGAAGAAATGGGTCAACGTTCCGGTCAGGGATTACCTGTCGGAAAAAATGGGAGTCAAAGCCTATTTCGACAACGATGCAAATGCCGGAGTTCTAGCGGAATGGCTTTTCGGTGCCGGAAAAGGATGCAGTCATCTCATCTACCTCACCATGAGCACCGGTATAGGTGGCGGAATAATTGCAAATGGACACCTGGTTCAAGGTGCAAGTTTCACGGCCGGGGAGATCGGGCACATGGTCC
Organism: uncultured Victivallis sp.; assembly: GCA_964540865.1. Taxonomy (GTDB): domain Bacteria; phylum Verrucomicrobiota; class Lentisphaeria; order Victivallales; family GWF2-50-93; genus GWF2-50-93. The sequence continues at coordinate 7,392 of CAZION010000030.1, forward strand.
TTGATCCGAAGGGGCCGGTATGCAACTGCGGACTCAGGGGCTGTTACGAGGCATTCTGCGGAGGAAGGGCTATATCACAGAGGATGCAGAGGGAAATTGCCGATCAGCCGGATCATCCTATAATCAAATATGTTGACGGGAAAATTGAAAAGCTCGGTTATCCAGCCCTGCTCGAGGCTGTTAAAGACAAAAACGGATATGCCTTGGACCTCTGGGATGAAATATGCATGAGAAATGCCCAGGCCATAGGAATCCTTGGAAATACTTTCAACCCTGAAATGATTGTGCTCGGTACAATCGCCAGCCATGCGAAAGAATTGCTTCTGGATCCCATAAACAAGCACCTCCCTCAGTTCTGCTGGAAGGAAATGATAGATGCCATGAAAATCCAGCCCACCTCCCTTGGAAATGAAATCGGGGAGTACTCTGGAATCTGCGTCGCCCTCAACGGACTGTTCGAAGAAGGCAAATGGCAGCTGCCCTGGAATAAAAAATAAAAAAAATGCCGGATGAAGACAACTTCATCCGGCGATATATAAAGCAAAGACCGTCGATCCGACAGGAATACTCAAAGTTATGAATTTTGAAATATGTGATCGGTCGGGATCAGTCTCTGCATACATGATATTTCAATGAACTTCACTCTCTTTCCCACACTCTCATTATATCAAAAAACATCACATATGTCAAGGTTAAAAATAATTTGATTTTTAAAAGTTTTGATGTATCTGTAACGGCCTTTGTATCCATGACCTCTCAACCGAATAAATATTAACAATTAACGGGTGGCTTACACAATATATGAAACCAGTATTTGTATTTTCAGGACAGGGCGCGCAGTCAGTGGGAATGGGAAAAGATCTGTTTGAAAACAGTCCCGCAGCGGCATCAATATTCAAGGAAGCTGATTCCGTTCTCGGATGGTCTGTCTCCGAGGTCTGTTTCAACGGGCCCGAATCAAAGCTCACTGAAAGTAAAATATGCCAGCCTTCCATCTACACAATGAGCGTGGCATGCCTTGCGGCTTTCGCAGAAAAGAAACCTGAAATCAAAGCACTTGCATCGGCCGGATTGAGCCTCGGTGAATTTGCAGCCCTTTATTCCGCGGAAGTTTTCAGTTTTGCTGACGGACTACGTCTCGTTGCAAAGCGTGGCAAGCTTATGGATGAGTGCTGCAAAAAAGCCAAAGGTGGAATGGCGACCATTCTCGGCGGAGATATTGCCATAATAGGACAGGTCTGCGCGGAATGCGGCATAGACGTCGCCAACCTTAACTGTCCAGGCCAGGTCGTGATAAGCGGAGCTGAGGAACAAGTCACAAAGGCGGTTGCCGTCCTTAAGGAAAAGGGATTCAGGAAAGTCATTCCCCTAAAGGTCGCAGGCGCCTACCATTCAAGGATGATGAAAGATGCCGGAGACGCTTTGAAAGGAGTACTTGAAGGAATTCCGATGAAGACCCCGGTGATACCGGTCGCTCAGAATTATGTCGGAACCTGCGTGAGCAACGTCTGCGAGATTCGCAATAATCTAGTAAGCCAGGTTGCCGGAAGCGTCAAATGGGAGGACTGCGTGAAATCAATACTTGCCAGCGGCGCCGACACGGTAATTGAATTCGGGCCGGGCAATGTCCTGACCGGTCTTGTGAAGAGAATCAGTGCGAATGTCGCAACCTTCAATATCAACAGCATCGACAGCCTGAAAAATTTCTGCTGAGCTAATAAAGCAAGGCCTAAATTCATACTCTTTAGTAAAAAATCATCATTAGAAGATGGATTTTTTTTCAAATGATGTTAGTTTTGCAATCCTTTTCATAAAATTCAGATATTGAAATCATCCAATAACCAAACCAAGGGTGAATTATGGAATCACAGAGACTTAAAGGAAAAGTCGCGCTTGTAACAGGCGGGGCAAGAGGTATCGGGAAAGCTATCTGCACAAGATTTGCGGAAGAAGGGGCATCCCTGGCAATCGTCGACATTATGAAGGAAGTTGCCGAACAGACCGCAGAAGAATTCCGTCAGAAGGGAGTCGATGCAATCGCCCTTGGCGCAAACGTGACTAAATACGAGGATGCCGAAGCGGCGGTTAAGGCCACCATTGAAAAATTCGGAAAAGTCGATATTCTGGTAAATAACGCCGGGATTACAAAAGACACCCTTATATTGAGAATGAGTGAGGAGCAGTGGGATGCAGTCATCAGCGTAAATCTCAAGGGTACGTTCAATTTTACAAAAGCTGTACTTCGCCCGATGATGAAGGCCCAGTACGGAAAAATAGTGAATGTGGCCTCAGTTGTGGGCAGGATGGGAAATGCAGGTCAGGCGAATTACTCGGCATCCAAAGCCGGCGTCATCGGGCTTACAAAGACCACCGCCAAGGAAGTTGCAACAAGGAATATAACCGCCAACGCCGTTGCTCCGGGATATATCATGACTGACATGACAAAGAATCTTCCGGAACAGGCAACCCAGGCCTTTTTGCTGGTCACACCCATGAAACGTCAGGGAACACCGGAAGACGTTGCAAAGGCTGTGTATTTCCTGAGTTCTCCAGATTCGGACTACATTACAGGCCAAGTAATTAATGTTGACGGTGGGCTTCTGATGTAAAAACTTTTCGGGGTTTTATTAATTTGCGTTTGAATTTAAAATTTTTAAATGCATTTTAATGGGACGTTTCGATTTTTAATATAGTAAACTGTAAAAATTAATCTAAAACAGGAGGCGATTTAATGGCTTCAATAGCTGACAAAGTAAAGGAAATTGTGGTGCAGCAGCTCGGAGTTTCTCCAGATCAGGTAACACCAGAAGCGAAATTCATTGAAGATTTAGGCGCAGATTCACTTGACCAAGTTGAACTGGTCATGGCTCTCGAGGAAGAATTTGGTGCAGATATCCCAGATGAAGATGCTGAAAAACTGACAAACGTTGGTGACGCCATCAAATACATTGAAGGGCACAATCAGCAGGGATAATGGAATAAGTATTAAAAAAGGGTCATTTCTCCATTGAGAAGTGGCCCCTTTTTTTCCAAAGCTTAAAGGTTATGAGGCTAAAATGAACGATAGGCGGGTAGTAATCACCGGAACTGGAATAATCTCCTCCGTAGGCAACAGCGTGAAGGAATTCTGGGATTCTATTGTTAACGGCCGTTCTGGCATCGCTCCAGTAACACGTTTTGATACGACCCGTTACCGTACAAGGATCGCCGGCGAAGTTAAGAACTTCAATGTAATCAACTATATGTCGGAAAAAGAGGCGAGACGCCTCGACATGTTCTGCCATTATGCGATCGCCGCCTCCGATGAAGCTATCAATAATGCCGGATTATCTCCGAAGCTTGAAGGGATTAACCCTGCCGGAGTCGGGGTAATAGTAGGCAGCGGAATCGGAGGGATGCAGACCTTTGAGCAGCAATGCAATATCCTATACAACAGAGGTCCCGAAAAAAGCTCCCCCCTCCTTATACCAATGCTTATAGGAGATATGGCATCCGGCGCAATATCAATGCGTTATGGAGCCCAAGGCCCTAATTTCGGAATTGTAAGCGCCTGCGCAACTGCATGCCATTCAATAGGTGAGTCTTTCTGGATTATCAAGCGCGGTGACGCCGAAATCATGATTACCGGCGGCGCTGAGGCTACGGTTTCTCCGATCGGATTCGCAGGATTCTGTTCAATGAGGGCGATGAGTGAGAGAAACGATGAGCCCCTGAGGGCAAGCCGGCCATTTGACGCCGAACGTGATGGCTTCGTAATGGGTGAAGGTTCTGGAGTTCTAGTGCTCGAAGAACTTGAACATGCCAAAAAAAGAGGCGCAAATATCATTGCCGAAGTTGTGGGTTACGGCGCCACAGCCGATGCCTATCACATCACTTCACCCGCTCCCGGCGGGGCAGGTGCAGCCATGGCGATAAAAATGGCTCTTGGACATGCAAAACTGAATCCCGAAGATATTGATTATATAAATGCGCATGGAACAAGTACCCCACTCAATGATAAGTTTGAAACTGCTGCAATCAAGTCGACTTTCGGTCAACACGCCTATAAATTAAATGTAAGCAGCACGAAGGGCATGACCGGACACGCTTTGGGAGCTGCAGGCGGGCTTGAAACCATAGTCTGTGCATTGGCCCTTAAAAACGGCATAATCCCCCCTACAATCAACCTTGAAAATCCTGATCCTGAATGCGATCTAAACTATACTCCGAACAAGGCGGTCGAAAGAAAAATCAAGACTGCCGTTAATATAAATCTCGGTTTCGGAGGACACAATGCGGTTTTGATCTTGCGATCTATCACAAACTGATTTATATTACAACGATACTTATATAGAAGAAAGGTTATTAATCATGAAGACAAGAATTAGTTTATTATGTGCTGCAGGCGCTCTATTGACGATCGTTTCCGGATGCACAACCACCGAACTTTCACAGACGCCGTACAGTCCGGCAGAGTCTCAGTGGGCGGAATATATAGGTTCCTCCTATTCTGAATGGAAACCCCCAAGAACCGTTCCGCCGAACTCGAGCGGCATAACAGGCCTTGGAGAAACTGTCATCATCCAGGATCAACAGCCTGTTCCACCCCTCTTAGTTCCTGTTGAGCAGACTCCGGCTCCTCTTCCTCCTGTTGCTCCAGTTCCAGTACAGGCGGTGGAAAAGAAGAAAGTTGAAGCACAGACTTATACCATCCAGAAAGGCGACACTCTCTCTGTCATCGCCAAAAAAGTATATGGAAAGTCAAGCAAATGGAATGTTATCCTGGACGCTAACAAGGATAAGATTTCAGATGCCGGGAAGCTGAAAGTCGGAATGAAAATAAATATTCCGGCCCAGTAAAACCCAGTCTCTCATAAAATGGCAGAAGAGGAAATTTTTTATTTTGACGGGGCGGAAGCCCTGAGTTCAGTTTTTGCCGGAGACACCTCCAGGAACTTCAAGCTTATCGAAAATGAGCTTGATGTTCGTGTTGCTTCCAGGGATCTCTGGGTAAAAATAATCTCCCAGAATTCATCTGCCCTTTCAAGGACATCCTCTTTCATCAAGGAACTTATCCGACTCTACAATGAGGGAGGGAGACCCCTTCTGCAGCTCGATTTTGAGCAACTTATTTCCGCATACCGCCACCACCGTGAAAAAGAGATACATAATCTCTTTTCCTCCAAGATAAAAGTAGGGAGGAAGAAGCCTGAAATCATACCCAGGACCTTGGCTCAACTTAAATATATCCAATCCATCAGGGAGAAAGACATAGTATTCGGGGTAGGTCCGGCAGGCACAGGCAAAACCTATCTGGCTATGGCAATGGCCGTTTCCGAATTCCTATCCGGTAAATATAGCCGGATAGTTCTGACAAGACCCGCAAGGGAGGCGGGAGAGAACCTTGGATTCCTACCGGGCAATCTTGAAGAGAAAATCCTTCCGTATCTTAGACCGCTTTATGACGCCCTTTATGAAATGCTCGAATTCGATGAGGTCAGTGCTCTGATGGGTAAGAACATTATAGAAGTTGCCCCCCTTGCATTTATGCGTGGAAGGACTTTGAATCATTCATTTGTAATTCTTGACGAGGCTCAGAATACAAGCAGGGATCAGATGCTCATGTTCCTGACAAGACTCGGGTTTGATTCTTGTTGTGTAATAACCGGAGACCCGTCCCAAACTGATCTCGAACAAAATCAGGAATCAGGACTTGTCCATGCAAACAAGGTTCTTAAAGATATCCCTGACATTTCTTTCTGCCACTTCAGTTCCAAAGATGTTGTCCGGCATGCGCTGATAGAAAAGATAATAAACGCTTATTCAGAAGACAGGATGATTTCCAAAAAGAGATCATCAAGGTCGAGATAGCATCAAATCTCCCCCGATATGGATTAACAAATGTTCTCCTACTTAAAAGATAATGTTTTCAATAGGTTCAAGCGTCGTGAGCTTGAGAAAAAAGGATTGCTTCAGACAAGGAAAAGGATGAAGCAGGGGGAGACGCTTGGAACCGTCTTTGAAAAATCCAAAATCATCTGGATTTTCATCCTGTTGGCAGTCTGGGTTGTGTGTGTAGGCGTAATGCTTTTCCCGAACAACGAGGATCTTTCAATTTCATTTGTGGAAAAGCAGCAGGCAACCTCCACCGTCTTCTCCGATTTCGACTTCTCATATATAGACTCTGAAAAAACAAGAATTAAACGCGAAAATGCTGTCAGTGAAGAACCTGTCATCTACAAGATTGATGCGCAGCTGACCGAATCCCTGCTGAACCTGACCTCTGAATTCTTTGAGGAATTCGCAAAGAGGGCATCAATGAAAGACGCTGAGTCCTATATCTTAAACCCAGACAGCAAGGCATCCATAATTGTTTCCTCCCTTTCAAATGAAATGACAAACTCACTCTCCCTAGTCCTTCAGACACCGGAAAAACGGAAACTGTTCATGAATGAAATAGAGTCTGTCCTAAGCAGGGGAATCATAGATCAGAAGGAATTTGAATATAAGCAGCTTTTTTTCCTCAGGATTGTTGACGAAAAGGGCAGGTTGAGAAAGAAACCAGTCAAGTCTTCTGATATCCTGACACCGTCCGATGCCATATCTGAAGTTGCAAAAAATATTGCAAAATATTATTCCCCTGAAAACAGAAGATCATTTGAACAGGCTATTAAAGCTGTATCCTCGAAAATAATCTGTGTAAATCTCAAATATGACTCCGATCTTACCGACCAGATGCGGAAAAATGCCGGAGAATCTGTAGCACCACTGAAGGTTGAGGTCAAAAGAGGAGATGTGATAATTGAAAAGGGGAAACTTGTCGACAGGGAGAATATTCAGAGGTTTCTGGCCTACAGGGAGGAAAGCGAAAGCAGGAACGGATTCATCAGCTTATGGAGGAATTTGATACAGTCGGCATCAATGTGCCTGCTTCTGATGATTATAAGCGGAATCTATCTTTATCATATCCATCCAGAAGTAGTGAAAAGCAATCAGAAAATCGCACTGATAGGGACGGTTGTCGCAATCAATCTTATTTTGAATACGGTGTCGTTGAAACTTTTCAATGTCATCGGATCGGCATTCAATCTTTCTCCAGTTCTCATTTCATCTCTGCTCCCGTTGGCAATGGCATCAATAATCCTCTCGGTGATGATAGGGCTCCGCGCAGGCGTGTATGCCGGTCTTTTCGTTTCACTTATAGCCTCATTCCAGATGAACAGCTCCTTCCATATTCTGCTGAGCGGCATGATTGTAAGCATTATTGCCGGAATAGCGGTAAGGCATTCCTCAAATTACAGAAGTTTCTTCCTGAGGGGAGCTCTGGCCGTCTCACTTATTCTTCCCTTGATTGAAATGGTGCATTTCATGAATCTCGGTGAAAAGCCGGATCTTCTGGTCTTTTCTTTTTTCTTCAGCATAGCGAACGGAATAATTGTGACCGCCATATCAATGTTTCTTATTTTCATCCTTGAACCGATATTTCAGATAAGCACCGACATGAGCCTTCTCATCCTGTGCGATTACAACCATCCCCTTCTTAAAAGGCTTCAGCTTGAGGCTCCGGGCACATATCACCACAGTCTGGTAGTGTCAACCCTTGCAGAACATGCCGCCCAGGATATTGGGGCCAACCCCATTGAGGCGAGGGTTTGCGCCCTGTTCCACGACATAGGCAAGCTTACAACTCCGGAATATTTCATTGAAAACAATATAGGTGAAGACAGCAAGCACGATGACCTTAATCCGAGGATGAGCAGCATCGTGATACTCAATCATGTTAAGGACGGAGTGGATATAGCAATCAAATATAAGCTTAGGAAAATAATAAGGGATGCGATAGAACAGCACCATGGAACCGATCTAGTCATGTATTTTTACCAGCGCGCAGTTAGCGAGGGGCGCGAATCCGATTCCGATGTCGCTGAAATTGACTACAAATATCCCGGTCCCCTGCCCCGGGAAAAAGAAGTGGTGATTGTCAGCCTGGCGGATTCATGTGAAGCCGCATCCAGAACTCTTCAGAAGCCTTCACCGGCGAAGATAGACGCCCTTGTGTGGGAGATATTCAGGAAAAGAATAAGGGACGGACAGTTAAACGATGCAGAGCTCACATTTGGAGAACTGGCAAAAATCCGTCAGTCGTTCGTAAAAACACTCACCACCATGATGCATGGTCGTGTGACATATCCTAAAGATGATGAAAGAGAGGAAGATTATGAAGGTGATCTTTTCAAGGCAGCAAAGACAGTATCCTCCTCCGGCAAGGAAGTTAATGAATAGGATGATTGGAAAGGCCTGCGAGATATGCGGTCTTCTCGATGATAATCCTGATTTCAGCATAGCCGTCAATTTTGTTGATTCAAAGACAATCTGCCGGATCAATAAGGAATTTGTCGGACATGAAGGGACAACCGACGTGATTTCCTTTGATTACAGGACTCAGGATGATCCATGCCCGGATGATGTCAATGCTGAATTATTCATATGTACAGATACTGCCAGCCTGGTCGCAAAAAGGCTGAAAAAAAAGTTTCATGATGAAATAGCCCTATATATAGTTCATGGAATCCTTCATATCTCCGGAGAAGACGATTTAACTCCACCTGATAGGAAAAGGATGAGAGGTCTGGAAAATAAAGTGCTTTCAGAACTCTGCAAATCCTTTGATTTCAGCGTTATTTTCCCAGAACACATAAATTCAATATAGAGCTGAACAAAACTTGAATGATACCCATCTCATTACCATATTAACGGGCTCATTTCACCGATAGAGGAAAGAAGTACATGCTTGATAGATTTAAAAACTCAGTTATGCCTGTGATCCAGAGCCGGATCATTGCCGGTATTTTTATTGTTATTCCCTTGGCTGTAACGATATGGCTTGTATTTATATTTTTTAATCTGATCACAAAATGGTCTGAACCGATAATGAGCCAGTTCCACCTCTCCGGGCTGGAAGACAAGTTTTGGTTTGAGCTCACAATACGCGGATTTTCCATCATCGTCACACTTACTTTCCTTTTCATTGTGGGGCAAGTTGCAAAGTGGACGCTTGGAAAAAGATTGATGGATGCCTTTGAAAAGGGAATTCTTGAAATACCTATCTTAAGTACGGTATATTCCACCGCCAAGCAGGTTGTTGATGCCATCAAAGGCGGAAACGGCATGTTCAGGCAGGTTGTTCTTGTTGAATTCCCAAGGAAGGGGTTGTATACGATAGGATTTCTTACAAATGAAAACAAGGGCGTAAATGAATTGTCGGAAAAAACCGGAAAAAAGATGATATCCGTATTTATGCCATTCGCTCCACCGACATCAGGATATCTTATTTTCATACCGAGGGAAGACTGCATATTCCTTGAAATGAACGTCAGTGACGGGATGAAACTGATTATAAGCGGTGGAGTGGCCGCCCCTGAGTATCCGTACATTAAACATAAAATTGAAAATATCGACAAACAGTAATTTCCCTTTAACAAACAGAAAGCAAAAAATGGACATACCTGGACTCAAACTTGAAAGACCTATTATCTTCTTTGACTTGGAGACCACAGGCATCAATATAAAAAACGACAGGATAGTTGAAATTTCTGCCGCCAAGATAATGCCAGACGGCAGCATGGATGTTAAAACCCGTAGAATAAATCCTGAAAGGCCAATTCCACCGGAGGCGACCGCCATTCACGGAATCAAAGACTCCGATGTTGCAAACGAACCCAAGTTCAAGTCGATTTCATCTTCACTTCTGCTTTTCTTCGAGAACTGTGATTTATCCGGGTACAATATTCAAAACTTCGATATTCCTGTTCTGGCGGAGGAATTCCGCAGATCTGGGCTCACATTCTCCATAGAAGGCAGAAAAATCATTGATGTCCAGACAATATTCCACAAACGCGAACCTCGCAATCTGAGTGCGGCATATAAATTCTTCTGTGGTAAAGACATGATAAAAGCACATAGCGCAGAGGCCGACGTGCTTGCAACGATTGAGATATTCGAAGGGGAGTTTAAAAAATACCAGGATCTACCGAAAACCGTCGACGAGCTTCACGAATTCTGCAATAACAGAAAACCTGAATGGCTTGATAACACCGGCAAATTCAAATGGCAGGGAGACAAGGTGGTGGTTGGATTCGGGAAGAACGAAGGTACTCCACTTAAGGAAATCACAGTAAACAACCCTGATTTCCTAAGATGGATGATCAATGCTTCATTTCCATCGGACGCCACTGATATTGCTAAGATGGCCCTTACCGGCAAATTCCCCGAAAAAACAATAAAATAAATCCACTTTAAAAATGAAAAACAATAAACTTAAATCTCTTGTAAAACTTCTGGAAGACGAAGATTCCCAGACCGTCACCCAGGCCATGGCCGAACTTCTTTCAATGGATAAGAAAATAAATTCCGTGATCTCGGTCCTCCAGGAAAGCAGCACCGGAAAAATCCGCAAACACGCCCATCAGATGCAGGCGGTAAAAAAATACAGGGACAAGAGGACGTCTTTTGCAGCCAAGCTGAAAAACAGTGACACCGATCTTCTTGAGGGATTTGCTGAAATACACATGCAGTGGTTTGATCAGGACAATATGGGTGAAATCTACAAGAACTGGGGCCAGTTCTTGTCGTCAACATCAGAATGGCAGCCGGATTCCCTGAAAAAAATAGGCAAGATGATGAAGGAAATCGGATATAAAACACCGGACGCCGAAGACTTTTTTCCAGAAAATTTCTGCATCGGCGCCATAATAGACGAGACAGTAGGAGCTGATTTCATGCTCTGTTCAATTGCGAAACTCGCAGGTGAATTCCATGGGTTCAAGGGCAAGATTGTCAATACTCCACTTGGATTCGGGCTTTGCGACAGCGAAGGGCAGATGCTTTTTCCCTCAAAGGACTGGATGACATGTATTGTTAAAAACTATTCCCATTTTGAAACATGGACAAACAGCATGATTTTAAGACACACGGCCTCAATGATATTTTTGTCTGCAATGACGATGCAGAACTTCCGTTACGCCTACTCCGTAGGCAAATGTCTGATTGACTCTGAAAACGATGACATTTCTAAGATTCTCCCCTATCCCTTCGGCGAGAAGAGGGAAATCAAGTAACCTCTCCCCTTTATCCGTACAAAAAATAACGGAGCCGATGAACGGCTCCGTTAAAAGGGAAATAAAGCTCAGGCTTATGCAGAAAGATGCTTGCTAACAAGCTTGGTCATTTCAAACATTGTAACTTGTGCTTTCTTGAAGATAGGTTTAAGCTTATCATCAGCATTGATGCAGCGTTTATCCTTCTTGTCCTGAAGATTATTCTTCTTGATATAGGCCCAGAGCTTCTTGGTAACTTCAGTTCTCGGAAGAGGTTTTGCCCCTACGATTGCTGCCAGTGCTTCGCTCGGATTCACAGGTGCCATGAATTTCGAGTTTGCTGTTTTTTTCGCCATCTTTCGTCCTCCTTAAGTTTAATGTTTACGGCTTGAACTTATTCAAATTAGCTACCAAAAATGAAAATGCAAAGGAAAATTGCTACTTTTCATAGGTAAAATTATAAAATATCCCGAGACCCACAGTCTGAACAATTGGGGCAGGGAGCTTTAACACCCGAGAATCCAAGCGGCCGGTGGTGCTTTTATTCGGCTTTCCACTTTAATTAGGCGGCCAGGGGCCGAAAACTTGAACATCGAACACTGAACATCCAACTTCCAACATCGAATGAATTCAGTTTCAATTCGATGTTCGATGTTCAAAGTTGAATGTTAAATGTTCAAAACTTTGAAATTCCTATACTTTGAAAGAGCGGTTCTTCAACCTCCTACAGTAAACAAACGGCAGCCGGCAGCAAAAGACACTGCAAGCACAGCTAGAATCATAAAACTCCACTTCACTGTACAATTGATTAATTTAGTGTTTATAAATTGCCTTTTTGTAATATTTTTCATTTTCTATTCTCCTTTTCACCCAGAAATTACATTGTTTGCGGATGGTACAGTCATCCTCGGTAATCACCAGTTGGCGAGAATCATCACCGGCGCCAAACTGTTCGGGAAATCACTGAACCAACCTTTGTTGTTACGGACGATATTAACGATTCCGATCTGGAGTCCGGAATCCACATCCTCAGCATAGTTGACTAATCCGAACTCTAGCCCCGTCACACAACCCGCGTAATTAACTGCACCGGCCTGCAACCCCATCATGGTTCCCTTGGTATAGTCGATAAGTCCGGATTGCCATCCGAGGAAGCTTTCCTTGGTATAGTTGATCGCCGCCCACTGGATGCCTTTATACTTGTCCGCATAGTTAAGTATGAAACCCCAGTTCAGCCCCGCACTGTCCCCGATGGTTCCATTTGCAATTCCCAGAGCCAGGGATGTCTGCTGGTTTTCACCCCACACACTGGCAGTAAATCCCTCGATCGTATCTGTCCTGGGATAGACTGCGACATCCGGAGTAAGGCTGAAGTTAAATGGTTTTGTTTCGGCCATGACAGCAGTCGAAACCACGGCTACCGCCAAACATAATAGTATTTTCTTCATAGACTTCTTCATTGCGTGTTTCTCCTTGTTGACTTTTTAATACTCATTTGACACACTTGTTTTAATTGCGGAAATAATCTCATGCGGTTCAAACTCGGAGAACACTGTTCATGGAACCATAGGCGTTCTCGATCCAGTCCGTGCACTTCGGATCCACGGTCCATATACCGTTTACAACAAACTTGTACTCATGTGCACCCGCAGGAACAAGCAGAACCCCTTTATAATGTCCGCTGTCCGGATTATCCTTCAAGGGATTCTCTGTCGGGTTCCATTTGTTGAACGATCCGGCAACAAACACTTTGCTCCCAGGTTTCGCAGATAATTCAAACCTCACTCTTTTTCCAACATCCGCCGGCAATAACTTCATCATTCACTCTCCTTTTTTTGGGATCATTCCCATATTGTTAACGTATCCTCGGCAAAACCTTATTCTGGATTCACCGAAATGTCTTTCTACTTCTTCATGTCCGCACCGGTCTTCTGAACGGCAGTTCCTGCTTTTTCCAGGGCTTCCCCGGTCTTCTCAACCGCCTTTCCTGCACCCTCCTTTGCTGCAGTTGCAGTTTTCTTTGCGGCCTCGGTGGTTTTATCCGCTACGGTAGTAGCCGCTTCCGCCGTGTTATTAGCGGCCTTATCCACCGCAGCGCCGGTTTTCTCAGCAACCCCGGACGAATCACCACACCCCGCCAAAGTAACAGCTCCGGCAACAGCCAAAACACCCAAGACCCTCACCATATTCATTTTCATGACCTCTTCTCCTTTTGTGCGACAGTTATCGCGTTATCCACGATTTTATCGGCGAACTCCCTGGCTTTGCGGGCACCATTTTCGCCGATTTGTTTAATGTAACCCACGACTTGATCCTTCTGGCCCTTTCCGCGCAGTTTTTCGCTGCCGCTCAATACGCCAGCCGCTTCCTCAATGCGACCCTTCGTTACTTCTACTGAACCTTTCATTATATAAACTCCTTTTAAATTTCCGTCTCAGCTACATCTAGATCCGACCCATAAGAATGAGTATGATTAGAATTATGACCACGAATCCAAGCCCGCTGCTTGGATAGTACCCCCAGTTCTTGCTGTGGGGCCAAGTGGGCAACGCGCCCGCAAGAATCAGAATCAAGACAATCAACAATACCGTTCCTACACTCATTTTAGTTCTCCGTTAGTTTTTCTGGCTTTGCCCCCGGCTGGTGCGGGAGCACGCACCCGCCGGAAACAATGCGTCAAGTTATTTGGTTTTGACTACTTCAACTGTCATCAGGTTATTCACGCTTGTAACACCCTGGATGTCGGTGACCAGTTTGGTTACCAGGGACTTCTCAGCATCGTTCTTGGCTATGCCGGTCAGAGTAACCACGCCATTACGTGTTTCTACCTTAGTCTTCAGGGCGCTGGTTGAACGATGGGTATTCAGTGCCGCTTTAACCTGGGCTGTAACTGATGCGTCGTCAATTTTCTCGCCTTCGGTCCTCTCGGCTTTTTCCGGAGACGCTTTAACTGTCATTTCATTTTTAACAGCTTTTACGCCTTCTATATCTTTAGCGTATTCAGCTGTAAGTTCCTTCTGTCCAACGCTCGAAGCTTCGCCTTTAAGCGTAACTATGGAGTCTTTCACCTCTACTGTTGTATTGCCAAAGTTGACGTTGCGGTGGAATAGGAGTGCAAGCTTAACTTTCCTGCCGATCCAGGTATCCGCATTTTCGGCGGCGACTTCAGCTTTGGTAGCCAGTTTATTATCTACGCTGATGACACCGGGAAGGCCAGCCACTGTATCCTGGGCCAAAGCCTTGTGGGATTCTTCAGACACGGTACCGGTCAGAGTGACGACACCATTTTTGGAATCTGCATCGAGCGCATCATCCTTCAGATATGTCTTGTAAACAAATGTCTTCTTGAATGACGACTCTATTTTGTCATCTGCATCCGACGCTCTAAGAGGTGAGCTGTTGATTAATATTGCTGCTGCCGCCGCTGAAAGAGCTAAACTATATATTGTATTCTGCTTCATTTTACTACCTTATTTGTTATTTTCAGGCTTGCGCCTTTTTCGATGTTTATGGTAAGTTCCGAGATCTGGGTCTGTTTGGCGGTTCCGCCTCCTTTCTTCTGTCATTGGTTTGTTGTTAAAATAACTATAGGCTGTTGCTGACTGGATTGTTATGGGGTGAAACCCTACTTACACATGGGGTGAAACCCTACTTACACATGGGGTGAAACCCTACTGTGCGAATGATGTTTTCCGTAGTCTGTCAATTAGTGGAAGTCTTTTTCATCAGCCCTTTTTATTTGGGCGTGGAGGTAGAGGAAACTGGTGACGGGAACGGTTTCTGCTGAATGTTCTTGCAGGCGGTTTCCCAGTTACTTGTCCAGCGCCTCTGGGTGTCAGCACGCCATATCCTGGCGTGTTCGCTGCCTATGCCTGCCGAGGCAGACCCAATCCTGCTGACGCCGGACGACAGGCTCGCACTTGCACCCCCATACATATCCTGTGTGTTTGGCAATGTTGCCGAACCGCCCTCAATCAAGTTCACGCCAGCTTCTGACATATTGCCTTTGGACACGCTGATTGCGGTCTTGAAAAGAGTTGTTGCAATTCCAGTCAGCATCTTATCAACGCCTTCGCTCGCCGCTTTTGTCGAGGAGACTGTAGTACGGCCAAGTTCTTCACCTGTGCCTGGAATGTTCATGATGATGTTCAGGCCTGCTTCGCCTAGCCGGTTCGCAATGATACCTTGGAAACTGTTTTCGTCCACCAGCATATGGTGTGGAGTTCCTTTCACCTTCAGATGGAGGGAGTCGCCGGATGGAGTAATTACGCCGAGGCTGCAGTCAAACACCTCTGGGGCCATCGAGAGATCCCCGTTGAAATCCATGATGTCACCGCCAATGGCCTGGGCATTGTCCTGCTTTACGAGAGCGTGCAGCGTCTGCAGTTCCAATCCGGCAAGGCGAACCCCGGCATTCAACTCCGGTATCGGCTGATCAGAGTAGAAATACCCGAACCGCGCGATTATTCCCAGCGGGGCATCAGAGAACTTTGGTTGGACAACGTGCGCCGTTGCCTCCACCCTGCCGGGAAGTGATGGCTCATGACTGCGGGTTGAATTCAGATAGATATCGGTTATTACAGCGTTGAACTGTTTGATTTTTACATCCAGTGGCTCACTTCCCAAAGCGTAATCCGTGTACTGAACAGTCGAATTCTTCACGGTTATTTTTTTTATATGTATGGTTTTCGGGTTCTCTTCCGAATTTGGCTTTACCTCCGCCGACCGAATAAGGCAGGGCACATTCACTTTTCCTTCCTTATCGCGGACAAGATGGATAATAAAATCTGTGATGGTGACTTCGTCTATAATCAGACTTGAAGTGATAAGAGACCATATGGACACTTTAACCTTGGCCTCAGGCAGGTCAAGTAGGAGATCTCCACCGAACCCGTCCGGCTGCCTGACAGTCAGTCCTTGAACCGTGGCGCTACCGTTGAGGAGATCCAGGTGGACGGCTTTCAACTTGACCAATGATGTGAAATAATTGGAAAACTGTTTGTTGGCTACTGATACAAGCATTCCCGGCAAGGCGATGCGGGCACAGATTAATAACAAACAAACTATAATCAGACATATAACCGATATGCGCAGCACCTTAATTTTCCAACGATACGAACAACTCGCCCCCTTCTCTACTAAAGTCGTTTGGTCTTGGGATCGTAGAGTCTTATTTGTACTGTCGGTATTCTTTATTTCGTCCATGATCATGTCTCGTTATGGCATCGCCTCAAGCTCAACAAAATCAGCCACCTCGGTCCTTATCCGGCCGCGCCAGAATTCCAGAAGCACCTTTATGACCGTAAGTGTCACTGGCCCCAGTATAATACCGGCCGAACCGAACAGAAACAAGCCCCCGATTACGGACATGAAAGTAAGGATGGTGTGGAGTTTCAGTCGGTTTCCCACTAAAATAGGACGGAGCAGGTTGTCGATACCGCCCACTACGATTCCACCCCACAATGAAAGTATAAGAGCTTTATCCCAACTGCCTTCCAGAGCCAGAAAGATGGCTGCCGGAATCCAAATCACAAAGACACCCAACACCGGCACCAAGGCCAGCAAAGCCATCATCAATCCCCAAAATAGCGGTGCAGACAATCCCAACCACCAGAACATCAGCCCACCCAGGAAACCCTGCAATACTGAAACAACCAGCGTCCCATAAATCATTGCATAGATGGTATCAGCAACACGGTTGAACAGTCGGTCGGTATCCGCTGTCGGGAGTGGGGATAAAGATCGGAGCGACTGAAGTGCCAGACGACGGTCGCGCAGGAAGAAGAAAAGAAGGTAGAATGTCATGCAAACACCTATCATCTGAAACACGGAACCCTTGATGATTTCCCCGGTGACGTTTGTAAGCCAGCCTGCTAATGTCTTCATGGTTCCAGGCAGGTCTATATGCCTCTCGATCATATTGACAATAGGGGCAAGGTTCGGTTGGGTTTCAATAGCGCGCTGCCATTCTCCGGATTCGACTTTCACTTTGATGAGTTCTGCGCTTTTCGCAGCCTGTTGAACGAGTCGCTGCCCCATAAATGCCGCCGGTACGGCCACAATCAGGATGGCCAGGGAGATTGAGATCAATGCAGACAGGCCGGGCGGAATCCGCTTCGACTCAAGCCGCCGTTGCACCGGACTGAACAATACTGCCAGCGTCAGCGCCCATGTGATTGCTGGTAAAAACGGTACGGCCATCCTATAACAGAGATATATCCCAAGGATGGTTGCAGCCATAAGCACCAGCATCTGGATATGGGTCCTGGCTCCATGGTCTTTGGCGACAGGAATAGCTGTCGATTTTCTTTCACTCTTATTGTTCCTATTCAAAACATTTCCCTTTATTTCTCCAGTATTTTTCGAATCCTGGAAGCCAGAGTATATATGCAAATTGGCTTTTGTATTAAATTTTCATTTGCTTCAATCATTTCATATTTGTCTTTCGGATTATTATATCCCGACATGAAAAATAGTTTTATTTCAGGGAACGAATTCTTTACACGCATCGCCAGTTCAAAACCGTTCATCCCAGGCATTACAACATCCGTAAGCAAAAGATTAACTTTTCCTTTGTGATTTTCAGCAAGAGCCAACGCCTCCTGTCCACTGCATGCCGCAAGTACGGTATACCCTATTGACTCTAGAAAATTCTGGAGCATACCGCGAATAATGTCTTCATCGTCAACGAGCAAAATAGTTTCAGGGCCACCAAGCAAATCTGCCTCCTCCTGTTTCCTTTCATATTCCGTACGTTCATCCACACCCTTTGGAAAATAAATCCGGAACCTTGTTCCTTTTCCAATTTCGCTTTGGACATCGATATAAGCATTGCTATGTTTTACGATGCCATAGACGGTGGACAACCCCAAACCAGTGCCTTTACCAACCTCCTTGGTTGTGAAAAACGGTTCAAATATATGTTCTTTTATTTTATCATCCATTCCACAGCCCGTGTCTTTGACCGAAAGCATCACGTAAGAACCCGGCTTGATGTCTAGGTGGTGAGCAATCCTGTTGGTCTCGTCAATTTTAATATTTTCAGTCGCGACAGTTAATGCTCCGCCATCGGACATTGCATCACCTGCATTAAGGATCAAATTCATTATCACCTGCTCGATATTGCCGGAGTCCGCCTTGATCTGCCAGAGATCCGGATCTATATCGATCGTCACAATAATATTCTCCTTTATAAGCCGCAGCAACATTTTCTCCATACCTGAAATAATTACACCAAGATCAATAACTCTGGTCTCGACAGTCTGACGACGACTGAACAAAAGAAGCTGGCGGGTCAGTCCTGCGGCCCGTTCACCCGCATGCAGTATCTCTTTAATCTGTAATTTTACAGGAACTTTCAAGTCTGGATTCAAGAGAATCATCTGTGAATATCCGGTTATAACCGTGAGCAGATTGTTGAAGTCATGCGAAATACCGCCAGCCAGCTGTCCCACCGCCTCCATCTTATGAGATTCCCGGAACAACAGCTCCAGTCTGACTTTTTCCTCTTCAGCCTTCCTGCGCTCAGTGATGTCGCGGCAGATGCTCATCATTGCCGGTTGACCATTCCAGGAGATCTGCCTCGCGCTCACTTCAGTAGGAACGAGGGAAGAGTCCTTGCACTGATGTACTGTTTCAAACATAAAATGTCCATTTTTGATCAGTGTAGCTATCCGATCCACCGCATACTGGCTTTCCTCCGGTGCGTCTACCTGGGCGATCTTCATGGACATCAGTTCAGCATAAGTATATCCGAGCCGGTCGCAGGCCAGATGATTGACTGCCAAAATCCGCATTTCCATGTCATGAATGAATATCGCATCGCCTGCATTCTCAAATAATAGCCTGTATTTTTCCTCGCTCTCCCGCAACTCTTTCTCAGCCTGTTTCTGCATCAGTGCCATGCCAATGCTTGCGCTAACCCTCTCAAAAAAATTGATCATATCAATTGTCAGAGAGTTTTTTCTAAGATTATTCAGCTGTAGCAAACCGACAATCTTCTTATTCGCATGGATTGGAATCAAAGCCACGGAACAGTAACCTTCATGAACACATTTGTTACGTGGATGAAACCTTGAATCATTATATGAAGGGATGTCTAACAGGGAGAATGAATTATTTGTCCAAAAACTTCCGCCAGTTGTGAAAAGGAGGTTTGCAGGATCTGTCTTTCCGGAGATTACCAGTCCGCAGGTGCATTGGAGACAGGGATTATAATCTTTATCCATGCAAACACCGCCATCCATGTCACGTTCAAGGAGGCTATTTTCAGTAAGGAGGAAATCATTGGAAAATCCGCTCTGAGAAAAATATGGGAAATCATCACCGCTTTTGAGGCGGATACCTACGGCATCAAAACCAGTCTCCTTCTTTATTGCGGACAGCACGCCGCTGATCATATCAGGCAATGCAAGAGTATTATTAAGGATGCCTAGTATTTCTGATAAAAGTAATTGTCGGCGAGCCACCTTCTTGCTCTCAGTGATGTCGCGGATGTTACACTGGATCACCTTAGCGTCGCCTTCGAGATAGACATTACTGACGAATTCCACTTCCATGCGCCGCCCATCTTCGGTTTCCAGGGGCAAGTTATCATATCGGACGTATCCCTTCCGCTGCAATTCCGCGAATTTGGCCTGGTTGGCGAAAATATCCTTGAAAAATCCAAGCTCCCAGACTTTTTTCCCAACTAAAATATCGTACGAGGAACCCAGTATGTCGATAAGGAACGGATTTGCATCAACAATCACCCCAGTTTCGGCATCAAGGATCAGAATCCCGTCTTTCGCGGTCTCAAAAAGCCGCCGATAACGGACTTCAGAAAAGTTCAATGCCTGCCTTGCACTCAGTACAGAGGCTTCGTTAGTAATGTTCCTTTCTTCATTCACGATATTGATCCTTCATTTCAGGGGCTCTTATAAAAAAATCTCCAGAATAGTCTCCTAAGGCCCTGGCAATTGCCAATGTATCGTTTGCCGTCAGAAACGACCGAAAGATCGACCCCTATGGGGCGTGTTGACAAGTCACCGCCTGCGGTGTCACTCGTTATTCGCATATTCCACAATATGCGAACTCCTCGCTCCTTGCATTCGGTGACTTGCCGACACGCCGGACTGTACATTGGCAATTGCCAGAGCCCTAAGTTAAAACTTAATGCTCTTCCTACGTAAGGACTATAGACCTTGACCGGATCGCTTGCTATGGGGTAAAACCCTACTTCCATATGGGGTGAATCCCTAACGACGCTAAGGGTCCGCTAAAAAATAAATTGGGCATTTGACGGGGAATACAGGCGTTTGTATTTTAGGCGCAAACCCTGAGTTCGCCGCGGCGAACGAAGGGTGAAGCAACGAAGAAGACAAATGCATGGATTCCCGTCCCAAAGGGCTGGCGTTCTTCCGGCCGCTTATCACGTTTCTCAATCGTCATCCGCCGCGGCGGACTCCTCTTTCGCACCATGATAATCAATCCGGAATATCCGCCAGCAAATGCCCAAGTTATTTTTTAGCGGGCCCTAAATTTTGGATGAACCCCGGATGACTGGGCCGGCAGTCGCGTTACTTCTCCTAATCATCGTTGAACCGCCAAGGTCGTCATCAGTTTATCAAACGGCTTGTTGAATTTCTCTACTCCTTCGTCCTCGAGTTGCATGGTCACGTTGTCGATACTGATACCCAAGTCCTGCAGCAGGTTAAAAATCCGGTATGCATCCTTTACATTTTCTTCGAGACGGGTTTTTGGTTGCCCGTGGTCTCGGTAGGCGCCAAGAGTTACCAGAGGCAGCGTATTGACTGTGTCGGGGCCGATCAGAGCCTCTACGTACTTAACATCGCTGTAATCCGGGTTTTTAGTGCCTGTGCTGGCCCAGAGCAGCCGTTGCGGACGAGCGCCCTTGTCGGCAAGTTTTTTAAACCTGGAACTGCAGGAGACATCCCTGTAGATTTGATATGCTATTTTTGCGCTCGAAACGGCTACCTTCCCGTACATTTGCCTGGCAATATCCTCCTTATTGCCACCTTCCATAATAATATTTTCCAACAGGGGATCCACCAGTGCATCAATGCGGCTTACAAAAAAACTTGCCACCGAGGCGACATGTTCCACAGGCTTTCCTTGAGCCACCCGCATTCCTATGCCGCAAAGATAAGCTTCCAATACTTGCCGGTAACGTGACAAACCAAAGAGCAACGTAACATTGACATTGATTCCCTCTCCGATGAGTTGCTCGATCGCTGGCAGTCCTTCGATGGTGCCAGGGACTTTGATAAATACATTGGGACGGTTAAGTGCGCCCCATAGACGCCGGGCCTCTTCTATAGTGCCATTGGTGTCATGCGCCAGATGTGGATTGACCTCCAGGCTGACATACCCGTCTCTGCCTTCAGTACTGCCATACAGCGGACGGAACTCGTCGGCAGCTCTCTGAACATCCTGCCGGCTGATGGATTCGTAGATCTCCTTAGCTCCTTTTCCATCACGTGACATTAACCGAATATCCGCATCATAATCATGGCTCTCCAGAATCGCCTGCTCAAAAATGGACGGATTCGAGGTCATTCCCCTCAATCCATCTTCCTCGATCAGGCGCCGAAGTCCGCCTCCCGCGATCAGATCGCGCCTTATGTAATCCAACCAGATGGACTGCCCGAATGTTTCCAATTTCTTCAGAGGATTGTCTTTCATCATCATGTCTCCTTTTTTTCCCCGTATCCAGGCAGAGCCGGACTGCCTCACGTTATCCACCCTGAAATACGAACAGCGCCGTCTTTAACACATTTATAAAATATTTGCGAGTGTTTTGATTTTCGACTGTTACTGGTTGTTAATTGGAAAAACGTTCAGAGATGCTTTTCACCGTTTGCCTGTTTTCTGAGTGGGTTGATAGCATCTTTATGATTCCCCCTCCTTTCCTTTTGTTTTTTATAGAAGTTACCTTTTATATTAAAACTACCATAGTGTGTTGATAGACCGTCTGCCATGGGGTGAAACCCTACTTCCGTATGGGGTGAAACCCTAATGCCGCTAAGTTAAGGAGATGAAATAGGCGGCAGGAGCCGCAACTTTTATGTGACGCGAAGCGTCTTTCTAACTTATCTTAGCGCCATTAGGGTTAAACCCGAATGTTCCCGCTGGGTTTGGGTGAAAACTACATGTTCAAAAAGCCAAGATTCAAACATTTGATTTACAAAATTCGTCTGTCATGTTTCGCCGGATCTATTCCTGTTCAAAACAACCGACACATCCAGAAGTGAATTAATCATTCCAACAAGTACAAGCCCGCTGGTCCTGGCATTTCTGAGAGTCTCAAGTTCATTGCTGTTCAACTTTTTTTCAGCATCTGTTTCCAATGTTTCCAAGTACCCTGCAATGGCAATCAAAGGTGCCCGCATATCGTGAACAAGCGTTTGTGTTAATCTGTTATGCAAATCCTCTATTTTTTTGAGATGATCATAGTTCTCCTGCAGTTGGCGGTTCTGCATCTCCGTTTCAATTTGAAGCCGGCTAAGGTTCAAATGCGTTTTCACCCTCGCCTCAACTTCCTCGAACTGGAACGGCTTGGTCACATAATCCACCCCGCCTACGCTGAACGCTTTCACCTTGTCGATGGTTTCACTCAGCGCGCTGATGAAAATTACTGGAATATCTTTCATCAATGCATCAGCCTTGAGCTGTTCGCAGACTTCATAACCGTTCATCTCCGGCATGTTGATATCGAGAAGGATCAGGTCAGGCAGCTCCGTACGGACAGCCTCCAGCGCCAGCTTGCCGCTGAGCACTGCCTGCGGGTTGTAACCTCGCTCACCCAGCATTCTCACCAGCAGCAGCACATTTGCCGGAGTGTCGTCAACAATCAGTATGTTCGGCAATCGCTTGATGTTTACAGTTGTATTTTTAGATATATTTTCCATTTCACCCATCATATTTTTATATTCTTATAGAACAGTCGCCAGTTACTAATCGTCTTGAATATAGAATAGAGACCCCAACGGGTTTATCCCGTTGGTGAATAAGATTGGGGGGGCTAGGTTGAGCTCGCCCTAGCCCCCCCCAATCTTATTCACCAACGACGCAAGGTCGATGGGGTCTAAACAACTATGAGACGGTTAGTAATCTGGGCACCTCAGCTATTTCCCTTTACCCGCATATTCCTGAGCCTTGTCCAACATTGGGAGCACAAACCAGAAGGTACTTCCTTTGTCAACTTCGCTATCGATACCGATTCGGCCGCCATGTGCTTCGACGGCCATTTTGCAGAAGGTCAATCCCAAACCAGTGCCCATACGGCATTTGCGGTCTTCTACCTGGCCGAATTTTTCGAAGATGCGCTGATGGTATTCAGGTGCAATGCCAGGGCCCGTATCGGTGATTGTTATGCGAACTTCGCTATTGGATGATGTGACTGCAATGCTAACTTCGCCGTCGGACGGCGTGTACTTGATGGCGTTGCTGAGCAGGTTCTGAATCACACGGCGAATCAAAACAGCATCCACCGTTATAGTTAGCGATCCCGACACATCAAAAATCACCTTGCGTTTACCAATCAATGGTTGAATTGTGGCTAATACGGAGCGGATGATGCCGTATATGTCACACGGATTGATTTGAAGTTTCATCTCGCCCGCAGCCAGTTTGCTTACATCGAGAATTGAACTGACCATATTGTTCAGATCCTCTACGCTGACACGCGCAAGCTTGATGAGTCTCTGGGTGCTATCGGAGAGTTTCTTAGCCTCGTGAAATTCCAGGATATCCAGAAAACTAAAGATGACTGTCATGGGGCTGCGCATATCGTGTATGACCATGTGGGTAAGATCGTCGCGAAGTTTTTCCAGCTGATGCAATTGAAGATGGGTCTGGATGCGGG
This sequence comes from uncultured Victivallis sp., assembly GCA_964540865.1. GTDB lineage: Bacteria > Verrucomicrobiota > Lentisphaeria > Victivallales > GWF2-50-93 > GWF2-50-93. The sequence continues at coordinate 31,332 of CAZION010000030.1, forward strand.
CATAGACTTCTTCAAACTGGAACGGCTTGGTCACGTAGTCCACTCCACCTACACGAAACGCTTTCACCTTGTCGATCGTCTCACTCAGCGCACTGATGAAAATCACAGGAATATCTTTCAACGCCGTGTCGGCCTTGAGCTGCTCACAGACTTCGTAACCGTTCATTCCAGGCATGTTGATATCGAGCAGGATCAGGTCTGGCCGTTCCGTACGGGCCGCCTGCAACGCCAGTTTGCCGTTGAGCACCGGACGGGGGTTGTACCCTCTCTCGGCCAGCATTCGCACCAGCAGCAGCACATTCGCTGGCGTATCGTCAACAATCAGTATGTTAGGTAATCGCCTGGTGTTTAAAATTTTATTTTCAGATAAATTTTCCATTTCACCCATCCTATTTTTATATTTTCAGGGAACCTCTACTGCTTCCCTTTCTCCGCATATTCCTGCGCCAAGCTCAACAAAGGAAGAACAAACCAGAAGTTACTGCCTTTGCCAATTTCGCTTTCGACACCGATGCGGCCACCATGGGCTTCTACGGCCATTTTGCAGAAGGTCAACCCCAAACCAGTGCCCAGGCGATACTTTCCGTTTTCAACGTGCCCGAACTTTTCAAAGATTCTCCGGTGATATTTACGCTCAATTCCTGGACCGGTGTCGGTGACTGAGACACGAACTTCATTAAGGGATGATGTGACTACAATGCTGACATCGCCACCGGTCGGGGTGTATTTCAAGGCGTTGCCAAGCAGATTATGAAGCACCCGTTGAATCAAAATGAGATCAGCCTTGATTTTCAAGGGCAATCCAGGCGCGTCAAACGTTACCGTACAGTTTTCATACAAAGTTCGGTTTGAGTCCAGAAGGTCACGGATCAGATTGTCCAGGCAATAACTTTCAAGCTGCAGCTCCATCTCACCCGCCCCCATTTTATTCACATCGAGGATTGAATTTACCATGTTGATCATCTCCTCTGAGCTGAGGCGTGCTACAGTTACTAGTTCCATGTCATGGTCTGAAAGTTTCTGGGTCTTATAACCCTCCATCCCTTTAAGGAAATTGAAGATGCCCGTAAGAGGACTGCGCAAATCGTGGATAAACATCTGCCCCAGATCATCTCGAAGTTTTTCCAGCCGACGCAACTTCAGATGTGTCAAGACGCGGGCATACACTTCTTCACACTGGAAAGGCTTAGTGACATAATCCACTCCGCCCACACTGAACGCTTTCACCTTGTCGATTGTTCCGTTAAGTGCACTGATGAAAATGACGGGGATATCTTTAAGCGCTACATCGGCTTTGAGCTGCCTGCAGACCTCGTAGCCGTCCATCTTCGGCATATTGATGTCGAGCAGAATCAGGTCGGGTGGGTCAGCACTGGCGGCCTGCAGCGCCAGATTGCCGCTCAGAACCGTCCGGATTGTGTAACCTCGATCTACGAACATCATCTCCAGCAGCCGCAAGTTGGCCGGCAAATCATCCACAATCAGGATGTTCGGCAATATGTTGGTATTTGAAGATTGATATTCTGATATGGTTTTCATTTATCCGTCACCCTTTGCCTTTTTCGGCATATTCCAACGCTACATTCAGCGTGTCCATGAACTCTTTCACCTTTATGGGCTTTGTGAGATAACGGAAGAACCCCATTTCGAGTCCTTTATCAATATCCCGCAACATGGCATTGGCGCTAAGGGCAATGACAGGAATATGTTCCGTGGACGGGTCGCCACGCAAGATTTTCAACGCTTCGATGCCGCTGATGCCAGGCAGATTGATGTCCATAAGAATAACAGACGGCCGAGCGGTACGTGCCAGCTCGATTCCAAGAGTTCCATTCACCGCGGTCAACAACCGGATATCTGTACGCCTCGCGATTAGTTGCTCAATCAGTTTCATGTTCGCCGGGTTATCCTCGACATAGAGAAGTGTGCGCAGTCGCCCGCCGGGCGGCAGCGGAAGGCCGTCAAATGTTGCGGCTTCGTCGTTATGAACAGCATGCTGTGGTTCCGCAACCAAACTCAGTTCGCACCAGAACACACTTCCCTCCCCCACCTTGCTTTCCACTCCGATGACGCCATCCATAAGTTCTGCCAGTCGCTTTGTAACAACCAAGCCTATGCCCGTGCCCGTCACGGCGCCAGCTTCCTGACCAAGCCTATTGAACGGTTGGAACAGTTGCGCCAGCTTTTCCGGTGGCAATCCAACTCCAGTGTCCGCGACGCTGATGCGTATGCGTTTCGGTGAGCTCGCCGTGCACTCTACAATCACCGTTCCTTTCTCCTTGTTATATTTGATCGCGTTAGAAAGAAGGTTGATGACTACCTGCTTCAAACGGGTCCGATCGGCTCTGACAAAGACGGGAGTATCGAACTGTGGAAAGGTCATACGGACGCCACGCTGTTGCGCCTGCTGCTCCATCATAGTCTGGCACTCGAATATCACCTCGGACAATGACACCGATTCAGGAGACAGGGACACCTTTCCCGACTCGATTACTGCGAGATCCAGAATTTCATTGATCAACTTCAGCAGATGCCAGCCTGCCTGGAGAATCTGGTCGATGCTTTCCTTCTGAGAGGCTGACGGTACAGGTGAGGCCGAATCCATTAGCTGCGCAAAACCTAATATCGCATTGAGCGGGCTGCGAAGCTCATGGCTCATGCTGGAAAGGAAATCCGATTTTGCAAGGTTGGCTTTCTCCGCTGCGGACTTCGCACTCTCGAGTTCGACATTTGTTTCCTGAAGCGCCTGTTCATTGCGTTTGCGTTCCGTGACGTCCCGCGCTGCGGTGAATACTCCTTGCAAAGTCCTGTTACGGTCGTAGAAGGTATTGGCGTTAAAGGATACCACGGTTTCCTTACCGCTACGGGCACGCGCGGTAAGTTCGTAATCATTGATTTTCTTTTTGCTCAGCACCTGCTTGATAGCTGCATCGGCCCGTTCCGGGTCGGTAAAGTAGTTCTTGAAATGCGCACCGATCAGCTCGTCGCGCGTACAGCCGGTGAGCAACTCCATCTGCTTGTTGACATCGGTAATGATACTGGACGGATCAGTGGTCATGATTGCATCTATGTTGGATTCTATCAGCGAACGGGTGTAGAACTGCTGGTCGCGCAGGCGCTGATCAAGTTTCTTCTGCTCGGCTTCAACCAGCTTGCGGGCGGTGTTGTCCGTACCGATCAGCAGATATCCAATTATGGATTCATGGTCATCACGCAGCGCGGTTACAGACACGACCGCAGGAAAACGGCTGCCGTCCTTGCGGATGTAGGTCAATTCATAAATGTCCTCTATGCCTCTCGACGCCTTGAACACCAGCGCCTCGAATCCAGGAGTAATCGAGGTAGAGAGCTCTATGCTCAACGCTTTGGCGCGCGCTATCACTTCCTGAGGATCGGAAATCTCGGCGGGTGTGATCTTGTTCATCACTTCGGCCGCCGTGTAGCCCAGCATGCGTTCTGCACCTACGTTGAAGATCTGAATGACACCCTTAGCATCGGTGGCGATACTGGAAAAGTTGGCGCTGTTGAAAATCGCACTCTGCAAAGCACCCGCCTTTACCAATGCCTCTTCCGCAAGCTTGCGGGCGGTGTTGTCCGTACCGATCAGCAGATATCCAATGATGGATTCATGGTCATCACGCAGTGCGGTGACAGACACCACCGCAGGGAAACGGCTGCCGTCCTTGCGGATGTAGGTCAATTCGTAGATGTCTTCTATGCCTCGAGACGCCTTGAATACCAGCGCCTCAAAACCAGGAGTAATCGAGGTAGAGAGCTCTATGCTCAACGCTTTGGCACGCGCTATCACTTCCTGAGGATCGGAAATCTCGGCTGGCGTGATCTTGTTCATCACTTCGGCCGCCGTGTAGCCCAGCATGCGTTCTGCGCCTACGTTGAAGATCTGAATGACACCCTTAGCATCGGTGGCGATACTGGAGAAGTTGGCGCTGTTGAAAATAGCACTCTGCAAAGCGCCAGCCTTTACCAGCGCCTCTTCAGCCTGTTTGCGGGCGGTGTTGTCCGTACCGATCAGCAGGTACCCGATGATGGATTCATGTTCATCACGCAGCGCGGTGACAGACACTACCGCAGGGAAACGGCTGCCGTCCTTGCGGATGTAGGTCAACTCGTAGATGTCCTCTATGCCTCGCGACGCCTTGAATACCAGCGCCTCGAATCCCGGCGTAATCTGGGTTGCGAGCTCTATGCTCAACGCTTTGGCGCGCGCTATCACTTCCTGGGGATCGGAAATCTCGGCGGGCGTAATCTTGTTCATCACTTCAGCCGCTGTGTAGCCCAGCATGCGTTCCGCACCGACATTAAAGATCTGAATGACACCCTTAGCATCGGTGGCGATACTGGAGAAGTTGGCGCTGTTGAAAATAGCACTCTGCAATGCCCCACCCTTAAGCAGAGCCTCTTCGGCCAGCTTGCGGGCGCTGATATCGCGTAAAATGCCTGTAAAATAACGCTTCCCGTCGAGAAACATCTCGCTTATCGCCATCTCCATCGGAAAAAAACTGCCATTCTTGTGTCGTCCAAACACCTCTCGTTCGAGGGCATTTGCATGGGTCATATCACTGGAGCTGTAATACTCGAGCGAACAATTGCGCTGTCCTTTATCAAGATCCGGTATCAGCATGCTGAACTTTTGCCCGATGAGCTCTGCAACAGCATACCCGAACATTCGTTCAGCAGCCGGATTAACTTTCTCCACGGTACCGTCGCTGGCTCGGATGGTGATGATTCCATCCACCACGGTATTGAGAATAGTCTGGACCAGCGCGGCGTTGTCGCGCAACGCCTGCTGGACAGCATATTCTTCGGTGACATTGCGGAACACCAGAACAGCACCGACCACCTGACTTTCGCCATCGCGGATAGGAGCACAGCTGTCGGCAATATCGCACTCTCCTCCATTGCGTGCAATCAGAACTGTATGATTGGCTAGGCCCTGTATCGTTCCACGCGTCACAGCTTCCATAACCGGGATAATGGCAGGTTGACGGGTTTCCTTGTTTATGATGTGAAAAATATCATCTATCGGTCGACCTGCGGCTTCCGCCTGTGTCCAGCCTGTAAGATGTTCCGCAACCGGGTTCAGCAGCTTCACACGCCCTTCGGCATCGGTGGCTATCACTGCATCTCCTATGGATTTGAGCGTCACCGCGAGTTTCTCCTCGCTAACCAGCAAGGTGTCGTTGGCATGCTGCAGTTTTTTATTGGTATCCTCTTGAATCTCGAGCAAGTGCCGTGTTTCAATATGAACCAGGTTTTTTAGCCGTTGCTGTGATTCCCGGTAAATAAAATAAGCGAACAGAATTGCAAATAATATGGTGAAAAAACTGGCCCCAACAATGATGGCAAACATAAAACGCATGTTCGCTTGGAACTCTGTGTCATACTTTGTCAGAGCTTCATCTTCTAGACGGATGATGTCTCTCATCTCGGCACGAATCGAATCCATCAACCGCCTGCCATGCCCACTGCCCACAGACGCCTGTGCTGCAGCAAAGTCATTCTTGCGGCGCAAGTCAATGCCCTTCGACATTTCGATCAATTTAGAATCCATCAATGGAGACAATGCGTCCATATGTTTTTGGGCGGCACAGATCAAAGAACTCTGGCGCATTTTCTCCAGTTCTCCCCTGAGGCTGTCACGCACTGCTAAATACGGTTCAAGGAAGGCTTCGTCACCTGTCAGCAAATAACCGCGTTGACCGGTCTCCGCATCTTTCAATGCAGACAGCAGATCGTCCGCCTGGTTCATTGCAATGTAGGTAAGCTTCCGGGCTGCGCCTGCATCCTTGATATCTTTAAAAGTACAAAACGATATCAACACCGCCAGAGCGACCAGCAGGGCCGCCCCAGAACACAAGGCAATAATTTTCCTGGTGACTTTCATGAAAAATCCACCTTTATACTGACATTGAAGGCGCAGCAGGGAATGATACGTTGAGGACTCATAACGGACTCCTGTTTATAAATATGTTCATCCGGAGAGCTTAAATAATTAATCCACATTCCCCCTCTCCGTAAGGCGGGAATGTGGCTTGTTAGATTTTATATGCGATGGCAATCATTTCTTCGACCTTCAATTTCAGAAACCTCAATTGGCGGTAACTCTATTTCCCTTCATTGTGCCTGCGGTGTTCTGGTCGGTGGTGTAAGTGCCCTCGAATGTATTATCAGTTGACAGTACAGCGGTAAGATGGAAATTACGCTTAAAATCGTTGCGTTTCCCGTCAATCATGAATTTCGGGCCGTTTTCAGAAATATTGCCGGAAAGTTCAAACTCGCCGGAGGCGTCATTGCATTTGCCTTTAAGTTTGTACGATTCCTGGGCTATGGTCATTGTCCCGTCTTTAACTCCGTCTTTCCCGGTCTCCTCAAACGTGTATTTCCAAGTGCCTGTCATGTTGGCATGATTGGAAACCGATGCGCATCCGCTAAAAAATCCAATGGCGATAATGGCCGCCACCGCGAGCATGATTATTTTTTTCATTTTCCTGTCCTGTTTCGTTGTTGCAGGGGTTCACCCCTATAATTTGCTTGTTTTTAAAATGTCTATAATTGCAAAAAGTGTTTCAAATTCTCTAACTCGAGCCTCCTCAAAAAGGTTTCCTGGAACAGCTCTTGCGAGCTTGACTACGAACAAATTCGCCTCAAAATTAATGCGTTTGTTTGTAGTTAACCCCGCAAGGGGTGTTTTTCTTATACCTTTTCGAGCATGCTCTAACTCTAGAACTCTCTAACTCCAGAACTCTAGAACTCTCTAACTCCAGAACTCTAGAACTTCCACATTGATTCCTCCTTCTTTATTCTGGCATTTAAATTTATATCTGATACCTGAGAGACTATAGGCCTCATATGGAGCGATTGTTATGGGGGAAAACCCTACTTTTATATGGGGTTAAACCCTACTGGAAGTCAGATAAGCGAGCCAATTTCAAAACTAGGAAGTCAGGAGTCAGAAGACAGGAGACAGAATTGAATTTGAACTCAAATTCGGTTTTATTCTGGATCCTGACTACTTTAGAAATTGGCTCACATAAATTTCATTTCTACAAAATGCTCATTTCTATCGTCACAGAGGGGAATTGTATTTCCAGATAATTCTCTTCCATCTAATGACAGGATATTTATGTCAGAAAAATCTGCTGCAATTCTGGTGATGGTGATATGATATAGCGTTTGCCTGTAGCGGTAATGGATTTTGAAAGTCGTCCATGCTTTCGGCATACTTGGATTCAGGCGCAATTTATCGCCCTCCAGATTAACGCCCAGGAGAGTTTCGATCAGCAGCCTGTACATCCACCCGGCCGAACCGGTGTACCAAGTCCATCCGCCCCGGCCCGTGTGCGGTGCAACCGCATAAACATCCGCCGCGACGACATACGGTTCAACCTTGTAGGTTTCTATCTGCTTCGGTGTTCCGCTGTGATGGGCAGGATTGAGCAGCATGAATAATTCCCAAGCTCGTTCACTGTCTCCCATTATTGCAAAAGCCATTGCAATCCAAATAGCACCTTGCGTGTACTGGCCGCCGTTCTCGCGAACACCTGGAATGTAACCTTTGATATAACCTGGATTGAGGAGGGATTTGTCGAACGGAGGGTCAAACAGCTGAATCAGCCCGGTGTCGCGATGGATCAGGCGCTGATCCACTGATTGCATGGCCAGTTTTGAGCGGATCGGATCGCCGGCGCCACTGATTACCGACCAGCTTTGCGGCAGGGAATCGATCTGGCATTCCATGTTTGATTTAGATCCGAGAGGTTCTCCATTGTCAAAATATGCGCGGAGATACCATTGCCCGTCCCATGCGTAAAGTTCGATATTCTGTTGCAGCTGTCGCGCCTGGGCAAGGCAACGTTCAGCAAAAGCTGGATCCTGATGTGCACGTGCCAAAGGGGCAAACTGGGTAAGCACATCATAAAGGAAGAACGCAAGCCAGACACTTTCGCCGCGCCCGTCTTTTCCAACCATGTTCATGCCGTCGTTCCAATCGCCGCAACCGATCAAAGGCAAACCGTGCCCGCCAAATTCAAGTCCGCGTTCGATGGAGCGGACACAATGCTGGTAAAGCGTAGCCGACTCCTCGGACCTGTTCGGTAAATCATAGTAAGCTTCCTCATCCGTCTTGACTGGTCTGGCCTCCAGGAAAGGAATTTTCTCATCGAGCACTCCTGTGTCCGCAACACATGAAACGTATCGGCAGGTCACATAAGGCAACCATAGATAGTCATCGGAGAAATGCGTGCGCACGCCGCGTCCAGCAGGCGGATGCCACCAATGCTGCACGTCGCCCTCACGGAATTGATGCGTTGCTGCCCGGAGCAGATGTTCGCGGGTTAGGGCCGGCTCGGCATGCACCAGCGCCATCACGTCCTGCAACTGATCACGGAACCCGTATGCGCCACCGGACTGATAGAATCCGGTACGGCCCCAAAGCCGGGAGCTCAAGGTCTGATACAGCAGCCAGCCGTTCGCCATGACATTCACGGCTGGATCCGGCGTATCCACATTCACCGCACCCAGGGTCCGATTCCAATAGTCCCATACGCCTTCGAGGGCGATGCGGCTGGCGTCTGCGTGACGAAAGCGTTGAATCAGGTTCTGCACTTCAGCCGAGTTGCGGCCGACCCCGAGGCGGAAACTCGTTTCACGTTCCTGTCCGTCCGGCAAATCGAAGGCGACTTGCACCGCACCGCACGGATCCAGTCCCGCACCGACTTTGCCGGAAAGACGGGCGCGCTTCAATGCCTCAGGCTGCGACAGGTTTCCGTTTCTGCCGATGAACTCTTTCCTGTCTCCGGTGAGCGTACGCGCCGCATCGTTCACGTCGATGAACGCTATGCGTCCGGGAAATTCGGTATTGTCGTAATTGCGCGCCAGCAAAGCGCCGGTCTTGAGATCCAATTCGGTCTGCACATGCAGCAGGGTTTTCTGCCTCAGGTCGCCCAGCACCCATTCCCAGTAACCAGTGATTGACAGGCGGCGCGGACGCCCGGAGACATTGCGCAGCTTAAGAACCGCCAATTTCACAGGGGCATCCATCGCCACATATACCCATAACTCAGACGCGACACCGTTTTCGGTATGCTCGAACACGCTGTAGCCGAAGCCGTGGCGAATGACATATGGCGTTGCGCCACGCACTGGCAACGGAGTGGGCGACCAGAACTCTCCGGTCTGCTCATCCCGAATGTAGAAAGCCTCTCCAGACACGTCCCGGACAGGATCGTTGTTCCAGGGCGTCAGCCGGAATTCATGGGAATTCTCAACCCAGGTGTAGGCGGAGCCGCTCTCGGAAACAAGCGTCCCGAAATATGGATTGGCGAGCACGTTGACCCATGGAGTAGGCGTCATCTGATCCTTCTGGAGGGTGATGATGTATTCGTGTCCGTCCGGGGTGAACCCGCCAAAGCCGTTGGAAAATATCAGCTCGCGTTTTGCGGGAGGTGCCGGCAAATAGGCGGACTTGGAGCGGGTAGGCCTCAGTGCAGGCACCGCGGACTCCAGAACACTCCGATATTCCAGCTGTTCTGCCAAAGTCCCCCTGTCATCGTTAAGGACGACCCGTGCCGCGGATTGCAGCAGCACCCGGTCATCGCTGGGAATCTGTTCGAGGCGCCGGACGAATATGCCTCCGGGCCTGTCCAGCATTTGCGCTTCAATTCCGGATGAAATCAGACTTATAATCTGATCCTGAAGCGACTGACGGTAAACCGAGTGCTCTTCGTGCAGGATGATCAGGTCAACAGTCAACCCTTTCATCCGCCAGTATGAGTGCGCCCGGATAAGCTGCCGGACAATTTCGACTTTCTCCGTGTCGCTGATGTGGAGGAGGATCATCGGCGCGTCCCCTGAAATGCCGTAGCTCCATAGGCCGTTTTGTCCACGGCGGTTGTTGAGCAGGACGCCGTGGCTGGCCCGGCGGGCGGGATCGGCATAGATCAGCGCGCCAGCCAGACGGGCGAAGAGCTGGGCTTCCGCTTCTGTGATGTTGAGCTGGTGCAAGATCACCTGGCTGTGCGTCCACGCCAGATCGAAGGTGCGGTCTGCCATGCGGGAGCTCTGGTATTTTTCCACATGCGCCAGCGCGGCCTGCCGGTTTTCAGTCACTCCCACAACCAGGTCGACTACGGCGGTGCCATTGGTTGGCAGGGAAACTGTGCGCCGCAGAGAAATCACCGGGTCAAGCACGGAACCAACTGTGTTGGACAACGGTGAAACAACCTGCATCGCGGCCGGATTGGCCAGGGTCCTGCCGCGTCCGACAAATCTGAGGCGGTCGGTTTCGCAGGAGATTTCCCCATGTTCCCCGTCCTGACCCAGCATCAGATGCAGCAGCCATGGCGGCTTTTCCTCAACAGACCTGGCACGCCGAGTACAGAGGATGGCCGAGGATTTCTGCACGAATTCAGTCTGCACAAAAAGATTGCTGAAAGCGGGATGCGCGGCGTCAGCGGCCGGCGGGGCGAGCACCACTTCAGCATAACTTGTCAATTCAATAACGCGCACCGTCGCTGTACGGTTTATAATCGTAATGCGCCGCAATTCAACGTCGTCTTCCGGCGACACGCTGATCTCAGTATGTATTTCCAGGCCGGCATGAAGTTGCCGGAACTCGGCGCGCGACTGCGTAAAGATAGCCTCATAGCCTTTCGTCGCACTCAGGGTTGGCTGATACGCTGTCGACCAGAATTCCCCCGTCTCAAGATCGCGCAGATAGACAAACGTACCCCAGCAGTCGCATGTGGCGTCTTCGCGCCAGCGGGTGACCGCCAGATCGCGCCAGCGGCTGTAACCGCCGCCCGCGCTGCTGATGACGACATGATAGCTGCCGTTCGACAAAAGGTGTATCTCCGGTGCGGGCGGCGCGGGATTGTTGAAAACACGCATCACCCTTTCACTTTCGTCGGAAAGCATCCGCGATTCCTCCAGCTTCAAATCTTCGGACAATACGTTTGCAGCGGTCCTGGGCACACGCTCCTGCAAAAGAAGGTCCGCGGCCTTGAGCAACGGACAGGCCATGAAGCGCCGCTGCATTGGATAGTCACGCAGTATGTTAACCATGGACAGCAAACTCATACCCTGATGATGCGCCATGAAGGAGCGGATCGTTACACTCTTCTTGTCCGGCGGCATACGCGTCGGAGTGTAATCAACCGCTTCGTAAAAACCGAAGTTCCCTTCTCGCCTCTCCGCCGCCAGCCGCTGCAGGTTCTCACATGCATCTCTCGGCGCTATCATAAGCGCCATCGCCGTGGCGTAAGGTGAGATCACCAGGTCATCGGCCAATCCCCGTTTCAAAACCAGGCCCGGTACTCCGAAGGCGCGGTACTGGTAGTTCAGGTGAATATCAGTCCGGTTATATCCGGATTCCGATATGCCCCACGGCACTCCATGCAATTTACCATAATCTATCTGCTGTTGAACCGCAGTTTTACAGCTATGATCGAGAAGTGTGTTCTCATAGTTGGGCATGACCAGCAGAGGCATAAGATATTCGAACATAGAGCCGCTCCAGGAAACCAGCATCGGATCGCCATGCGAAGCGACGAGTAGACGGCCCATCGAGAACCAGTGGTCCTGCGGAATTTGCCCCAGGGCTATGGCGACGTAGCTGCACAGTCGCGCCTCCGAGGCCAGCAGATCATAAAAGCTGGTGTCGCGCCTTCGTTCGGTGACGTTGAATCCGATGGAGAACAAATTACGCGCCGGATCAAACAGGAAAGTGAAATCCATCACTGCCAGATGCTCGCTCTGCTTTGCCAGGTTTTCCAATGCGAGCAGACGCTGACGGGCATGCTCGCCGGCTTCACGGAGGCAGCGCGAGAGTTCAGTGAGATGCTTTTTCTCTTCTTCCGGAGAGTGGCCAGCCTCCGCAGAAAGGCCTTGCAATACCTCTTCCAGCAGCGGACTGAGAGACTGATCAAACTTCGAAACATCCCGCAAGGTGTGGGACTGATCGAGTCTCCGACAGATTTCTGATTGCGAACTTCGCAATCCGCAACTGGTCAACGCCAGCCAGGGCGCCAGATAAAGAATCTCCTGCATGTGATCCTCGCAATTCAGTTTCAGGCTCTGGCTCCAACATTTGATTTTTTCCTCCTTGCCAGCTAATTCATCCGCGATTACAGCCGCCAGATCCATCACCCTTTTCAGCAAATTAAACGCCTCACTCAGACTGGAAGGTGCTTTTCCCAATTCCGCATCAAGTTGCGCAAGCGCCCCGTTTTCGCCAGCCAGCCCTCTCAAAATCCCGACCGTATCGCGCAGGCCGGCGAAGATATTTGAAGGCAGGATCATCTCATCGGCCTGTTCCCTGAGGCCGGAACCGAGCGTAAGCAGGTGTCCGGCAAGATTACCGCTGTCCACACTTGAAACATAAAGCGGAAGCAGAGGTCTCAGCGTTCGCGTTTCATACCAGTTGTAGAAATGTCCGTTATGCCGATCAAGCCGCCCCATGGTGGCGAGTGCATCCTCCGTGCGCCGGATCAATCCGCCAGCGGAAAGATACCCGAAGTCACGGGCCGCCAGATTTGCGAGCAGCGCAAGCCCCATGTTGGTAGGCGATGTGCGGGAAGCAATCGTAGGGACGGGAACTTCCTGGAAATTGTCCGGCGGCAGCCAGTTCTCCTGGGCGGTGACAAAGGTCTCAAAAAAATGCCAGGTCTTGCGGGCGGTCTGCCCCAGGAACTTCAATTGTCCCGCCGTCAAATCAGGCTCCAGGGATTCAATGGGCAGGCTGATCCACCAGGCGATCCAGGGAGCGGCGAGCCAGAGGCACAGTATTGGAATTGCCGGAACCAGTTGGTCCGGCTGCATGATGGCTATCGAAAGCCCCGCCGCAAGAGAGACAACCGGAGTAAACCACATTGTCCCATAAAAGCCTGCCAGATTTGCGCATGTTGTCCTTTCGGAATCGCCTGACGTCTTCCATTCGAGGAGACGTTTGTGCGTCACCAGCAGCCGCAGAAGGGTTCTTGCGATTGCGTCCAAGCTGATGAAGGCGTCATAAGGCAGGAATGCCAGGGTGAGAACAGTCTGTCCGAGTTGCCGCCCACCCGACCGGACTACTACCCGCAGATGCATCGCCCATGGCAAATCAGCCGGTTTGCGAATCACATTGACAAGCGTCGCCAGCAATCCGGGGAGCGTGATGATTGAAACTACCAGCAGCAATCCAAAGCCGCCCAATTCAGGAAATAGAAGACAGGTGCCCAGCATCAGAAACATCAGGGCGACGGGGACGAGACTGCGTCTGAGATTGTCAAAAATCTTCCACTGGGACAGTCCTGAAAGCGGATTGGCAATGCGGCGGGAGTCAGAACCCGGAACGCGCGGCAGGAGCCATTGCGTGATCTGCCAGTCTCCGCGAATCCAACGGTAACGGCGGTCTATGTCCACGTTGTAGCGGGAAGGATACTCTTCGTATAATTCCACATCGCTCACCAGGGCGGAACGGGCATGACACGCCTCCAACAGGTCGTGGCTGAGAACGGTGTTCTCCGGGAAGCGTCCGTTCACGGCCCGCTGAAAGGCGTCCACATCGTAAATTCCCTTCCCGATAAACGAGCCTTCACGGAAAACATCCTGATACACGTCGGACACCTCCCGCGTATATGGATCAATGCCCGCATCCCCTGCAAAAATCCTGGCGAACCAGGATCTCCTCGCACCCGGCAGACTCACGCCCACACGCGGCTGCATAATGCCATAACCTTCGACTACAATCCCGCGCACGGCGTCAAACTCCGGACGGTTCAGCGGATGGGCCATGGTGCCTACAAGCTGCCGGGCGGCATCGCGCGGCAACTGGGTGTCGGTATCGAGCGTGATGACATATTTGATCAAAGGCAGAATTGCGGTCACCCCGACGATTTCTGAAAAACAATTGCGGCAGCCACCCCTCAGAAAGGCGTTGAACTCCGTGAGTTTTCCGCGCTTGCGCTCATATCCCATCCACAACCCTTCTCCGGCATTCCATAGGCGCGGGCGGTGAAAGAGGAAAAAATGATCCTGCCGCTCTGAGAAATATTTATGGTTGAGCATCTCGATTCCGGCACGCGCCCGGCCAAGCAACCCCTGATCCCCTGGCAGACTCTCCTTTGCTGCGTCACGGAAATCCGTAATAAGCGCGAAGTGGATGTGCTGATCCCGGTTTGCGAGATGATGAATCTCCAGCGTCTCGATGAGGTGATCAACTCCTTCCATGTTCGTAAGCATCGTCGGGACGACCACCATCGTGCGGCAATCCGAGGCGATGCCTGAGGAAAAATCCAGGCGCGGGATCATGGCCGGTTTCACCATCAGCATGGACAGCCAGTTCATCAGGGACACAGCCAGCTGGCTGAAGCAAAGGAGGAAAACAAGAGTGAATAAAACGAGTTTCCAATCCTGCACTTCTAAGGTCAGAACCTGCTGCATAAACCCGAGCGTGGGCAGCAAGGATAAAAACACTATGCCTCCCAGATAGAATACCAGCGGAAAACGGCGTATGCCCCGTTCGATTACAGTTCGCCAGGGCCATCGCACACCAGTCCTGCGCCACAGTATGGACTGTCCCTTGTCTATCAGATAAAAGCCCACGTGGGCTCTACGGTCTTCGCGCCCCTTCTCCCGGGCGCCCTCTGCGGCCAGCCGGACGGTCTGCTCTGCTACTTCCGTTTCCGATAAATTGCTGTGCCGGGAAAGCATCTCGACTGAATGGCGATAGCGATCCCGGGTTGAAAAATCCATCTTGCTGTAAACGCCGGCTGGGTCGGACCGCAAAGTCCCCTCGACCAGGCTCAGGGTCTCCACAAATTCCTTCCAGTCCATGGCGCTCAGGAAACGAAGGCTGGCAATACTGTGGCTGACGGAAACCTGGTCGGCGGCCTGAGTCTGGCTCTCCTGGTGGACAAGCTGTTCGATGGACAAACCCCGTTCACCGAGCCTCTGTTCAAGCCAGCTGCGCGCGAGATGCAGCACCGGACTTTGCCGCGACAGACGCTGTGAAAATTCCGCCACGAATGAACTAGATACTGGAAGATCTGATTCCGCCATGTCCGCCACCACGATGACGAGCTGTGACGGATTGTTTTCCGCCATCTCCTGCAACCGGTCAACCCACATGTCCGCAAGATCGCAATCCTTACGGGCGACAATCAGACGGGTTGTGACACGTTGAAGATTTTCAATCAAACCCAAACGCAACATGATTGGAATTGCCCACAGCTCACCCAGCTTCAGGGAGTCCACCGTCTGATAGGCTGCGATGAAGGCGCTGAGAGATCCCGCATCAATCTGGGCATCCACATGGGAGATCAGTTCGAGCACGATGTCATAAACTCGCGGAAGCCCTGCGGAATGGCTGTTCAATAGACGGGGCAATTCCCGGCTGTAACCACTGGGCAGATGCCGCCTGGCCATTTGGATCTGTTCTTCAATCAGATAAAAGTTGTCCAGAAGCCATTCGGCTGCGGGACTGAGTCTCCTGTTTTTGTCAACAGTAAGGGTCGTGCGGTTGAAAGCTCTGAGAATGTCCTCGTTCTGACCTAGGCGCGTAAGAAGACCATTGGCTCCACGCCGGGTGATTACCCGGTGACCGGATGCCAGGGCTTTCGCATGGCGCGCGAGCTGGTCGACGCTGAACAGATCGGAGCGCAATGGTGATTCGCCCGCAACGGGACGCGAACGTAATTGCCTGTCAAGCCAGGCCTGCCAGCGTAACGAAAGGATCTGCATGTTGTTTTTACTTTATTAAAGATTTACACTGCGGTCGGCTTCACTTTGATCCGCGAAACATGCCGGACATCCCTGTGGCGGCAACTACGATTCCACCGATTGCATTAGTTTTCCCGTTGAATGAAATCTAAGCCGCAGTCAGATGGTTTGCTATGGGGTGTATCCCTACTATTCCATGGGGTGAAACCCTACCATGAATATATCGGGAATAAGCGGCCGGGGGGCGGCTTTAGCGTATCTTGAGTGGGCTCTTACCGGACCGCCAGCATCTTGCTGGCAGTCTTCATCTTTTCCACTCCCACAGATCCCGGTGCCGGCAAGGGTGCCGGCGTTCCAAAAAAGTTGCGGCCATGTCGGATACAAAAAGAAAAGAGGCCGGGTTTCCCGGCCTCTTTTTATTCAATCAACCAACCATTCGGATTTTATTCCGGGACGGTAATCGCTGTCGTATCAGTGACAAACGATGAGGTAATCACATTGATCTGCCTTACGTTCTCGTCTCCTGCATGAGATACGGTGACCGTAAGCTGCTTTGTGAGGATATTCGAATATTTCCCGTCAACCACATTGGTCACTGAAAGATTTTTCGCGATATTCGAAACAACATTCAACTGCTCATACGCGTGCAGTGAAATATCCTTAACTTCATTGACACCTTCGAAACTGGCAATTACAACCACTCCGACTTTTCCTGCATCGATTGCAGTCTTGGTCGATGTATCAATGATCCCCATACCCAGGAGATTTGCAAGTACAGTCGCCCTGTCCGCATTGTCCACATGGACTATGAACGGAACCGGTGACAGTCCGGAAGACGGAACACCCGAGGCTGCAGCCGTATCATTGCCGGCGCCGGCGCCTTCAACTCCATAAAGGAACAGATACAGCCCTTCGTCAAGCTTTCCTAGAAGAGCCATGTCGCTCTGAACCTTTCCAATCGTATTGTCAACCCACATTGTCCTGTAAGGGCCATTTACATCGCTGTCATCCCAGCCGTTGCTTGTATTCAGGAATGCCTGCATTCCCGCAAGATCATCCGGCTCGCTTGTGCTGAGAGGAACCGGTGTCGCCCTCAGATAAGCGGAGAAGTCGAAATAAGATGTGCTGGTACTGGTGTTTGTTGTGAACACCGTATGGCTTGCCGTTCCCTTTGCAGTGTCAGGCATATCTGTGAAGAAGAAGTCGAATGTGTGCTCCCCTTCAATGCTGATAATGTCGGAATGTGAGAACATTCCAGAAGCATTGGTCTTAGCTTTCAGGTATGAACTGGTTCCGGTTATCGGATTTCTAACCATTAGGGTCAATCCGGCTATTCCAGTTCCGGATTTATCAACAACCCTGCCCCGGAAGACCGCCTTGAAAGGAACATTCAGATCGCCTGCCGGAACTGCTGTCAGATAAATATCCGCAACGGAGTAACATGCGACGTTCAGATCCCTTGCACTATATCCTGAAGTTCCCGCCCCGTACAACATGAAATACCATGTGCCCTTTGCAGGATTTGAAACATTCAGAATTTCATCACCCGTTTTCTTGTTCTCAACACCCTTCTTGCCATATGATGCGGTTGTGGGATAGGAACCAAGCTTCACGTAGATATCGCAGTCGTCGGCACTGGTGGTCGGACCAGACAGCGTCGCTACAAGGCGTGTTGTGTCGGCGGGGACATCTATTGAGTAATACCCGATTGATCCTTTCGTGACCGATTTTGCAATACCTATGGTCTGGCCGGCAGGATAGTCCTCAGGATCAGCAAAGCTTGCGGTTACCACCGCTGCGGCCATACCTGTCTTTGATGCGCTCGGCTTGCTTATCACAGCACCATTGACCGCTGCAACCCAGTAGTAGTATTTCACTCCGGCGCCTACTCCGTCTTCATAGGTCAATCCGTTGACATCCGCAATCCCAGCGCCTGCAGGAAATTCCTTTGTCAGGCTCCTGTAGATCCTATATGTCTTCGCCTCTGCAACCTGTCCCCAGCCGATGAGGATATATTCGTACAGATTGGTGCTGACGCTCTTCAGGGACGGAGCGGCCAATTTAATTGGCGCGTCTGCCGCAAAACCGGAAGCGGTTGCACTGAAAGCGCTCACATAGTGGATGGCGGGAGTGACAAGAGTGGCATCCTTGTCATATTTCGCCAGGACTTTATATTTATGCGTTGACGTATCTTCGGAAGTTTCTTCATATGCAGGTGTCAGTTCATTTTTAACAAACGCTTCATCCTTGTAGACATCATAGGATGTGGCTCCGGCGACAACCGCCCAGGTCACTTGTATTTTCCCGTCAGCAAGAGTCCCCTTCGTGGCAACGACTTTGGTCGGGCCTTTGTTCGAGACATACCCGGAACCGGATTTAGTGCTGATTGTTGACTTGCCATTTACATTGTTTATACCTTTAATCCAGTAGTAATATTTCGTTGCCACGGCCGTATTTGCCGGTACATAGAAGTCATCAAGTGTATATGACGCAAGATTGCTGGCTTCAACTTCACCGACAAGCTTTTCACCGATGAAATCTGTGTCTGCGGTCCTGTAGACTTCATAGCTGGTGGCGTTAGCCTTTTTAGACCAGGCTACACGAGTTTTGTCAAAGTAGGTTCCAGCGGAAGCCCTAACAGCCCCGGCAACTGCCGGCAACGGCATCAAATTACCGTTTACTGCAGCAGTCCCCTTGCCTGAACCGGCCGGATTGACGGCTTTCAGCCAGTAGTAATAGATATTGGGAGTGGCCCCAGAGCCGAATATTGCATCCGTGTCTTCATATTCAGTTCCGTCTACTCTCGCTATGGGGTCGGCTGGAATTGCAGGTTTGGCTGATGAGGTTTTCAGAGCCCTGTAGACATCATAGCCTGTCGCACCTGAACTTGCAGTCCATGTAAGTACAATCATGTCCGCAAACGTTCCTTTGCTTGCAGCAAGCTTGCTCGGAGGCAGAGGTTTACCCAACGTGTATTTCGCCATGACTTTAACTTTGGAATAGGCTGTCTTGCCATAGACATTGATAAAGTAATAGCCTTCACTTGGATATTCATATTGTATGTTTTCAATGGTACCGCTTCTTAAGGAATATCTCCTGCTTCCATTTGTCCCTTTGCCGACATTTATATCGCAGTCTCCTGTTCCGCCTGAAACGGTTACTTCAAGGACGGTCTGACCGGCAGGCACGTTAAGCCTGTATGTTCTCATTGAACCGATAACTCCGGAGATCCCTGACTTTGCAGTCCCGTTTTTCAGATCCACTACAGAATTGTCTGCAGTTGTCGTCCCGTATGCATAATTACTGAAGCTGCCGGTATAATCATCGTTTACAGCCCTCATCCAGTAATAGTACTTGTATGATGTCTTGGAGACCAGCATATCGTCATAAGTCAGCAATGGAGCATTGACCGCCGTGATTTTTTCCGCCAAGTCTACATTGTTCACTTCTGAACGCCAAAGTTCATATGTTGTGGCTCCTCTTACCGGCTTCCATGTGAGCATTATCTTGTCGGTGTATGCTCCCTGAGTTGCATTAAGCGATAGTGGTATGGCTGGAGCATCTGCAGTATATGTGACAGTGAGCTCCACACCTGAATAGGCCCTATATCCATTGATCATCACATACCAGACGCCGGGAGCCGGATCATTGATCTGTATCAGTTCCGCATTACCTTCATTTGTGCTCTTTGCATCATATGTGGAAAGTGTCGGAATCTGACCATATCTTATATACAGGTCGCAGTCACCGAAAAGTCCTGCGGAAGTCTGAGCCTGAAGGGAAGTCTGCCCAGGAGGCAATGTGATTTTGTACACAAGAACGTCTCCTGCCTCTGCTGCGATTCCAATCTCGGGAACCCCGTTCGCCAGTTCCTTGACATTGTCTTCAGGCATAGTGACGCCATTGGAGTCCATTGTAACTGCGGTCTGTGCCAGCGCTCTGCCGTTCAGCGTTGCGCCAGTATTCATCACGATCGCTGTCTGGCATAATATGATTCCCTTCATATCAGCTGTAGTTCCAAGTGTCGTCTGTCCGGCAACCTGCCAGAATATATTGGAAGCTATTGCGCCTCCACTTAAAGTTACAATCGCACCGTCAGCCACATCCAAAGTCTGCGCTATCTGGAATATCCAGACATCAGTTGCGCTACCCGAGATAGTGACGCCAGCAGCACCTATGAAGACTCCTGTCCCCCATTTATATAGACCGGCAGTGAGAGTCCTCGAAGTAATGTCGCCGGCTCCAAGTTCCGTATAATCAGGCAATGTTCTTCCTGCCGCATTTGTGTACGCGGTTTCCATATCGCCTACAGCCGTAGTCATTTTGTCCGGAGTTGGAGGAGCATAGTCTGCGGCGTATATTTTCCCAGTAACCAGGGATGATGTCGAAAATGTATTCGAGGCATCTACGACTAAACCAAATCCAGTTATATAACTCGCGGCAGCCGGACTCACTCCGATGTCTCCGACAACTGCGGTGGTTCCAGTGGTTGAAACCCCGGTTTTCGCCAGAATTACGAAATCACCAGATGTTCCAATGGCTACTGGTTGGACTGCAGATGCTTTAAGGACTGTCACCGTGTAATCCTGCGTTGAAAGATTCTGAGCGGTAACTGTATAGACAAACGGACTTGTGAAATCCTCAGCAACACCCGAAAGCGGGCTGAGCGATGCAAACGGACTAACGCTAATTGTCGGAACCAGATCCATCACATCCATGGCGAAAGGTACGGTAACTGTAATTGTATGGGTTACTTCATCTATTACAGTCAGTCCTTTTTGATATGGAATAGCAAAATCTATAATGGCTTTGGCATCCTGTGATATCGTCTGAACTCCGGCCATTCCGGCGGTTGCCGTGTTCTGCGCGGAGGTTACGCCGGGGATGGTCAGGGCTGCGTCAATCGCAGTGTCACCGTTCGTTTTGAAACCGTTCAAGGCGACCCAGTTTGCAGGCGTATAGTTTGCTTCGGTATAGGTTCCCAGCGCGGTCGTAAGGGCGGCGTGTGCCACTATTTTTGCAGAATTAAGTGGATCAGTTACAGTATAGGTGATTACAGTTGTTCTGTCCGGAGCCGTGACCACTAATGTGTCATTGTTGAGAACAGGATTCTGTATCAATGAACTATTCCATGTCTGATTTGAATCACCCTTCGTGAGGGCGGCCAGGAAGTCCGCCTTCAATGTGCCGAATGGAACGTTGGTGATTGTTTCAGATCCTCCACCAATGGCGCTTACCGTATAAATCAGAGATGTGACTGTAGCGTTCGCGCTTGCCCCTGCAGGCAGATTGACGCTGGTTCCATCGAATGTAATTCCAGCCGTGAATGCCAATAATCTACCTTCAATAGTGCTGGTGCTATTCATCGTGATGGACTGCTCGGCAATGATAGTTCCTTTGAACACGGCTCCCGTTCCAATAACTGCAGAAGTACTTACCTGCCAGAAAACATTTTTTGCACGTGCTCCTCCAGCAAGTACGACCTGTATCGAGTTACCAACTTGGAGGTCGGCTCCTATCTGGAAGATCCAGATATCATTTATTCCACCAGTTAGTGTGACATCCGATCCAGTTATATAAGCTGTGCTGTCGAATTTGTATAGGCCGGGGACAAGATTCATCCCTCCGATATTCCCGCCTCCGGGATTAAGGTTAGGACCTGTAGGTACTGGTGTTCGCCCAGCGGCATCGTTGTACGCTATTGTCATATCACCTTTGGCTGCGGTTAACAGCACAGGGTCAACCACCGAACCCGCAGGCCCAGTGCCATCGACTGCATATATTGTCCCATCTACCTGAGCCTGTGTTACGCCTATGGCAGCACCGGCGATTGGACTTGCACCCACATCACCATTAATGGTTCCACCACCTGTTGAGGTTATCGCGGCACCGGAGAGAACAGCAAAATTGGCAGTCGAACCAAGATTTATTGGTGTAAGCGTGTTATCGGTGACCGTCACCGTGTAATTCTGGGTTGTAAGATCTTCGGCTGTCACCGTATAGGTGACAGGGTTGCTGAAGTTGTTCGCAGCACCGGAGAGAGGGTTGACCGATGCAAGTGCGCTGAC
>CAZION010000031.1:0-52627 GCA_964540865.1 uncultured Victivallis sp.
ATTGAAGGGGTTCCGCCTTATCCTATGCCTTATGTTTTAAAGTGTAGAAGAACCCAAAAACAAGAATTTTAAAAAATGTGATGGATTTAAAAGCCTTCACGGAATCAGGGGAAAGGAAACTATGACAAAGAAAACGATCGTATTTGCGGTGACGGCATTAATGGCAAACATGGCAATCTCCTATGCCGAGGACGAAGGGCTCTACAATTACAAGAAAATCAGGGAGGCATCGACCTGGAGCACCATCTCCATAAACACTAAGGGGGCGAACGATCCTGCAGCAGCGAATATGCCTCTTGTCCTGCTCATCGGCGATTCGATTACAGCGCGTTATACTACGGAGGTCAGGGCCGCGCTCAAGGGCAAGGCCTATGTCTCCATGTTGGCCACATCCCTGGCCGTGGGCGACCCAGCGTTGCTCGACGAGCTCAAGCTGGTGCTCAGGCTGAACAACTACTCGGTCATCCACTTCAACTTCGGCCTGCATGGCGACATGAGCGACTACCGGGAAGGGTTTGCGGACATGCTCTCCACGATCCAGCGCTACGCCCCCAAATCCAAGCTCATCTGGGCCACCACCACGCCCTGCTCCAGGAAGGATGATGCACCCGATGAGAACGTGATTGAAAGGAACAAGATTGCTGCGGAGCATATCACAAAGGCTGGTATCGCCGTAGACGATCTTTATACGCTGATCGCAAACAATCCCGGCAAGTTATGGGATGGAAGCGGAGTTCATTACACAGAGAAGGGAACCGCGATCCAGTCAAAGCAGGTGGCGGAAATCATCGCACCTTTATTGCCGCCGGTGGCCACGGCCCCGGTAAAGCCGTAAAAGACTTGAAATGATTTGCTGTTGCAGGAGCGGATAAGAAATGGTATTGGGCTGATGCGGTAATAGATGGCGAAACAGTTGTGGCATCCAGCGACAAAGTTCTGGAACCAGTTGCAGTGAGATATGCATTTGCGCATAATCCGCAAGGTGCAAGCCTTTACAATAAAGACGGCTTTCCCGCTTCGCCTTTCCGTACGGACAACTGGTGAATAATTATTTGATTAGGGGGCCAAGGGGCGCAACTTTTTTGGATCGCCGTTAGGATGACGGCTTTTAATATTCCGGCTAAAGCCGGTACTCCAAACGCTTTATCTTGCAGGTTTATGCTTATCATTATTATTTTAAGTCTTAAGGCCAATATTCAAGAAAAGCATTAACTTTATATTTTAATATCAAATTCACAGCACGGCGTTTGGAGTACCGCCTTCAGGCGGAATCTTTTGTTTATACGGCCAAGTGCCCCAACTCTTAAACAATCGAACAGACGAACATTCGAATTACGAATATCTAAGTTGAGATTTTCCAGAATTCATTTGGAAAAGAAACGCGTCACTCTGCTGATGCGTTCTTTGATTGCAACGTAGATATAAAATACAATTTCCTGATAGTTGTTATATCCATGTCATCAGTGTGTTAATCCATGCATATCCCATTGTCAAAGACATGGAACATTATAGAGTTATACTGAAAGTAGGAGCTAGAATGCGAATTTCGCAATTTGCGTGAGAGAGAGAACAGGGAAGTTTGAGAGTTTGGAAATGCAGAAGTTATAAATCCAAGATTAATAATTTAAGGAAATAGACAATGTATTCAAAGAGCCAACGCCAAAGTATCATAAAAACGCTATCCTTGTTGTTTTGCCTAAGTGTTTTCTTTACGGCTTTGCCTGCGGGTGCGGCGGAATATTTTGTCGGAAAACAGGGCAACGACGCCAACAATGGCCAGGGCAAAGACAAGGCATTTCTGACGATCCAGAAAGGCGTTTCCGCGCTCAAGCCCGGTGATACGCTAACCATCGGACCTGGTGAATACGCGGAAAACGTAAAGCTTGAGAAATTTGGCGACCCTGAAAAAGAGACCCTTATCCGGGCGGAAATTCCTGGCACAGTGCTGCTGCGTGGCGATGTGGATGCCCCGGCATTCAGCAAAGTGGACGGACGGCAGTATGCCTATGTCGCCGATTTTGACAAGGAGGTCTTTGCTGTAAATGAGAGTGACACGTTGAAAATACTGAAATCTGCTGCAAGTGTCGGTGCTCTTGATATCAGTCCAGGCAGTTATTTTTATGACTCAACTGCAAAAAAACTCTACGTCTCAAGCTATGATTTTCAGCCTTCCGAAAAGCATCATTATAAGGTTTCTGTACGCAAAGACCATGGATTCCTGGTGAGCGATTCGGAAAGGATTGTGATTGATGGACTGGCCGCGTCTGGATTCATGAAGCCCATCAAGGACTACGTGTTTCTGAAAGCGAACAGCGGATTCATGGTGATCGACAGCCGGCATATAACCATCCGCCGCTGCACGGCCTTTTTCAACCAGGGCGGGATCACCCTGCATAATGGCGATAAGTTTGCCGGTGGCGACAACGTTGTCGAAAACAGCCGCGCCTTTGGCAATGCCGAAGGGATTGCCTGTTATTATCCCAATAACACGATCTTCCGCGACTCGGTCGCATTCCTCAATGAAGGGGCTGGCATCAATTTTTACGCCGGCCGGAGGGGCAACGTCCTTTTCTCGCGCAACCTTGCCTGGGGCAATCGCAGCCATGATTTTCATATGAAAGGCGCCGGGCTCTCTGGAGATGATATTGGCGCACTTGCCGAGCATTGCATCGGATTGAATAAAGTTATGGTATTTAATCTCCAGCACTGCATCGTGGGGGGCGAAAATGAGTCTCGCCGCGGCGATCATGCCCTCTACGCCAAACCCATGTCGGCCGACAATATCGCCCTGCCGACCGTCACCGTTCCGGCTGCGGGCTCATCCGCACCCGACGTGGATGTATGCCTTAAGGAACTCGATGCGTTCAAGGATCGCGAATTCGCCGATCCGATCAATTTTGACTTCAGGTTGCAGTCAACATCCCAGTTCCGGAATGCCGGAACTAAAGATTCCTACAGCGGCCCCTATCCGTATGAACCCAACATTTATTATGTGACAAACAATGGGAATGACCAGGCCGACGGACTTTCCATGGGCAAGCCCTGGAAGACAATTGCGCACGCCTTTAAAAATCTCAAGACGGGCGATACTCTTTATATTGCGGGCGGCAGATATTCCGGCGACGCGGCCATTTCGGTTAAAAACGTGAAGATCCGCGGGCGTGGTCTTGAACCGGCAGTGATAGACGGGAAGTTTTCGATCACAAATAGTGAGGGTGTCGTCATTGAACGTCTACAGTTCACGGAAAATGTGCACTTGGAGAAAAGCCGCGACATCAGCATTGATAACTGTGTCTTTGCCAAATCGGTTGATGCCGTCGAAGTACAGGGATTGAACATAAAACACGGAATTGTGGCTGTCACCCTCGGATTGAAGGATTGTTCAAAGGTCTTTTTAAGCGGCAACATTTTTGCAGGTTCGCCGGGAATCAAGGTTGACAATCCGGAAAGCATTATTTACTCCGGCTATAACAGCTATGCCGATGCCGCCAATTGCCGTGAGGTCGGAGGGAAGAAGACTTCGCTGGTTGAATTGCAAAAGGATCAGGAAGTCAATTCAAGGATAATCAAGCCGGATATCAGTATGAAGGACGGGATCGTGACAGTCCGTAATCTTAACCAATTTCTGGGAGTCGGACCGTTGGGAACATCGATTGGCATCTATCGGGAGTGGTCGCCTTTGTCGATTCATGTGGTCGGTCCAAAGATTCATTCGGTGACTGATACCACCGCCAACATCGAGTGGTGGACTAGTTTGCCCGCCCACGTGGAATTGCTCTGGGGCGATACACCGCAATGCACCAATTCGGTCGCGCTGGACCAGACGAACTATTTCAGTTACAGCCTGATCGGGCTGGAACCGGGCAAGAAGTATTATGTTAAGATCAAGCCGACCTATGCTCCGCCCTCATCGGATCCGGGCCGGCGGGTCAGGATCCCGGAACAAGCATACGCCGAAGCGTCTTTTACAACCGACCGCAAGGCGGCCGAAGCGAAGACCTATTATGTTTCCACCAACGGCAATGATTCGCTTAACGGCTTGAGCCGCGAGACTGCGTGGAAATCGCTCCAGCATGCCGCCGACACGGTGCGGCCGGGTGACACTATCCTGGTGGGTGTGGGCGAGTACAAGGGAACGGTGTATTTTCCGATCAGCGGGGAAAAAGGCCGGCCGATCACGATCAAGGCCGTTCCTGGCGAGAAAGCCCAGATCATCGAGGGCGGTTTCATGCTCTACGGGAAACATTATTATAATATTGATTCCCTATATTTCGGCGGCACCATCATAATCAGTCACGGCTCGAACCTGCAGGTGTCCCGCTGTCTCCTGCCGGAGATCAGCGCGGTCCGGACGCCGAATATCCTCGTCAAGAACTGCGCCTTTTTCTCGAGTTGGGGCGCGCTTAACGCGGAGCGCTGCCCTAACCTGTGCATTGAAAACAATATCTTCTTCAGCACGTTGATTTCTCATATGTTGATTGTGAACGCGCCGGACGAGCCGTTTTATATTGTCAACAATATTTTTGGTGAAAGCACGCGTGGTAAACAGTATGGGTCGGCCGTCACTCTGCTGCAGGTGAAAAGCCTGACCGAGGGTAATAATTGTTTTTATCAGCGCTGGCCTGAAAACGAAAGAAATGTAATTGAAATTTGGGAACTGCCTGACACTGACAGGAAGGTTTCCCCGCTATTCGATGTGCATAAGAAGGAGTTTTTTGAGCATGGTATTCCTGTGTATCGCTCTGTTGTGAGGCCGACCGATTCCTTCGCCGCAAATCCGCTGCTGTTCGGCGGCACGGGTACCAAGCAGGGCTGGGGGCCAGGTGTAACTAACCATGAATTCGATGCGCTCTTTTCGACCAGTCCTGAGCTGATCAAACGCGGTATCGGTCTTCAGCCGGAAGCCTTCCGCGATTTCCATTTCAAGATGACAGACTGGCCGTATGACGTTGCCTGGGCGGACAAGGTGCAGGCGGCTAAAAAAGCAGCGGCGGAACTGGTGAAAGCCGGCAAGGACTCCGAAGCGATGGCAGCCTACACCCAGCTGGCAGCCATTCCGATGCGCGACCGCATGAAATCCGAATTTCTGGAAAACGCAGCAATGTGCGCCAACCGTCTCAAGCAGTACGATCAGGCGATTGCGATCGCCGCAACTATTCCAATCCAGTCGGTGTCGGCCAGATGCCAGATGAAAATCATGGTTGATAACGGCAAGTATGCCGAACTGATTGCGAAG
The DNA here is from genome assembly GCA_964540865.1 of uncultured Victivallis sp. Classification (GTDB taxonomy): domain Bacteria; phylum Verrucomicrobiota; class Lentisphaeria; order Victivallales; family GWF2-50-93; genus GWF2-50-93. The sequence continues at coordinate 5,237 of CAZION010000031.1, forward strand.
TTCGCAGACAAACCCGGCGCAGGCACGCCGCTTATGTCCTGGTCCTACCCGGAACAGGATGATTTGCTTGTGGAAGCCTACAATTATCGCGCCATCGCCTATGCAGAATGCAACGACTTGAAATCAGCTGAGGAAGATTTGAAAACGATATTGGACGCGCAAACCAAAATTGGCATGTTTACCAGCAAAGGCATTCAGGATATGGCCAGGGTAAAACTCGGAGATTTCTACCGGAAGTATCTGAAGGACGACACCAAAGCGCTGGAGGCCTACAATACGGCGATCTCCAGGACATTTATTAATAGTTATGGGAATATTACACCTAAACCGGTTCTTCTGGGAAACAGTGAAACGTTAGTTGCCGCCACTAAGGCGGCTTGCGAGATCTTGATCAAGCAGGGCAAGGAGGCAGATGCGCTTAAGCTTCAGTTCAGCCTGCTTGTTGCCCATGGCAATGCTTTCGCCATTCTCAATCAAAAAAAGGAGGCGACAGCAAGATTCAAGGAAGCGCAGGAAGTAAAGGGAATATCAGCCTCTGAAAAAGAAGAGATTCTTAAGAAGCTAAAGGCGCTTCAGGGAGATCCAGGTCAAATACCGCAAAAATAAAATTCAAAAAAGGTAATAAATCATGCATTCAAGGAATCAATGCCAGAGTAAGAATATGATGAAAACGCAATTTTTGCTGTTTTGCCTGAGTTTTTTATTCACGGTTTTGCCTGCGGGCGCAGCAGAATATTTTGTTGGAAAATATGGCAGCGATGCAAACAGTGGACAGGCAAAGGACAAGGCGTTCCTTACGATCCAGAAAGGCGTTTCCGCGTTACAGCCCGGTGATACGCTAACCATCGGACCTGGGGAATATTTTGAAAACGTAAAGCTTGAGAAAATCGGCGACCCTGAAAAAGAGATCGTGATCCGGGCGGAAATTCCTGGGACTGTGCTTTTGCGCGGAGATGTGGATGCTCCCGCATTCAGCAAAGTTGACGGACGGCGTTTTGTATATGTAGCAGATTTTGACAGTAAAGCCCTTTCGGCCCACGAGACCGACACCATGATTCGGTTGTTCCCTTCTGCGGACATAGACTCTTTGGAGTTCAAGCCGGGAAGCTGGTATCAAGACGAGACCGCTAAAAAACTGTACATTTCCAGCACCGACTTCCAGGCTCCGGACCGGCACCACTACACGGTCGGACTCCTCAAGGATAACGGATTCAAAGTGATGGATTCACAGCGGATTGTGATTGACGGGCTTGCCGCTTCGGGATTCATGACGAATGTAAAAGCTCCAGTCCTACTTCAGCCGGTAAGCGGTTTTCTGCTGCATAACGTGAAGAACTCAATCATCCGCCGCTGTTCGGCGTTTTTCAATGAGACCGGCATCTGCATCTTCAACGATGGCATGAAAGGATCCGGTAATCTCGTTGAAGACTGCCGTGCCTATGGAAACCAGCAGGACGGCATCGTAAGCAACGGCCCAAACAATGACACGATCAAAAATAGTTGCGCCTTTCTCAATGTTGGCTGCGGCATCCAGTTCTACGGAGGAAGAACCGGCAATGTTCTTTTCTCAAATAATCTTTCATGGGGAAACAGCTATGGCGATTTTCGGATGAAAGGCAGCGGCTTGTCAGGCGAAGATAAGTTTGCCGTGGCCGAACGCTGTATTTCCATGGAACGCTTTGATGTCTTTAACATCACTCACTGCATTGTCGGCGGTCCTAATTCCTACCGCGGTGATACGCCTCCAGACAATATTGTCATGCCGAACGATCCGGTATTCAAGGACCGCGAATTTGCCGATGCGATGAACTTTGATTTCCACCTGCAGGCGACATCACCGTTCCGCCAGCCCGGAAAAGACTACCAGTACAAGGGACCTTATCCGTTTGAACCAAATATCTATTATGTCAAGACAGGCGGCAATGACAGTCTTGACGGACTTTCCATGACCAATGCATGGAAGACCCTGGGCTATGCCTTCAAGAAACTCAAATCCGGCGATACGCTTTATATTGCCGGTGGACATTATTCCAGCGATGCGCCTTTAACCGCAAAACAGGTCAAGATCCGTGGACGTGGAGCTGATCCGGTGGTCATTGATGGTGATTTGCAGATTGTCAACAGCGAGGATGTCTTGCTGGAGAGATTGCATTTTACCGGGGCGGTGCGGATCGAGAAAGACCGTGAGATCACATATGGCAACTGTATTTTTTCATCGGATAAATCAGTTGAGGCCGTTGATATCAAGGGGTTGAACGTGATACACGGCGTTTTCAAGTCCCAACTGAAATTGAAGGGTTGTTCAAAAGTTTCATTGAGCGGAAATATTTATGCCGCTTCTCCAGCGGTTCAGGTTGATAAGATGGAGAACATGATTTATTCATCGTACAACAGTTACCCGAAAACCGCCAACTGCTGGGAGGTAGGAGGCAAGGCTACCTCGTTCGAAGAACTTCAGAAGGCACAGGAAGCCAATTCACGGATTCTGGTGCCGGAGCTTGTTGAAAGCAACGGGCTGCTGACCGTTAAAAATGCGTATAAGTTTGCTGGACGCGGTCCGTTAGGCTCGGCCATCGGAAGCTATCGTGAATGGCAAATCCGCTTTCTGCAGATGGTCGGTCCATTTGTGAATTCTGTGACTGACAGCACCGCCAACTTGGAGTGGTGGACTAGCCTTCCTGCAGACCTTGAACTGCGCTGGGGTGATACGCCAGAGTGCACGAACAAGGTGGCGATCAATCAGAACTCGTTCTACAGTTACAGTCTGATTGGTCTGGAGCCGGGAAAGAAATATTATCTGAAAATAAAGCCGACCCAGATATCCGCCACTGCGGATCCAGGACGCCGGTTCAGGTTGCCGACGCAGGAATGGGCGACAATAGAGTTCACTACCTCACAGAAAGCCGACGAGACTCCAAAAACTTATTATGTGTCAACAGATGGTAATAATGGTAATACTGGACTGAGCCGTGAGACAGCATGGAAATCTATTCAGCATGCCGCCGATACAGTGCGGCCCGGTGATACCGTATTGATAGCCGGAGGAACATATCCCGGCACCGTTTATTTCCGTGTCACCGGAGAAAAAGACAAGCCGATCACGTTCAAGGCCATACCTGGAGAGAAGGTCATGATTGACGGAATGGGTGAGACCCTCAAGAACGGTCTTGTGCTGTACGGGAAACATTATTATAATTTTGATTCGCTATATGTGCAGGCATACTCTGGCGGCGATGGAAGTGGAGCTCTTCTGATTAACGGCGGCTCGCATATCCAGACGACCCGCTGTTATTACTCAGGTGGATGGGGTACCGGGATTGCGGCCGGAGGGTGCAGCGATATGCTGGTCAAGAACTGTGTCTTCATGCACAGCATGGGCAGCACTACATTCGGACGCTGTCCCAACCTGCGTGTGGAAAACAATGTCTTTATTTCACCTCTGATTTCCCACTTGAGCATTGGAAATGATGTTTCCGATCCGGCTTTTGTCACAAACAACATTTTCTGCGAAAACACCCGTGGTAAGGCGCAGATATGTTTTATTTTATTTTCTCCGTCCACGGTGGAATCCAACAACTGCTTCTACCTGCGCTGGCCGGAGAACGAAAGGGGAGTGATGAACTATCTTACCCTCCCGGAATATCGCGTGGTCAAACAGACCGATTCATTCGCTGCCAATCCCATGATGCCTGGTGCACTTGGTTGGAGACAGGGATGGGGCCCTGGCGGTGGCGATTTCAATGCGCTGTTCGCAAGCAACCCCGAGGTGGTGAAACGTGGCGTAGGCCTTCAGCCGGAAGCTTTCCGAGATTTCCATTTCAAGATGACAGCCTGGCCATATGACGTGGCTTGGGCGGATAAGATATTAGCTGGTGAAAAAGTGGCGGCGGAACTGGTGAAGGCCGGGAAAGACGCCGAGGCGTTAGTAGCGTATACAAATCTTGCCGCTACCACACCGATGAGTGACCGGTTGAAATCTGCATTGCTGGATCAGGCAGCGCTGTGTGCCAACCGACTAAAGCAATATGACCAGGCTATGGCTCTAGCTAAACAGATTCCGTTGAAGCCATTGTCGGCACGACGCCAGATGGCGTTCATGGTGGAACAGCAGAAATACAGCGAGTTGCTGGCCGAGTTTTCCGCTAAAGCAATGGGAGGCTCCTCCTTCCACTTAAACTGGTTTTATCCGGAATTGGAAGATGTGATGGCGGATTTGTTTTACTACCGCAGTATAGCCTATGCGCAGACGAACGACTTGACAGCGGCGGAAGCGGATTTGAAAACCATGGTCGAAAAGAGAGCGGCTCTGGGATACAGTCCGGGCGAGGCCATTCATGAGCTTGCATTGTTGAGACTCGGTGATTTCTATCGGACACAGTTGAAAGACGATAAGCGGGCGATGGAGGCCTACAGTTATATACTTGACCGGACCATGATAGCACCATATCGCACGAACGTGATCAATAAGGCCCCCTTCACCGGAGGCAGTGAATCACTCGTTGCCGCGACTAAGGCGGCTTCTGAAATCCTGCGCAAACAGGGTAAAGAGGATGAAGCTCTCAAGCTGCAGTTTAGCATGCTGAAGGCCCAGTCGGAAGCATTGACAAGCCTCGGGAAGCATGAGGAGGCAATTGCAAAATTGAAGGAAGCGCTCGGAGTTAAAGGGATATCCGCCGCCCAGAAGGAGGATTGCGAAAAGAAAATAAATGAGCTCAAACTGTCCGCCTGGAAAAAGACGGCAGGCATTGACAAGGTGACAGCCACAACCCAGATGACCGAAGAAACCAGGAAGGAACTGATTAAAGCAGCCGGGAATGAGAATCCAGGTATCAGGCAGGCGTCCCTGAACACGATCATTGCTTTTGCTCCCGTGACCGATGAGATCACGCAGGTCCTGATAAAGGCATCTGCTGACAAGGATGCCGGCATAAGGCAGACGGCCGTGAAAAAGATCATTGCTTCCGTGCCGATGACCGAAGACATTAAAAACCTTTTAAATAAGTCGGCGAAGGACGAGGATGAAGCAGTGAGGAAAATGGCTGCACGCGCGATCGTAACGCCCGAGATCACCCGTATACGCTTATTGGCGCAAGGAAATAAGTGGCAGGATTTGATCAATGAGTTCAAGGACGCGGATTTTGCAGGCTGGCAGGACAAGGCATTTGCTGGCGAAGCCCTTTATATACGGGGAAGAGGATATTTCCGTCTTAAGGACGGTGAGAAAGCATGCGCAGACATTAAGAAATCTCTGGAACTCGCGCCGGGTAATTCTTCCTGTCAGGAACTGCTGGCTGAGAACTACCGGGACAACCTGAAGGATGAGCAGAAGGCTCTTGAGGCATATCTGCAATATCTCAAGGAGTTCGAAGTCAACTATGGTGGCGAGAGCTTGCGTGTCGCCCTGAATGCGGCTGCCATGCTCTGCAAGCAGGGAAAGAACGACCAGGCCTTTGAAGTGCTGAAAAGGTATGATTTGAACAAGATGCCCTCCGTGGATTATCGAAAGCAGTTTGAAGATGCAATAAAAGCCTGTGGGAAATAGAGGTGGCTGGATGATAAGCTAAAATAATAATAATTGAGGTAATTTCAAAACTAGGAATTCAGGAGTCAGAATCCAGGAGTTAGAATTAAATTTGAACTCAAATTCGGTTTTATTCTGAATCCTGACTTCTGAATTCTGACTTCTTTTGAAATTGGTTCAATTGAAACGAAAGGACAACGATGAAGAACATGTCTATATTTATTTTGATCTTGCTGTGCGGGATGCTGTCAGTAAATTGTGTCGCTCAGGAGTGGTGCAACATAACAACCAATAACGCGACGGGTACGGATCTGCCGCGAGTCCTGCTGATTGGCGATTCCATCACGGCGCGCTATTCCCCTGAAGTTACAAATGCGCTCAAAGGCAAGGCCTACGTGTCGGTGCTGTCCACTGGCAGGGCCGTTGGGTCTCCCGTTTTGTTGCAAGAAATAGAGCTGGCCCTCAGCCAGCATAAGTTCGCCTTGATTCATTTCAACAACGGCCTGCATAGCGGGCAGGACTACCAAGTATACCGGAAAGGATTCCCGGAATTCCTTGACACGATAAAGCGTAACTCGCGCGGTGCCAAACTCGTATGGGGCACCTCAACGGCACTGAAGGGTTGGGGCAAGCAGGTTCCGGAGCTGAATAAGATCGCCGCCGAATTCATCGCAAAGGAAAATATTCCTGTCGACGATCTGTTTGGAATCATGGAGAGCAACCCCGACTTCAATTGGTGGGATGGCGGCGGCGTTCATGCAACGTCTGAAGGACAGGCGCTCCATGCCAAACAGGTAGCGAAAACAATCCTCTCTTTGCTTCCGGAAAAACCAGCGGACGGCTGGACGGATGATCCATGTGCGTTCAACAGGAAGGATGTATATGAATGGTGTAACATCACGATCCCGGATGCAGGACAGAAGAAACTGCCGCGTGTCCTGGTCGTTGGAGATTCGCCTTCATCGGATCTTGTAAAGTCATTACAGGGCAAGGCCAATGTCTCTGTGCTCTGCACATCCAAGTCCATGGGCGATCCCGCATTGCTTGGTGAATTGAAACTGGTACTCAGGCAGGGTCCATATGCGTTTATTAATTTCAACAACGGATTGCACAGCGGGGTTGCCTATACCCCTGATGAATACCGCAAAAACTTTTCCGAAGTGATTGAAACGGTTAAGAAATCAGCGCCAGATTCCGTATTAGTCTGGGCGACAACCCCACCTCGCAGAGGGGAATGGATGATCAAAAACAACCTTGAGTTTGATAAAATAGCCACCGGGTTTATTGCCGGGCAGGGTGGTCTGGTAAACGATTTCTATGAATTGACAGGTGGTGTCAACGAAGCTTCAGATAAAGCAAAAGAACGGATCGCCGCCGCCCGGAAAACTGCTGGTGATACTGACAACGGCAGGAACATTGATCTCGCTTTAGAATATGTTGGGAGTTTCAAGGCGATACGCGAGACTGCGCTTCAGGGAGGGAAAAATGTTCCCGAAGCGGTTGCCGTGGAGCGTAAGGGTGCTGAACTCAAACTTGACGGGCGTCTAGATGAAGCATTCTGGAAAGATGTGCCGGTATACGATTTAAAGGATATTGCAACAGGAAATCCGCCGGTATCCAAGTCTACGTTCCAGGTTGTATGGAATGATAATTGCGTCGTATTCGGGATCCGTTGCGAAGAGGCCGACAAGAAAGGGCCTTACATAAAGACCAAGGATAACGAAGACCCGTTGATATGGGAAGGCGACAACATCGAGCTTTTGATCGAGACCCAGACACATTGCTATTATCAGATCACGATCAGCCCGAACGGGGCGGTGATAGATCTGGACCGGAAAAGAGGAGGTCTTAACTCGACCTGGTCGTCCGGTATTGAAGTCGCAGCATATGCCGGAGACGGATTCTGGTCGCTGGAAATGCGTTTGCCTGTGAAGGGTGAAAATGCAGAAGCTCTCAATCCGCTCAATGGTGTGGCGGGTGTAAAACCTGCCAAGGACGCGCCCTGGTATTTCAACCTGTACCGGAATCGCGTCAGAGGGAACGAAATCGAAGGTTCCATCTTTTCGCCAATCGGGAAAAGCGGTCTACATGCACCCCTCATGTTTGGAAGGATGATTGTAAAATGATGAAATTTATTTAGAGCCGGTGTTCCCCAATAATCCTTCATGGAAGAATTCGGGTTTGAATCCGTTTTCAGTCACTATCCTAATGGCGGTTTCCATTCGTTCAAAATGATCCGGTATGTAATTTGCATAGTATGGATAGCAATATTGTTCGTGGGTTCCGATATTTATTGTGTCTTTCCAGTATTTTGCCATGCAATCCCGCAGGATATCCTTTATTTTTGCCACCGTGAAGCCATTGCAGAAAAAATCCACCGGCATGCGGAATAATCCGCTTTGCGATTCGTATATGATGTTGATCAGGGCTTTTTCCGCAGCCTCTGGAAAATCCCCTACAGCCAGCGCGGTTGTCCCGTTGTCTTTCAGATACATGAGCGACGCCTGAGATGAAACACCGTAAAAGTGGATTATGGTCGGCGGACAAAATGTGTTTTCACCGGTGAAGCGGACAATCTGCTCCCTGACCTGAGCATAGTGCTCCGGCAGTTTTTCCGGAAACTGTTTGCTATAAGGGTGGCCGGGGAATTCGGAAAATGCATGGAAAGCCAGCTTCAGCCAATCGGCGTTATCCTTCCATTCCCTTTTATACTTATCCGGGAACTGGCTCAGATCGAATGGCTCATGATCGTTCCGGAAGAATATATTGAGGACGAACTTGGTGCCGTACCTGGCGTGCAGTTCTTTTAGTTTTGCAAGATAAAAAGACTCGAAAATTGATTTGTAACACTTCTTGTAAATTTCAGTCAGGAAGAAAATATTGTCGTCAATGAAAAAATTATAGCGCCTGTATGAATTCCTGTCCCAGACCAGGGGAATTATTTTCTTGCAGGACTCAGAACTTATTTCTATTTGATTGAATTTTTCTTTCAACTCGATATCGACATCGAATGAGCCATTTGCGCAAAATGATTTGATGCCGTTGATATCAATTTCGGTATTAGGCGGAGTTTGCCCTCTAATTACTATTTTCAGTTCGCGAGCAGTCTCTACGCCGTGATGTCTGTTCAACACAGCCCCGTCATATGGAAAGTCGATTATGATATTGGCATTTTGCATGGAAGGCATTTTGATTTAATAAATCCTTATGATGTTGAATCTTTCTTTCCTTCCGTCAACAATCGTATGCATTCCTTAAGCTCTTCATCTGCATGGTCAGCATCGATCTGATGTCGGTTTTCTGCGAACCTTTCATATTCGGCTTCGGCAATACCGAGAGCCTCATCTGCAGATATCTTCCCGGCATGTGTCAGAATTTCCTGATCATTCAATTTAAGGAATGCATCAAGTTTCCCGATCCAGTCTTTCATGGTCATGACCTTGCGCTGACGTGCCTTTATCTCCGCAAAATCTAGGTACTGCCCGACCAGCAGTTCCAATGTACCAGATTCATACCGGTTGAGGTAGTTTTTGGCAATGCCTATATCAGTCTTGGTCAAAACCCGACCACGGCCAGCGCCTTTCCATGTTGCCAGCCCCATATTCGGCAAGTCTGCCTTGGCGCGACTGGAAATCAATTCCGCCGCCGTCATGCCGGTGGCTGCAAAAATCATTTTATTCTGGACTTTGGCAAAGAACTCCTGAGTCATGGGATTTTTCGGGTCATAATCGTAACTGAGCATGTAAATGTCGCGCACTTTCTGGTAAAACCGTTTCTCGCTGGCGCGTATGGCCCGGATGCGTTCAAGAAGTTCGTCGAAATAGTCAATTCCTCCTGGCTCGGCAAGCCGTTCATCGTCAATGACAAACCCTTTTACAATGAATTCTCTTAAACGCTCTGTAGCCCATTGCCGAAATTGAGTGCCACGCTGAGACTTCACTCGGTAACCCACGGCGATTATAGCTTCCAAACTGTAGAATTCCACTGAACGCTTGACTTGTCTATTCCCTTCGGTTCGAACTGTCAAGTATTCCTTGACAGTTGCTTCACGGGTCAACTCTCCTTCATCATAAATATTTTGCAGATGCAGACTTACGTTCTGCTTTGTTGTTTGGAAAAGATCAGCCATAGCCGCCTGGGTCAGCCAGACTGTCTGGTTTTCAAGGCGTACTTCTATCCGAGTCTGACCGTCTTCAGTTCGGTACAGGAGGAACTCGCTCTTGACCGGCAACTTTTCCCGGGATTTATTTTTACTTGCGTTTTTCACATTAGATTTATGGTTATTTTTATTTTCATAAGGTTTGGAAAGATAACCTGGGCTGAGCCTTTATCAAGGATTAGAAAAATTTGTAAATATCTTTACAGGCCCAGGCCGGGTTCGTCATCGTGTTTTGATTTGGATTCCGGGATGAACGGGGAGAATTTCTTATAGAGCTCGTCCAGTTTGGCGAGGTAGTACAGGGTGTTCTCGTTCCGGACTCCTGGTGCGTCTTTCAGGAGGCATGAGTTGTCAACAACTGATACGTTCTTCTTTGTTCCGGTCACATAAAATGAAACCTGGTCGCCGGCGCGGTAATCGCGTCCCGACTTGATTGCGAGCTCGTAGGCTGCGCTGCGTTTACTTCCGCCTTCCGCAATTCCGCGTTTATACGAATCGAGAGAATCCTGGAGGGTCTCGGATTTTGCGAACTTCGCAACCGGCCATTTTCTTCCCTCGATTGCGGTACGGAATTCAGTTGTCATTTTTTCTATTGAGTCGAAATCCTCTTTCAGGAGATATTCGATCAGTCTTTTCATGTATTCGCGCTGGAACGGTTCGAGTCCGCGCGATTTCAGGGCCGCGCCGGTTATGGACATCTCTCCGTCCTTTGAGAGAACCGCGTAATTTTTGCTTTTATAGCAGAACATCGAAGGATACACAGAATCAAGTTCCACCTCGATGCCCTTCGGAAGCATACCTTGAATCCTGTCTTTCATGACTTCAGGATCTTTTACACCGGACGGAGGCTGGAAATAAATGCCGTCGGTGTCTATCTCAATTACGCGGGCCTTGCTGTCATTAAGGAATTTCACCATTGAACTGAGGATGCTCCTGCCGTTTCCGGTGACACATTCCGCCATCGTATAATCGTTGAATGTCCCCTGTGAGAAACCGAGATAGCCGTAGAAGGAATTTATGAGGATCTTGAATGTTGTCTGAAGAGAATGGAAATAGTCCCGTTCCTCTTTTGTTTTTGAGGCCTTCTCAGCATCCTTGGCCATCAACCTGAAGTCACGCAGGCTTGTGAGGAATAGGGGGAATATTTTCAAGCTGTCCCGGCTGGGGACCCATGATTCGGCGATGATGATGGACGGATAGAGGGAGCGGATGTCGCAGTGCCATACATTTTCGAAGACGCCGGACATGAAGGCCTCCGTCAATGCACCGGAAAAACTCCGGCTCGGTTCCGGAACCGGGATTGACTGTCCTTTTTCCAGGTATGCGGCAACGAGCATCGAGTCAATCCTTGTCGCATTTCCGCGTACGGTGCAGTTCTGATACGAGCAGGGGACGAGCTGTGTCTGATAGAAATAGCTTGGTGAAAGTATTTCCGCGATTGCGCGAGTCTCCCTCACATCGTCAAGGGCGTATTTTTTCAGGTGTTCGCGGTCCTTATAGAACATGGAGCAAATCTCGCTACCCTCTATGTATGTCCTATTTTTGGCGGCGACACCGAAATGTTTCGCAATGGATTTGAGGCCGTAATCTTCGAGTTCGCGGTATGTGATGTCATAGAACTGCGCAAGGAAATATGTGTCGATGATGTGGCGTCCGTAAATGTCGTATCTCGTGTAGTTTATAGTGCGTTCCGCTATGGATATCCTTGAAGGACGGCTGCTTGCCGAGCTCCCGTCGCGCCCGAGGTTGAGTTTCACTTTGTGCCGTTTCGCACGCGCCTGTATGAACGGAAGATCGAAACGGAAAATATTGTGCCCCTCAATTATGTCGGGATCGCGCTCGTTTATTGTCTCAACAAATTTTTCCAGAAGTTCCTTTTCTGAATATGGCTCTTCGAGCACAATGACTTTTTCCCAGCCGGTGTTGTCGCAGAAGCTTATCATTGCGATCTTGTCGCCTTCGCGTTCCGGGTTCGGGAACTCGAAGCCTTCCGTCATCAGGGTTTCAATGTCAAATTGAAGTCGGAGTGTGTCGTTGAAAGTCATATTCCTGAAAAGCCGGAACTGCTCGGAAGTCAGAAGCTGTTGCGTGTCGTCATTGAAAAGCCTGAACGGTGCAGACGGGGAAGTCGGTTTGAATCCTGTGGTTTTCTTCATGAACTTGATAGCAGTGTCGCAATCGGCCGAATTTGCGAATTTCGCAACATAGCAGAAGACGGCATCGCCTTCCAGTTTGACGGTCTCGAAATCGAGGTTTGATCCGTTGAGCACTGCCGGATTTACAAGAAGCATGAATGGGTGGAAAGGGATTTCCTTTTTCTCAAGTTTGTCGCCGTGGCGTATGAAAATGACAGCTTTTCCGTGTTCACCCGGTTCTGCGGCGACTACACCGTCAAATTTTGAAGGGACAAGTTTTTCCAGATTGAATTTCATACTAGATTTTTTAACCGCAAAGGACGCTAAGCAAAACCGCAAAGTTCGCGGAGTTAAATTTATTTCCTCTGCGCCCTCCGCGGCTTTCCTCTGCGTTCTTTGCGGTTAATATTAATTGCTACTACATCGCCAATTCGCTCAGACTCCCCTTGCAGCCGGATCCCATATGTATTTGTGGATCTGGAGCTGAAGTCTGCCCTGGGTTTTATGTTTTATCATGAGTTCTGCTAGTTTCGCAGCCGGGAATTTTCCGAAGACCGGGCTGAACAGAATGTTCCGTGTTTTCTTCAGTATTCCAAATCTTTTTATCTTGTCAGTCGCATAGATAAAATCATTTTCATCAGAGACCACAAACTTTACTTCGTCAAAGGGCTTCAGGCATTCGAAATTCGACAGCAGCATTTTGTCGGATTCCCCGCTTGAAGGGCATTTACAGTCGATAATCCTTATTGTTCCAGGCGGCAGGATGTCAACCGGCTGGGTCCCGTTTGTCTCAACCATCACGATCAGTCCGGATTCCTGGAGTTTTTCACACAGCATTGGAACCCGGTGCTGAAGAAGCGGCTCTCCTCCGGTGATTTCGACAATCGGTGCGCCCGCCTTTTTTGCAAGGGCCACAAGATTGCATAATGACATCTCTGTGCCGGATTCGGGGTTTTTCGCATATTGGGTATCGCAGTATGAACATTCTAGATTGCATCCGGAGAGGCGTATGAAAAAGCATATTTTTCCCGCATGGGTGGATTCACCCTGGATGCTAGTGAATGTCTCAAAAATCTTAAGTTTCATAGTATGTGGCTCCAGTATCCTTTGATTCGGCAACTCGTACCTTGGACACTTTTACCCTGGCGTCGTTTAATTTTGCGGAAAGTCTGTCATATATGAATTTAGCAATACATTCGCTTGTCGGGTTCGGGGAGCAGATGATGTTCAGATCATTCAGGTTTGAGTGATCCAGCTTTGTCAGGACAGCATCAAGCTCGGTCTTCAGTTTCCGGAAGTCGACCGCAATCCCTATCTTGTCAAGCTTTTCCGACTTGACGGTTACAGTTACAGTCCAGTTATGACCGTGAAGCGATGCGCAGTTTCCCTTGTATCCCTTGAGCTTGTGGGCTGCTGAGAACTCTCTTTTAATATCTACTTCAAACATTTTTAAATCCGTGGTTGATGTTTATTTGTCTTTAGGATGAACCAGAACCTTGATCTTCTTTACCGTATAAGTGCCGGCGTTCTTGGCAAAAGTCCAATCCGAAGCCTTGTCACTTACAGTGCTGTTGCCCAACCCTAAATCGGCGTTTTTTCCGGCAATCCAGTAGTTGTAGGCGAAAATGGTCTGATTCGCTTCATAATTATGAACCTGCATTGATCCGTATAGGGCCGTATCTTTTATCATTTCATCTCCAAAATCCAAGACAGTCTGGGATGCTTTTGGCACTGATTTGGTATTTTTAGGAGCATATCTGTTGGGCCAGAATTCAATATTGCCCTTGAGCCCTTTTCCAGTGACAATATCTTTTACATTTGAATATACATCCATGTTGGTTAACAACTGCTGGAAGCACGCGTTAGAATCAATTGTGGGGACTCCTATTTTTCCAAGATCATTTGTGAATGCATCCATTGAAACATAAACATACTGCAGTTCTCCTTTTTCCGTCTTGAGTTCAAAATAATAGGAGATCCTGTCGAACGGCTTCTTGAACGTAAGATGGTTGTCGACATCATACTTGACGGTGTCGTTGCTTTTTACAAGGTCGAGCTCGTATATGAGCTGGTCGGATTTGGCGTCAGGAACAAATTTAAGCATGGAATCGGTGGGTTCCGGTTCTTTTGCCGGCGGAGCAGCGGGTTCCTCTTTTTTCTCCGCTACAGGCTCTTCTTTCGGTGGTGCTGGTGGCAGTGGCGGGTCAGGATCAATTCCGATTGTGCCTTCATCTGGGATTTTCGCCGCTGAAGCGAACTGCCTATTTATCTTGATAAAGGGAAGGAGAACGTTATCGGATATGTTCTTGTTTATGTCTTTATTGAGGTTGAAATACAGATAATATTCACACCTATTGTCGGGATGAGGAAGCTCGACTTTAAAAAGAAGGGTATACAGCTTGTCCGGACTTGTTTTTACGAACTCCCATTTCTGGGCGTCGAACGGGTCTTCTCCTTCACGGACGCCTATGCACTTGAATTTGGTTTTCGCCTTATTGATGAGGGAATAATCATATACGCTTATGCTTCTGCCCGGATCAAGTTTCACAACAACCGACGCATATGCCACCTCTGAAGTGATTCTTGATGCAGGTTCAAAGGGGCTGATATTTATGATCTTTACGGGGATTGCGGGATTTTCTGGGAGAAGCTCCGCCGACAGGACTGTTCCAGAATGGAAACGGAGGCTTTTCTCTTTTTTCTTTTCAGGATCAGCCTCCTCTGAAAAGAGAGCTGTCGCAGTCAGAAGCATTATAATTACGGAACATATCTTGATAATCGGTTTCATATTTTTCATCTTCCAAAAATTTCCATAACATAGTTCCGTTTGCAATTAAAACAAAATTCCCTTTGAAGTTTCGGTAAACTTCCAGAAAACGGCAATGGAATCTGTTTTTACTTTCTTTCTCCCGATGTAGAGTTCGCCGTGTGGGCGAAGGTTCCTTTCTTAATCACTTTTGCCCGGCACTGGCAACGCTACATCAAGAGGAATAAAGACACAGTTGAGACACCTGTCCAAGTCTGGCGTGACGTCCAAGACACATAGGTAAAATCAAAAGAGAGATTATCTCACAAAGGCAAAAGGAATGAAAATAGGCAAAAGTTTTCGGAAAAGAGTTTGAGAAAGAACCACTTTTTCAAAAGGGTTTCTCTCAACCGAGCAAGAAGCGAGGGAAAAATAAACTTGATGACTTTCTTCGTGTCCTTCGTCTCTTCGTGGTGAAAAATCTCTGTGCTATTGAAGGTTCCCTGCTTTTTCTGCATATTCCCGGAAAAGGCTCAAGTAGAGTGTGTAGTCATTGAATGAAACTCCGGGCGGTGTCTGGTGATCGCAGGATATTATGAATCCCCCCTTTGCGGCGACCGGAACCAGGCGTTCAAACTCTTTCCTCATGGCGGCTTCACCCTTGTTCATCACCATCTTGTCATATGCGCCGATGTAAATCTGGCGGGGATGATCTTTCCTGAGCTGTGCAATATCCACTCCTGCCTGCCTCTCAAGCGGGAGAATCCCTTCAATACCTACCTCTTCAAACCAACTGTTGGGAACACTGATGTCGCCATCTGAATCAATGATCACCTTGATCCCCCTTTCTTTTAATTTCGGGATTACCATCTGGTAATAGGGCTTCATGAACTCGTCGAACAGCTCCTTGGAAAGCATAGGCCCATTGTTGTAGCTCATGTCCTCCGCAAAGGTCATGAAATCAGGAGTCGTATATTTGCATATACTGTCGATGATTTTTAGATGGTGCGCCGCAAGATCCCTGTTCATCATGTGCATCAGTTCCGGATGGTCGTAGAATGCGTAAAGATGCTCTTCTATTCCGAAAAGCGTCCTGGGGAACCAGAAGAAACCTTCAATGGTGAACCATGTCACACAATCGCCTTTCTTGTGCTCGGGCGCCCATTTCTCCCATGCTTCCGTATTGATGCAGTTCTCAGGATAGAGATATCTCTTCAGTTTGTCGTAGTCGTTTTCATTCTTGATAAAGCCAGCCCCGTGATGCTCAGGCTTAGGGAAATCATGCGACCTCGGCCTCGCCCAGTCCTGATGGTGAATGTCCATTCCGAGATGACGGTGTATGTCCGCAGCCGCTATATCTTTCGGGAGGCCTTCCGTCCTCCACCTGTTGATTGTATCACCCCACCAGCCAGCCCATTCAATCACAGGAAGCCTGTCGAATGCCTTGAAGTTCAATACCGCCTGAAACCTTTCCCTTGTCGTCATCTGATCTTTCATGGTTCCTCCTGAACTTTTTTTCATCTGAGCATGAAAAAAAGAAATTAATTATGTTTTAGGTTAATATATTGTTAATATTAATAGATAAATGGACTATATTGACCATCATACTGGATTAAATCGGATATGGGGAACCAGTAAGCTGTGTATCTATCTCATCCCCTGCCGGCTTGTCCGGCAGGAAATGAAGATTGGCTGGCTATTCCAACGACAGTTACCGCCCCCCTCCATTCGCCTCCTGCGGTATGCTCCGCAGGAGGCGAATGGAGGGAAAAATCCTCCTTATGGGGTTAGCTTAACAGTCTTTTACTCCTGCCGGACAAGCCGACAGGGGGTATCATGGGATAAACACTTGCATGAAAATTAAGCCCATCAAAAATCTGCCGCGCCTGAATATCAGGGACGCTTCCACGATTATATCGCAAAATCTGAAAACCCTCGGAGTCGCCGTCCGTTATTTCCCCAGCTACGTGAACACGAAGCTTCATATGCACGGTACCGACATAGTCCTTCTCAGCTTCATCTTAAAGGGAACTGGGAAACATTATCTCGGCGACAACGTTTATGATGAGAAACCGGGCTACCTGAGCGTGACACATTACGGGCAGTACCATGACATAATCACCGGCCCTGGCGGGATGGATATCATGAATGTTTACCTCGATATCGAAAAACATCCTCTGCCGCCCCTTCCACCCGAACTGCAGTCGGTTATTCCTGAAATTCTTCCAATGCACCCATGTCTTCAGAACAAACTGAACTGCATGACCCGGCTTTTCATTAAAGACCACATGTCCGTCGCCAAAAATCTATTCTCCATCGAAACTGAGATTCGTGCTGGTAAAAAAGGTTTCCAGGCGGCTGTCCAACACTATTTTACCCTATTCCTGATTGACTGCTGCAGAAACGCAATTGACAACGGGATGCTCCCTGATCTGACGAGATCGGTTTCCGGGAATTCAGCCGTTGAGGCAGTCAGGAAACATATTGATGCGAACTTCGCAAAGCAGCACACTCTGGAGTCGCTTGCGAATTTCGCAAAACTGAGTCCTGAATATTTATGCAGGGCATTCAGGAAGTACACTGGGAAAACCGTATTCAGCTATCTGATCCAGAGGCGTATCCAGGATGCGATGGTGCGATTGCGGTTCACTGATGACAAGATCTCTTCAATAGCCACCGATTGCGGTTTCAACGATTTCTCCTATTTCAACAGGAAATTCCGGGAACTTGCAGGGAAGAGACCTGGGGAATATAGGAAATTCATATGATCGTAAAGCTTGAAATTTCAGGCGGTCGAGATATTCTGTAAGTTCAATAATTAATTGGATGTCAGAATGCATGCGTATACTCCATCTATAGACAGGATCAGGGATGAGTGGAATCGGAACGTCCGGATGAAAAACAGGAAGTCTGCCAATAAGGAAAGTATCCCGTGCAACAGTGAGCCTTGGACTAAGTGCGAGTACAGAAGTATTCACGATTTACTAGTTGTGGTAGATAATATCGCAAAGGTGGAAACAAAATGGCGGCCACTGTCGAAAATTTCTTAGAATCTCTTTCTGAAAATTTCAGAATCATTCTTTTGGGGGGGCTTGCCGTTGTTGCCCATGGTTTACCTAGGACAACTAAGGACGCTGACATCTGGTTGGAGCCTTTTGAGCTGGAAAAATGGCTGAATACGCTTGCTTCCGCAGTTGTGAGATTTCCGGGGCTCCAGTTTTTTGACCTCTGCAACCAACAGGTCTGCGAAGTCAGCGGTCTGCCCGAGGTCGTCAAAAGGGATGCCGTTATCAGAGTGATAGGATTGGATCGCCCATTGGACATATTCAGGATACCCCATAATATGGAAATAGGGGATTTCGATTCTATCTGGGCAAGGGCGGAAATTTCTTTGAACAATGTGAAGGTCGCTGATGAAATTGATCTGCTGATTACCAAAGAGGGCACAGGAAGAAGCGTTGATATTGCCGATATTGCCTTTCTGGAAAATAAAATTCGGAAAAAACTTTCTGCCGTCATGCCCTCGGCGTCTTTTGAAACAGCTTCCAATATATTATCGAGATACTATGATTATGAGATATGCCGTTCGGCTTTGGGAAACCCCGACAAGAAGGTTTCCGATCTCGCATTGAAAATACTTCAGGATTCGGCGGCTGCGGGAGATCCGTTCGCAATTGAAATCCTGGATGAAAAACAAAAGCTATGACCATACTCCGTTTATTATCGTTTGCCCTGTCTGTCCAACCAGCGCCATATAGTCGTCGCAGCCATGAACTATGCCGACGACTACAACGGGCTGTATCCGCCGCACGCCGAACCGCATCCCTCCGGCGGAACGGACTTCCTATACTACATCGTTGACGACTGGCATCAGGCGGTGGGAATAGGCCGACTGATCGCCGGCGACTACCTGCCTGTCCGCGGCAGCAACTTTGCAGCGGTTTTCTGCCCGTCGGCAGAGCCGTCTAACAGCTCTTATAAGCAGAAGGGCGCCTCCCAAAATTTCTTCACAGCTATCAGCACCCCAGGCCGTGGCTCGCTCGCCTCTACCTATGTAGGTAAATTCTGCACCTACAGCGGCGGTGTCGGCGTAACAATCTACTCGCCCGGCTCCCTGCTGTATATGGACAGAGTCCAGACCCAGACTGCATCGAAGATCTCCCCTATCCTGGTCATGGACTGGATCATGGACAAGGATTCTTTTCTGCCGTCCTCTGCGAATGGCAAGCAAGGGCACAACGCACGTGGTGTAAACGCCGCATTCTACGACGGCTCGGCAAGCTGGATAGGCAGAGAAGAGATAACTCCAGTAAACAACCTTTACGACGGTGTTTATAGCAACCGTGCAGCCTACAGCAATGTATGGTACTGGGCGACACAGGAGTTCGCAAAATGAGAATTTCACCGTACCTTTCCGCCGCATTCCTGGCTGTGGCATTAACCTTCGGCGGCAAAGCCTGGACTCAGGAAGCAGAAGTCGTGAAGCCCGAGCTGCCAAAGAAGATATTCGCCCACTACATGGGGTGCTATCCTGCAGACGCTGGAGCGACTGCACATCATAGGAGATGGGACAATGATCGTATCCGTCATGATTCTAAGAAGGATGAATTTCTTCGTGGTGGATTTATTCGCAACTGGCCTCTGGTGCCTCCCGGGCGAAAACCCCTTTCACTGGCTGAGAGCGCCGACCTGGAAATCCGCCGGGCAATACGCGGTGGAATCGACGGCTTCACCGTTGATGCCTGGGCCGGTGGTGATCAAGCAAAGGCGACACTGGATGCCTTGTTTCAGGCGGCGGAAACGGGCAAGTATGACTTCTCGATAACCATTACTCTTGATTCAGCCTGCTTAGGCAAAGACAAGACAAGCGAGGCAACCGCCGCGGTAAAGTATCTCCTCGACAAACACGGAACGAGCCCCAATCTGGCACGGCGCGATGGCAAACCTCTCATCTTCGGGTATTTGTCCGGTGTTCTGGCTGCCGCCCATGCCGCAGAGGTGCTTAGCGGGTCAGAGGGCTGGAAAGAACGCAACCCCTACCGGGATCCGGAAATCCGCAATACCCCAAAGGGCTGGGAGACGATGCTCGGGCTGTATGAAGAAATCGAGCGCCGCATCGGTCAAAAGATATATTTCCAATTTTGCATCGGAGCTTTCTTTATGGGCGTGAATGGCAAAGAGGGTGATCTGCTTGAGGCCGCCGCCTTCATTTCGAAACGTATGCCTGCAGTTGGGACATTTTTTGGTGAGGGCAAAGAGCACAGAAACAACACCCTTGCCCCCGTCGTGACCCAAAACGGAGCCGAATGGTGTGAGCCCATTCATTACCAATTTCTTAATCACGGGGGAATCATCTGGCAGCCGAAGGGCACTGAAGTGTTACGAGAGCGCTGGCAGGCTGCCCGAAAGAACAACTCCACCCTCATACAGGCGGCCACCTGGAACGACTATAACGAGAACACCGTGTTTGCCCCGGGCTATGAAACCCGTTATGCCATTCTGGATCTGAACCGTCATTTTATCGATTGGTGGAAGACAGGAAAAGAGCCGGAGACAAAAAAAGACAAGATCTATCTTTTCTGGAGGAAATATCCCGATGGTGTTGAGGTGTATCCATTCCAGGAAAAATATAAGGCTGGAAATACATGTATTGAGGTCGTGACTTTGTTAGCCTACCCCGCAACGGTACGGCTCCCCGGCAGAAATGCCGAATACGAAGCGCCGGCAGGCTTGTACTTCAAACAGTTTCCGAATACTCCAGGCTATGTAGAGGCCCAGGTGATCCGGAATGGAAACGTTACATTATCTCTCAGATCCCCTGAACCGATAACTGATAAACCGTATCGCGAGGCGCTGGGTTTACAGGCTATCAGCAGCGAGGATGAAAATCACTGGAAACTTGACTTCCCGAACGAGGCGCCTTTCTATGCTGCGGAATACGCGGATAGCGATGGCGACGGAATGCCGGACTGGTATGAAATGTACTGGTTTAACAACAAAGTTTTGGATTGGACTGTTGCCACCAATGTAGATCCAGGTGCGGACTTTGATAGAGACGGGAAAACCAATTTGGAGGAATACCTGGAACGAACCGATCCCACCAAGGCACCGCCAAGTTACGAAGCGGGCTTCATTTGGGATGCTTTTCACTTTGGTGCATCAACGTTCAATCCAGACCGTGACAGGCTTGGCTCTAAAAAGGTCTGGCACTGTCTATATACTATTGCGGACAAAAATACGGCCGATAAATTCGGAAGCGGTTACCGGCTTTTCGAACTTGATTACGGCGGGAAATTTTTCGTCAGATCCGGAATTTCGTCAGGTGGGGGAAATCCATGCATCCGCATAGCCAAAACAGATCCACTTGTCGTTGAGTTCGCAACCTCAAATAATATTCAACCTGTTACCTTGGGTTGGCAAAGCCCTGTTGACGGAAATGTCTCTTTGAATGCCACGGTTGATGCTGAGGGAGAAGATGCAAGGTTTTCCAAAGCGGAAGGGACGCTTAGCATCAGGCATGGCGAAAAGCTTATGAAGGAATCAAGGCATGAAGCAGGCAAAGGCGGAATTATCCAGGTTGATAAGATTTCTGTAAATAAAGGAGATTTTGTCTATTTGAGCGTGGTAGGTCAACTCTTTATTAAGGATATCGAAGTGAAACTGCTGGATGTCGATGGCCAGGCTAAGTAAAGGAGAAACTTTCGTGACATTCAAGGCCATATCAATCGAAAAACTGACGGAAATGATTCAGGCGCATATGGGGGATACCGCCTGGCCTAATCTGCTCACGCCCGGAACACGAACCCGGGCTCAGGAGTTCGCCCGGAAAAACGATATCTGGACGGAGTTGATTGCGGCACTTGAGCCACTGCCTGCGATTCCGGTTTGGCGCTGGTCTCAGCGAAAAGACTTTACGCGCACCGGCTCACTGGCTGTTTGCGATCAGGGTTTACGCGAACGGCTTCTCTTAACCGAGCAGGCCGCGCTGGCTCTCTGGCTGGAGCATCCGGCCGCAAATCTGGATTTCCTCCATGACCTCCTCTGGGCCTGGTGTGAAACGACAACCTGGTGTCCTGCTGGCCCTTCAGGGGGCGATTACCAGCTTCGACTTGAGTTAGTTTCTAGTCGGATTGGCCGCTGTTTATCCGAAATCCTACGGCTATTTGCAAAGGACATTGACTCCGTTGTTTATCAACGAGTCCGTGCTGAACTTGACTGTCGAATTCTAAAACTGGCATTTGATCCGCACGGTCCGCACGGTCCTGACGTCTGGAGTCATATGTGGTGGACCAGATCAGATAATTGGAATCTGGTCTGTAACGGAAATGTGATTCAAACCGCCCTTAATCTCTATGATGATGCCGGTCTGCTCGCGCGAACTATTCACCCCTTACTTGGCCGGCTCCAGTATGCCATTGACGGCTTTGGCGATGATGGCAGCTGCTTCGAAGGCTTCGGCTACTGGACATATGGCTTCGGTCAGTACCTGGAACTGGCCTACTGCCTGATGCACCGAACCGGTGGAAAATTGAATCTCCTGGATGATCCGAAGGTGAAGAAAATCTGCCGTTTCCCACTGGCCATGCGCCTTGATGAGAGCTCCTACGCCACCTTTAGCGACAGTGGGCGCCTCACCCACCTACGCTACGAACTTCCGGCCATCATCAATCATTTTATCAACGCACCTGAACTTCTGACGATGGTAGAGAAGCATGAGGATGGTTCGCCGGTTGTCGTTAAGCATGGAAGTAAGATGAGTACTTTCTACTGGCCCGAGCGCTGGCGGGTGCTGACACTAAACCTGGATGCTAGTGTGCCCCCATATGCCGAACCGGCTCAAGATGTGCATCTGCACGACTATGGGTATGTACGCGCCAATCGTAACGGGACAGTCCTGGCCGCCGTTGCCGGATACAACGACATGCCCCACAACCATAATGACATCGGGTCGTTCATACTCCGCCACAAGGGAACTACCTTCTTGACAGACCCCGGCGCACCCGTATATGACGCCAAGACCTTTGGCGAGGAACGCTATGACAATCTCTTTTGCCGCTCCCTCGGTCACTCCGTGCCGGTTGTGAATGGAAATGAACAGGCCGCAGGAAAGGATTATTGCGGTAGCATTGAAGAAGTTGCCGCGCTGCCGGATGGTGGATGGACAGTTTCGATGGAAATTTCCCGCGCCTATCCCGATGAAACCCTGAAGTCGCTCAAGCGTACATTTGTTCTGCAGGAAAAAGGTGACTTGGAGTTGAAGGACCAGTTCACTTTCGCATCCAAGCCTCGGACGGTTGAAGAAAACTTTGTGACCTTTGAATCTGTACAGGTGTCATCTGATGGACGGAAAGTCCGAATCGGAAGAGCAGAGCAATATCTTTCATTGATCTCAACCTGCAACGGCGTTTTTTCAGCACGTAGGCTCGATGACGAATCGAAGGCCTGCGGGCGGGAGCCGTTATGGCGGATTTCATTTAAACCAACGGAATTAAGCACGGACTTCGCAATCACTTTTACAATGGATTTTTTATAATCCGGAACAAGAAGTAACAGCATATGAAAACAGCGACGATTTCGACAGACGACATCTCTTTGACGATTTCAGAAGACGGCATGGTAAGCTTCTCTCAGGGTACGATACGCTGGGAGAATTCTGCTCTTGCGATGATTAATTACTATGACCGCCAGCATCCCCGCCCCGAAGCAGTGATGCTCCCCAGCAGCACAAGCGTACAATTCGGCACCCCGGGAACACTCTCCATGTCTGCCAAGGGTTTTTTCGAGGTGGAGAAGCTCGGTGATTCTGCAATCAGGGTTCATGCAGACTTTCCCCAGATTGAGATAAGCTTTCCCTTTACAATCACCCTGGATCCTGCTTCCGATGGGTTTAGAATCCACTTGGATTCCTCCGACATTGTGGAGGGGCGCGCGCAGCTGTACCGCATTCTATCCATCGAATTTCTGCCCTGCTTCGGGGCGGCTAGGACCGGAGAGGAAGGGTATTTGGTTCTACCCAACTGGTGCGGAACCAAGATGAATTTCAGTCATACCGTATCCCGCGAACTGCGGCAGACCATCTACTCCAGCAACGATCAGTGGGAGTTCAACTGCAATATGCCTGTCTTTGGCATCAACCGTTCCTTCGGCACCCTGAGCTGTGTGCTCGCGGCGGGGGAAAACGATGCCAAACTAGTCTGTCGACAGCACTGGGAAGAGAATGCCCTCAACTCGGTTCACCCCGAGTTTGTGCTGCGCTGGGAGCAGCAGGATGAGTTAATCTCCGGTCCGCGTGAACTCCGCTACAGCTTTGCCCCCGCGGAGTACGAGCATGGTGAGGGCTATGTCCATGTGGGCCTCCACTGCCGACAGTGGCTGGAAACGGAACAAAGCCTGAAGACCTGGGACGAAAAGTCCAGCTCCCGGCCGGAGGCTGTCGATTTTCGAGACCGATACTTCCTCAAGATCTTTATGGGGTACAAGGAACCCACTCCGGAGGGGACAGGAAGCTATCACGCCACCTGTACCTTTGAAGAAACACTGAAGATTCTTGCAGATCTTCAGTCCCGGGGAGTAAAAAAAATCTGCGCTATTCTCGTCGGCTGGGGGATCGATGGCCATGACGGCAAGACTCCGACCCGTTTTCCCGTGGACGAGCGCCTTGGGGGTGAACAGGGCTTGCGGTCCCTCACCTCCTGGTGTAAGGAGCAGGATATCATGCTTGGGGTACACGACTCCTATGGCGCCAGTTATACCTGCAGTGAGGAGCACGACACTGCGGATCTGATCCACCACCGCAGTGGCGAATACTGGGAGTCGGTGATCTGGAGCGGGGGGCAATGTCACCGGATCTGCCCAGCAGTATACCTTGAGAAGCATGTTAAACGAGACATCCCCATGATTTCTGACCTCGGCATTCACGGCCACCACCACATCGATGCGGTTGGCGCCTTCATGCCCTGCTACAGTGAGGATCACCCCTTGCCTATGCGGGCAGACACCATCGCCTATAATCGGGAGATGTTTAAAATTGCCTCCGGAACCATCGGGTCAGTTTCTACTGAGATGCCTTTTGGAAGTTACTTTGATGTGGTGGATGGATTCTTCCACAGCTACACACATCTCTACCCCTGGTTTAGGGGGTGTAAGGCGGCCCAGTTCTGTGACGAATTGATTCCCCTCCTCGCCCTGGCCACTCACGGCAGCATCAAGAGCATGCATAGTGTAAAAGGAAGACTGGAATGTGCGCACATGGCCGCCTATGGATTGGCACCGCAATCTGAGGTGTGTGTGAGACCCAGTCCACTTTTTGGCATTGCCTCTTATGAGGAAAACAAAGAAGCCATCGTTAAGGCATATGCCGCATTTTATGGGGATGATGGCTTAAGCATACTGACTGAAAACAAAAAGCTTCATGCTGTCTTTGACATCGCCCCGGGAATCCGCCGCCTGCTATATGAGGGCAACATTGAAGTTATTGCCAATGAAAGTAAAGAGGAGTATTTTGGAATTCAGCCGGGGAGCTTTCAGGTGAACCAGCCTGATACCGGCCGGGTAAGCGTCAAATGACCCATCTTTTCATTGCAGGCCAATGGGTTAATGGTTTTACACAACTGTGGTCGTTGAAAGGAGAACAAGCATGCACCGCTCCAATTTCCTCTGGCTGATGAGAGACCAGCATAGTGTTGTCAGTAACAGGACTGTGCACGAGGTCGCTATGCGCATATTCATCCAGTTTCTGAATATAAGGAAGATCAATACATATGATCGGAATATGAAGAAAAATACACTGAGCCTCCTGATGTTTATAGACACTTTGGCGCTGCTCTGCTGTTTCACGCTTTCCGCCGCCGACACTGAATCCACGTCTTTTCCCGGCGTGCGCCACGTCCACCGGCACACGACCGAGCCGCGCGAGATAGACATGCACATCGTCATCATCGATATGAAACGACCCGGTGTGAAAATCAAAACCACCGGCCCCAACGACGATCCCGACACCCAGACCGACTTCGAGACCACGCGCCAGTTTGTGAAGCGGACCGGAGCGCACATCGGCATCAACGGCGGCTTCTTCGGCTACACACGCAAGGCCGTGGAGACCGGCAAGGGAGACCTGTGTTCGCTGGCCGTCTCGGACGGCAAACTCGTCTGCGGCTGGGGTCATAACCAGCATGACGCCGTCAACATCGGCGACGACAACGCCGTCACGTTCGTCCGGCGCGCCAAAGAAGACAAGACCGGCTCGGCGACCAATCCCGAAATCAAACTTTACAACGCTATTGCCGGGAACGTGCGATTAGTCGAGAACGGCAAGATCCTGGTCAAGGGTGGCGATCCCACCTATCCGCAGACTGCGGTCGGGCACACTGCCGAGCACCATCTGATCCTTTTCGTCTCCGATGGCCGCCAGCCCGGCTTTAGCGAGGGGATGACCTACGAGGACGTGGCAGGCGTGCTCAAGGAGTTCGGCGCGGTCGACGCCATCGCATTCGACGGCGGCGGTTCCGCCACGATGGTCATGGCCGACGGCAAGGACGGCGAGCCCAAGGTCCTAAACCGACCCTCAGACGGCAAGGAGCGCGCAGTCGGCAACAACCTCGGTGTGATTATTTCGGACAAAAAATGAAGCCCATAACTTTTTGGAGGAAATTTAATATGAAAATCACAATGGCAATGATCGCCGTAGGTTTGGCCACGGCCGCAATCTCCGCAGAGACACCACAAGATGCCGGCGGACGATCATATCCGGAACTGCGCGCTGTGATGGAGCGCATGAAACAGGAGAAACCGACGACTGTCGTATTTTTCGGGGGCTCAATAACCTGGGGCGCCACCGCGACCGATCCATTGCGCACGTCATGGCGCGCGCTGGTTGAAAAGGAATTTCGCAGCCGTCATCCGCGGACACCGCTGACGACCGTGGATGCCGCCATAGGTGGCCAGCCCTCGAAGCTTGGCGTATTCCGCATGGACCGCGATGTCCTGCCTTACAAGCCGGATCTGTGCTTTGTGGAGTTTGCAGTCAACGACTGGGACGCGCCGGACAGCCAGGAAACAGTGGAAGGCATCGTCCGAAAACTCCGCGCCTGCCGTCCGGACATGGCAATCGTGCTAGTGCTGATCGGATCCAATCCAGCGTACGATCAAAGCCCTTCCCACCCGCTACAAGTCAAACTGGCTGAGCACTACGGGCTGCCGGTCATAGACATCTTTTCCGCTGTCAAAGCAAAGCTGGGAGACGGTCTGAGCACCCGCGACATTCTCACGGACGGCTGTCATCCGAACGACCGCGGCTACCGTTTGTACGCGGATATCGTGATCGAACGGTTGGACGCCTTGGCCATCCAATCTGGAAAACCCAAGGCCGCGCCCTCCGCGCCGCTGACCGCGAACCGCTACGAGTCCGCGCACATGATCGAGCTGTCCAAGCTTCCCGGGTTTGACGGCTGGGCGGCGGGCGTACCATCCGTTGTAGGGACGTGGTTTGACCACACGCCGTCCCGCTGGCACGACTCGACGCTACGTCCGGTTAAGGCCGGGGCGCGGATCGAGGTCGAGAGAGCCGTTACTGGAGCGGGGGTGTATTTCGAACTAGTGCCCGACGGGAAACCGCTTGTGCTGAAGGTGGACGATGTCGTCCACTTGGAACTTAAGACATCCAACAGCCTCGCCTTCTCCCGCTTGCAGTACTCCTTCCGCTTCCTGGAGTCGCCAGGGAGACGATGCCTGGCCTTGGAGGCTCCCGAGGGCGGCCCCGCCGCAGCCGCCTACCTTCTGGTGACAGGAGGTGAGTTTCAACCCTGAAACATGGCAACTGGATAATATTTTCCGTGTTGGGCTAATACATTTAATTATGAAATTTACACAATTAACTATAATTTCATATTTGCATATTTTCAGTAATTCAGTAAATAAACTATTATGAAAGCAAGAATACAGATTAACAGCAGGGGAACCCTTACTATCCCGAAGGCGTTGCGCAAAGCGCTTGGCCTGGACAAGGGAGGAGTTGTATATGCTGAAAATACAAAGGACGGGATAGTGCTCAGACCAACTGTCACTTTTCCCATCGAGATATATACGGATGACAGGGTCAAGGAATTTGACGAGGCCGATTCGGAACTTGAATCCCTTCTCAGGAAGAAAAGAAAACAAACCTATTTCTGATTGTTTTTCATTCAGACTTTAGAATGAATAAATGATTACTTGTTGCTCGCTTCTAGCAGGCGCTTCATGGACATCCCGAATATTTCCAGGGTCCATTCCACGTCGGTGAAGGCGCGATGGGCCTGTCCGTCTCCAGTGCCGAGACTGAAATGGCGCTGTAGATTCTGGAGGCTGTAGCTCGGTAGGCCGGGGTATGCGTGTTTGATTATGGTAATCGAATCCATAGTTTTCCCCCTCCATAATTCGATGCCGTGGCGGAAGAGGCTCTCCTGCAGGAAAGAGAGATCGAACCTGCCGTTGTGTGCAACGAGGGTGCTGTCTGCGGCGAATGACATGAACTCCTTGCCGACACTGATGAATGACGGAGATTTTTCCACCATTGCGTTGCTTATCCGGTGTATGCGTATGACTTCGTCAGGTATCCTTACTCCTGGATTCACCAGAGAATGGAAACGCGAATGGAATCCGTCAATATCCACCCTGATCGCCGCAATTTCGACTATCCTGTCACATACCGGAGACATGCCGGTGGTCTCCACGTCAAACACCGTGAACGGACCGAGTTCATGCCATTTTGAGAAATTGGTATCCAGAAAAGCCTCTTGAAGATTGTTGATACGTTTCTTCCGGAATATATCATGGTAAAAACATAATTTTAGGGAACCACTAAATCATCGATGAATTTTCACTTCGGAATTTTCCGGCCGGCAGCCCTTTGACCTTTGAAAACAGCTTTGAAAAATAATAGCAGTCGGGAATCCCGACCCTCTGAGCTATTTCTCCAATCCTAAGATCAGTGGACAGCAGAAGTTCCGACGCCTTCTCCATCCTCTTCATGGTGATCCATTCGACAGGCCTCATCCCGAGATGCCTTGAGAAAAGCCTGCAGACGGTAGCCGGACTGCTGTTGCCGGCCCGTACAAGATCCTGCAAAGTTATTTTATGCTGGAGCCTGCTTTCAATGAAGTCGCATATTTTCACGAGTGGAACCGGAAGGTTTGCCGGAGAAAACTGGGGATTGAGAATGCTGTATTCGATCTCCCGGATCAGGAGACTGGCAAGCATTCTCGACTGCTGCTCCGTCTGCCGACTCATGCTGAAAAGTTCAATAGTATATTCAGCAAGATGCGAGAGAGCGCTTGGATAGACCAAGTGTCCTTTTAAAACTCCATTCAGAACTTTGCCGAGATTGGCGTCATTCCTGAACTTATTGCCAATTATCTTATCCCCTTCGCCGTGCTTTACCTTGTATTCGAAGGGAGAGCCTGGAGGAAGTTCGGGAATTATATGTATTCCGGAAATACGCCACGGTTCTTTTGAATTGTTCAAATATTTAATCCTGTGCCCCCATGGCATGAACATCATATCGCCGGCGCAAAGGGTGTTTCCCTGTCCGTTGACCGTAACAAGACCTGCACCTGTCCGGCACCACAGGAGCATCCTGCTCATCACATGGGATTCCCCGGCCGTTTTTCCCGGCGCTATCGTTGCGTGGTTTGCATATGCAATGATTGAATTTGGAGGAGATATTTTTGTCTTATGCTTCATAATGATAATATATTACAAATATATGTAAAATATACCATTTAACATATCATTTATTCTGATAATATATTTACAAACAAGGAGAATACCATGAAAACTCTTGCATATGGAGACAGTCTCAGTTCGAAGGAAAGGGTGCTCAGGACTTTCAGGCATGAAAATACCGACAGGGTTCCTGTGGACTACTCAGCCAATCCGGGCATTGACAGGAAGCTAAAGGATCATTTCGGACTCAACCCTGATGACCACGAAGGCCTGAACAAGGCCCTCGGAGTCGATTTCCGCGCTGTCTCTCCTTCATATACCGGCCCCAAGCTGCACCAGGATATTCCTGATCGGAAGGTGTTGGTGGACAACTGGGGGATCCGACGGACATGGGTCGAACATGATACAGGCGGTTATTGGGACTACTGCGACTTCCCGCTCGAGCACGCCACGGAGGAGGAGATCTCTGCGTGGCCGATGCCGAATCCCGATCACTTCGACTACACGAGTGTCAAGGATCAGTGCCGGCAGCACAGCGGATACGCCATATGGACCGGAGGCGCCGGGACTGTCGATATCATGAACATGAACGGAATGCTCCGCAGTGTCGAGCAGACGATGGTTGACCTGATTACCGACGACCCCGCCGGAATGCTTCTCGCAAAACGCAGGACCGACATCCAGTTCGAGATAATCCGGCGCTCACTCGAGGCGGCCGATGGCGGAATCGACTTCCTTTGGATTGGAGAGGATCTAGGAAGTCAGAATTCGCCGCTGATCAGCCTGGAGCTTTTCCGTAAGCAGATCAGACCGTTGCATCAGAGGTTCGTTGACTTGGCGAAAAGCTTCAGGATTCCAGTGACAATTCACACGTGCGGTTCCAGCAGTTGGGCCTACGAGGATTTCATCGACATGGGCATTTCAGTTGTCGACACGTTGCAGCCGGAGGCGAAAAATATGGCACCCTCATATCTGAAGGAAAGATTCGGTGGCAGGCTGGCCTTCCACGGCTGCATAAGCACTGCGGGACCAGTAGCCACTGGAACTATCCAGGAAACTGTGGACTATTGCAAAAGGACTCTGGACATCATGATGCCGGGGGGCGGATACTGTTTCGCGCCGACGCACTGCCTCCAGGATAATTCGCCGCTGGAAAACGTCATCGCAATGTACGAGGCGGCGCACAAGTACGGAAAGTACAGTTATTAATTGTTTCCGTAATTATAATAGTTATAGGAACCCGTTTTCCCTCAGTATTATTTCCACAATAATTCGGGCGTCTTTTCCCATCAATGCGTCTCCCTTGATGGCGCAGGCAAATGCGTATTTTCTGCCATCGCTTTCGACATATCCTACAAACCACCCTAAATTGAATTTTCCGTTGTCGTCTGAACCAGATCCTGTCTTGCCGTAGAGGACGCCGCGCTCTGTCTTTTTGACGGTCATGATGTCCTTGAGAATTGTTCGAGACTTTTCTGAAAATGGAAGTTTGCCCGTTATGAGTTTGCACATCAGTTCAGCCTGTTCAGCAGGGGAAATTAAAATTGTCTTTCTTCCTTTAGCCGGAAGCCAAAAAACATCTATTCCTGATGATGTATCGCGGTCGCCATAGTCGATCTTATCGATCCATAATCTCATTTCTCCGGGGCCGATTTTCCGGGCAAGGTCTTGGAAGGCCGGGACGCAGGATGCCTGGAAAGCTTCTTTCAAATTCATGTCCTTGTTCCATTCTGGAATGAAACGTATTTCCCCGTCCCATTTATAAAAGGAATCTTCAGGTGAGTTTATGATGCCTTTTTCAAGGCCGATCAGTGTGTTCCATATTTTAAAAGTGGAACATGGCGGAAGCTTTTCTTTAGATGCATCCGGATGAAAGATGCTGATGGCTTGGGATGAGCAATCAATGATGACAAAAGTGCCGTTTCTTTCGCCAAAAGCTGCTTGAGCCGACTCTTCTGGAACGGGAAAGGCATTTGAACCGGCCAAGGACGCAGTGGCGAACAGTGCCGTTAAAATCAAGATTGAGCATGGGTGCATATTTTCGCCCAATGTTAATATTCGGTATTTGTATTCAACTCTTTTTAATGGAGCCTATCTCTCCGGATCTGGAAGTTTTCTGTTATCCCAGTCCGCTTTTACGGCCTTGAGTTGAGCGCGGAGCCCTGGCATGGGGATTTTTGAAAAGTCTTCTGCTGGAATCGAACCGAGAACACGTTTTGGATCGGGTAAAGAATTGTCGCGGCCGTCAGTCGGGAGCTTCTTGATTATCTGTTCGACTTCGCTGTCGCCCTGGAAATATTTGTTGTCGTGCGGAAGCGGGAACAGAGTTGTCTCTCCCTTCATGTGATATTCGATTACTGCGTTAACGTCGTCGCATACGCCAAGCGCATAATAGCCTCCGAACGGTAGATCAGGATTATCCTTCTTTATCTTCTCGTATGTTTTTATGATCTCTCCTTCCATCCTGACGATCTCGACAGCGTCCTTATCAACATATACTTTCGCCACACGGCCAAGAACCCAGGACTGGTCCAGAGTGTCTATGACTCTGAATTCCACCTTGCCGTCGATTCCGAAATAGAAAGACAACTCGATGGTGAAATCAGCTC
The DNA here is from genome assembly GCA_964540865.1 of uncultured Victivallis sp. Lineage (GTDB taxonomy): Bacteria > Verrucomicrobiota > Lentisphaeria > Victivallales > GWF2-50-93 > GWF2-50-93. Next base: position 37,104 of record CAZION010000031.1, read on the forward strand.
CTACAATGTGCAATTCGTGCTGTGAATGGCTGACAGGAACGAGAAGAGTATCCTGAGTTCCCGGCACTGGAATTTGGGTATTGAGCCAGTATGCCGTAAGGACTTCCATCCCCTTATAAAACAAGTCGCCGAAATTGGCGAAATAACGGGCATCCCTGACTTCGATTTTGCATCCGGACTTCATGAGCTCGTCGACAAGTGCGCCTGTGGAATCAATTGTTTTATCCCCAATCTTGATCATGTACCTGGGCTTGTCCTTTTCTGTGGGATTAAGCGAGAGCCTGTTAAGCATCGATGCCATACGAGTACTGTCAGCGACTATCTTCGTCTTTGACGGGTCAATCTTATCCCCAGCCTGAAGACCGAATCCGAGATCCCTTAGCATTGAAGCTGGCGCAGGAGTATTTCCCTTTTGCGGTACAGGCAATCCGAGCTCCTCTATGAGGTTTTCCTTCAACACCTCAATGACAACAGGCTTTGCTGGTTCCGGATTTTTCGCAGCCCTCTTTTTAGCCTCGGCTCCGGCCAGGGTTACGGCAACACCCATCCCTTTTACTGTAAATCCGGGGAACTGGTCGAATGCCGCAAAGTCTTTCCTGAAAATCAGTGATTTCAGGAGCTGTATCTCCTCCGGACCGAGTATTCCGCCGGCATTGGGATTGCGACCGATCCTGTTCATCAGGGCATCCACGAAATCCTGATTCTTAGACAGGTCCGACATAACCTTTGAAAACTTCAAGAAGCTGAAACCTCTGTCAAGGGCTTCCTCCTTCAACTGAGCCTTTTTTTCATTTATCTCCTGCAGATGCAGGAGCAGGATTCTTTTGACTTCGCCGATGGTGTAGGGGTTGGCGACACATGAATGTGTGGCATGGACAAGATATTCGGAAACAGCTCCATCGAGATGCGAACTGTCGTATATGACTACACCGTCACTGCTTCCTGGCCCCTGGGTCGCATCGCGTATCCCGATTATCGAATGATATGGAACCTCCCTGCTTATCGGCAGTTTCTTTTCCGCAACGAGGAAAGGATTAGTCGAAGAAAGCTGTTTAATGCTTGATGGAATCACATCTGTCAATTCCGAAGGAGGCAGTTTCAGGATTGACTTGTGCTTGAAAACGAATTGCGACGTGTCGTCAATCAGGAAGGAAGGAATGGTCATGACCTTCATTCCGAGACGCCCTAGCCAGGAAGTCGCCATTTCGCTTCCTTGATGCGGAGTAGCAATAAAAACAGCCCTGCGGATATAAGGCTGAGGTTCGAAGAAAAATTTTTCCTTGGCGAAAGTCTTTTCCTTTTCCGTAATATCCTGGACCTCGTCTATCGGCACATTGGCAAAAGCGTTCCACATGTCGTTTCCGCTTTTCTGTATGAGCATCTTGCTGATTATTCCACCCATGCTGTGTCCGACAACCACCATGTTGTTGAAATTGGCATTCTTACTTTCGGGATCAAATCTCCTGTGTATCTCAACAAGTTTCTTCCTCACCATTGCGCTTGTATCGGATATCGGAAGCCCCGTCGGATAGAACGAGAACCAGAACTGATAGGTCTTCCGGATTTCGGGGACGCCAATGAGATCGTTGTACATTTCCAGAAATGTTGCGGGAGTCGCATAAAGACCGTGCGTCAGGAGAACTGGAATCTTATCCGGATCATAGGGTTCAAGCAGAAATATACCCATTCCCTTGAGCACTTTTCCGGGGTCAAGGAAAGACTGGAGTTCGAATCTTGAAGGGTCGATGTCCGCAAGCAGGACAGTTGCTGCGGCTGTATAATCGGCATCTAGAGGAAAGGGCTTTCCAGCAATCATGATATTTTCAGTTGCCAGAGGATTGTAAAAGCGCAGAGTCGCATTTCTGTCTCCGGGATTTTTAGATTTTTCCGGCTGGTCAAATTCGACTATTGCCGTAACCGGAAGCGAGAGTTTCCTGGGGTACAGGATTTCGCGGTCAGGGTCGTCCAGCGGGTTCTTGTGGATTCCTATGAATGATGCGCCGAGCCCTCTGGAACGGTAGTAATTGACGAATCCGGATGTTTCCGTCCGGTATGAAGATATGAACTCGTCAAAGAAATCCGGATTCCAGAGATATTTCCCTTCCGATTGCACGGTCAAGGAGTAATGGGCATTGTAGATGTCAAGTTCAAAAGTCTTGGTCCAAGGCTGGCTGTTCGCCTTCCAGAGTTCGATCCCCCTTGAAACCGCAATGTTGTATATCCCTATGATGAAGGCCGAGTCGGGAGTGTATCTTATCTCTTTTTCCGACAGCCTCCCGGCAATGAAATCGTATGCGTGCGAAGCCGCCATCAGATAGAAGCCCGCGGCTTTCCGGGGATCTTTCTTTTCCAGTTTCTTCCCGTTCACATAGGAAAGTTCACATATCATCAGGACTGTTTCAGGATTTTTGCTCTTGTCGAAATTCTCAATGAGTTTACCTATGACCGCCTCCGGATCTACAGTGTACTCTTCATCCAGATGGAGCAATCGGAGTCCCTGCATCGTTGAAGGTCTGAGCTGGTCTGAATTCAAGACATTCAGCGAGAATTTCTTATACGTGTAACCGGCGTCCACTTCCCTGAACGAATACTGGCTCGCGCATCCAGACAGTAAGATTATCGAAGATAGGGAAAAAAGCAGGGATAATTTCCTGAGATAATTCATTTTATCCTCCATATTTTATAAATTCCGGAACGGAATTTATCCTTTGACGGCGCCTTCGGTCAGGCCCTTTGTGAAAAGCTTCATTGTGAATATGAAAAGGATGATTATCGGTATGCTTGCAAGAGCATAGCCGGCCATGAGCGGGCCCCAGAGTTTGATGTATTCACCGGACAGCCTGAGCAACTGCACCATGACTGGAAGCTTCCCGTGATCGCGTATTATAATCAAAGGCATCACGAAGTCGTTCCACTGGGAAATGAAATTCATTACGCCCACGGTCCCGAGTATCGGCCCGGCGAGCGGGAGCACGATTATCCTCATCTGCTGGAAGTGGTTTGCACCGTCAATCTCGGCGGCTTCAAAGAGATCCTGGGGGATGTCCTCCACAAAGGATCGGAGCACGAAAATGGCGAATATCTGCCCCGCCGACGTTCCCACTATTATCAGTGCGGAAAGGGTGTTCAGGATGTTCATGTCGTTGAGGAGCCTGAAAAGGGGGATTAAATTTGCAATCGCCGGCATCATCATCATGACGAGTATGGCGTTCCAGATGAATGTTGACATTGGCATCCTGAACCGTGCGAAGAAATAGGCCGCGCACAGTGCTACAAAGAGGGTCAGGAAAGTGCCTGTTATCGATATCACAAGGCTGTTTGCAAGGGCAGGGGTGATCATTTCATAGGCTGTTTTCCAGTTTATCCAGAACAGGGGTTTTGTCAGAGTCGCCGGTGCCAGATAGAACTGGGCGTTGTCCTTGACGCTGACTATCACCATGAGGTAGAGAGGAAGGAGGGCCATCCCGAGAACGACGAGGATCGTTAAATGTTTCATGCTCCTGAGGAAAAGATCGGATAAGACGTTGAGTGACTTGATATGTGGTTCGTTCTGGGCAGGACTTCCAGTCCGGACTACTTCTGTTTTCACCGTATCTTTTGCGAATATGCTTTTCAGGTTTTCTCCGAACTTTCTGAAGAACAGGAATATTTCAGAATATGGGATGGATGACACTCCGAGAGCCAAGGAAACAGCCCTGAAATGTCCGCTCCAGAAAATAAGGATTGCCGCTGCGAAAGCAACCCCCTGAATGGTCTTTTTCTGCCATTGCTTCAAATCGTTCCACTTGGTCAGGATATTGCTCATCTTCTGCAGGCTCATGACAACGATTGTCAGGACAATACCGACTGCGCAGGCGAATCCCATGTCCTGGTCGATGAATGCTTTCCTAAGCATGAAAAGAGCTGGCACCGTGGCGTTTCCTCCGGGGCCGCCCTCCATTCCGGCGAGGGCGAGAATCATTCCCGCATCTTTTATGGTGTCGATTATGACGAAGACAAGGAGGAGTTTTATGGATGAAGTGATCAGCGGTAGTTCTATCTTGGTGAATTTAGACCACCAGCTTACGCCGTCCACATCCGCAGCCTCGTAGATATCCTTTGAAATACCCTGGAGTCTTGCAATATAGGTCAGGACCGCGAAGGATCCCACCCATGGGAACCCCCAGATTATGCATGCGGAAACAATCAAGCTGGGATCACCGAGCCAGGCGGGTGAGTTTCCCGGGACAAATATTCCGCCCCAGTTGAATGTCCTGTCAAGCCAGACGAGGACATCAAAGAAGCCGGTGGAAAATAGGAACCTGTTGAGGTAGCCTGAAGTCGCTTCGAAAAAGAATGAGCGCCATATCAGCACGATGATGAGTCCGGGTATGACCATTGGAATGACAAAGAGCATCCTGTAAGTCAGCGAAAGCAGTTCGCTCCGGCAGCGGTGGATGCATACTGCCACGGCAAGGGCGGGCACCATTTTGGCGATGTTCCATATCCCCAGGGTGAATGCGAGTTCAAATGAGCGCCAGAAGTCGGTATTGTTGAGAAGCCTGTAGTAGTTCTGAAAGCCGACATATTCGGAAATATCAGCGCCGTTCCACCTATAAAAGCTGTGGAAAACACCGCTCATTGCCGGATAGTACTGGAACATGCCGATCAGTATCAGGGTGGGGATAATGAAAAGATACATCTCCCAGTGATACCCGACCTGCTTCCAATGAATTTTCTTGCCTTCCATAGATAAAAAACCTTGTTTTTTATATATAAATTTGAAATTAATTTCAAATTTATTTCTTTTCCTTGCTCACTCTCGCCTTGACTTTTTCAATCAAAGTCGGGCTGTATTCATACGGGCCGTTCTCTTTTGAAAACGGAGGACCGTCCTTTGCGTATTTCATTTCTATTGAAGACCATATCACAGGGAAAATCTGCCTGTCTCTGGTCTGGCTCCTGTATTTCACCCAGAAAGACTGGGCGTCCGGAGAATTTTTATCTGAAAGCATTGCCTGAGAACGGACCCCGACAAGAAATCTCTCGTTAACCGGGATCACCCTGTTCTTGTCCTTCATCGCCTCGACGAAATCCAAATAACCTTTTTCCTTATAGAAAGGCTCGAATTCGCCCATAAGCTCCTTGAATGTGAATTTTGGATTCACCTGATATAGTGAACCGAGCTGAAGCCATTTTATCCAGGTTTCACCTCCGAGGTTCGGCTCGAAATTCCCGTATATGCCTTCAAGACAGGGTTTGAAGTCCTTAAGCAGCGGAGTCGTATCCGTATTGATTGTGGCGGGAATCCACCCGATTATCTTGTTGAGCTTCTCATTGTTTTCCTTTGAAACCATGAATAGCAGGAAATCAAGGGCGACCTCGGGATTTTTGCTTGTCCTTGTAACAGAAAAATTGAAGCCCACTCCCGGGTTTTCATATCTCGGACCGGCAACAACATCGCCGTACTCGGGATCGTCTTTTGTCGGCATCGGAAAATCCATGACAGCAACTTTGAAATTGCCTTTTGCCTGTTCAACAAGGCTCATTGCATCCCAGGTGCCGGTAGTCATGAAAAGAGCCCTTTTCTGGGCGAAGAGCAAAACCCCATCGTCACGTGATAATCCGGTGAATCCGGGCTGGCAGAAATCAGCAATCTCGCGTATCATCTGGTATTTTGCTTCAACCGGCCTGCAGTCAAGCTCCATGAGCCCCGACTTCACGGAAATAAACATCTCATCATTTCCGACATATCCGTCCCTGTTCAAATCAGCCTTTTTCATTACATTGTAGGTCATCATATTGCAAAGGCCCCAATCCCAGATTCCAAAGTGATATTTTGAACCGACAATCGGGATGTAGGCGCGGCCCTTCTCGTCCTTCATCTTGGAAACTTTGCTGCACAAATTGTAAAACTCCCTGTAGTTTTTCGGGGGAACATTCGAACCTGTTATTTTTTCCAGAAGATCGGCATTATAGAAAACCCTGGTTGTAAAGCATGACAGGGGTATCTGCATATATTCCTGAAGTTCGTTTATATATACTGAAGACATTCCATCCTTGATGGTGTTTCTGAGTGGAACATTGGCAAGCTCGTTGTCCTTGTTATACGGGTTTGGCTTGTTTACGTAAGGGGTGATGCTCAGACAGTAGCGGTTATAGAAAGAGAGGGCCACCTGGTAAGGAACCATCCCTATTTCAAGCAGATCCGGAGCTGTTCCCGCCATTATCTGGGTGCTGAGCCACTGTCCATAGGTCCCTTCCGGGATCGCATCCTGTATTATTCTCACGTTCGGATGGGTTTTCTGATAGTCCCTGGCCATCTCATTTAATCCGTCGCGGACGCCCGTCTCAAGCTGCCAGTGCCCGATCCTGAGCACGATTGTTCCAGGTGGGGTTTCATTGTACCTGTACAATGCAACTGAAGCGAGGGACAATACATAAACGACAAGTATTATGAGCAGAGAATAATATCTTTTTATGAATTCCAGGAATTTCATCAATTTTCCCTCCTCAGCTTCTCTTCAAGGGCATCCATTCTTTCAATCGCAGTTTTCGCCCCGAAATTTCTCCTGTCACGAGGATATTCCGCCATAAGGAGCCTGTAGTATTTACGGGCTGTGTCAAAATCTCCCACCTCGAACTCCGCAACTACGGCAATTGACCAGTAGTCGGTCGAGTTTTCCATTCTCGGATTTGTGGGGTCGATCTCCTTTTTATCAAGTCCCTTTATCATTGAATCCAGCTGTTCCTGTTTCAGTCCAAGAACTTCGCAGGCTTTTGCATTGAGTCCCCACGCGGTGCCGATGAAAGATGAATCAGGGTGTTTTTTAAGGAATTCGCCCAGTTTTGTTTTTGCAAGTTCAGCATCTTCCTTGGTAAATGCGGCGAGATAGGTTTCAATCAGGTAGATGAAAGCTTCCTGGCCGGCGATGTGGTTCGGGAATTTATCATAGATTTCCTGGTAGGATTTCCTGAGTGCCGGATAATCAGGAATCTCGCCGGAAGGCACGATGTGCTTCATCCTCACCAGTGCGAACATGCTCCAGATTGCATAATCGCTGTTAGGAAACCTTGAGATGATGTCCTTGAAAATAATTTCCGCGGCAGGCTTGTCCGCGTACGGAAGCTTCAGCCATTGTGTGCATCCGAGCCCGTAGAGCGCCTGGATCTGGTATTCGGATTTCTCCGGAGCGCCTGTTAAAACTTTCCCAAAAATCTTCAGCGCCTGATTGTATTCTCCAGTCCTGAACTGGTTCCAGCCCAACGCTATTTCCTGGACCGGGTTTTCAGATTTTGACTTCTTGTTTTTCTCAATCGCCGCAATGACAACAATAAAGGTGATCGTAATCACGGTAATCGCTGTGAAGATGTATATATGTGTTTTTCCGGATTTCATAAGGTTGCTAATCTACAATCCATCCCGATAATTCAAAACAAGATTCCCCGAAAATATCAAAATTATTCCAGATGCATCATGAGATTACGAAGCCTGCCGGAGCTTTCATTCAATCCGCCGATCCTGTTCCGGGTAAGCCAGAGAGCTTCATGCATACTTATTATCTTAAGGAGTTCTTTCCTCATATGTGTTTTCTCGATTTTCCCTCCAAGAGCGGAAATGGCTTTATTGACACCGAATTCCGCCATCCTTATGGCGTTCAGAAGTTCTTCCTTCACCAGCTGGCTGCCGGAAGTGCCGGAATGCACAGGGGATAGCATCTCCTTCAATTCACGGAATGAACGCAGGCAGCTTTCCATGTCTTTGATATTCAGTTTTTCAATGTGCCTCTTGTCTGCCATATCCCCGAAAAGCAGATTGTTGAATACTGTCGCGTTGCCCGGGAGCACTCCTGTTTTCTCATGGACTTTCCCGAGTTCAAAAAGCACTTTTCCAAGAATGGAGGAGGCGTCTTTGAAAACAAATCTGCTCACGGCTTCGGAAATATTGATGTCAATTGAATTTTTCAGTGACCATGAATATGCCGCGCCCGCCAATAAACCGGTGTAGCTGATTGGGAGGTACTGGTGATGTCCTCCGTCGCCCCAGTCGGTGTTCAGAAATCCAGCCGCACCGTTCCTTTTTCCGTTTGCCGCTGCATTTATGAGATTCTTGATGCAGTTGTCGCTTCGTCCAGTCAGTGAATTCCAGCTGGAAGTGCCGGGACATACATAGAACGGAACACCGTACTTAGCGAAAACTTTCGTCTCCTTTTCAAATGGATGTCCCTGGTCATATCCCCAGTTAAGCGCGATTATATCCCTTGGCAAATCATCCACATATTTGGGTTCGTGGAGAATTATGTCGGCCCAGAACATCATCTTTCTTTTGTTCTTTTTGACAAGCTTGTGGATTTCAAGGAGATGGTCGAGATAGACCTTGGTTTTCCCCTTATTATCGCATGAGTTTTTACTCCATCCCTGTCCGAGCTCCCAGGTCTCGTCGCATCCGACGTTGAATGATCCGCTTCGGAAGTTCGGGAGGAATTCTTCAAAGAGGGAATCTATAAGTTCAAGGCTTTTGGAATCCGGTTTCAGGGTCGAACCGTTTGGCGCCTTATGACCCCATGGCGTGGTAAAGCCGTCGGGACACTCACCGAAATGTTTGTATTCAGGATGTTTGAGCCAGCGTTCGAAATGCCCGAATGAATTCAGATTCGGTACAAGGTCGATGAAACGGTCGGCACAGTATGCGTCCAGTTCGATCATCTCCTGGGCCGTTACCGGGGAGGAGTCCCTCCAGACAATTTCATGTGCGGAGAATGCGAATGTGTGTTCGGTATAAAGTTCGAGGTGGTTGATTTTCAACGATGCGAGGAGATCCGCAAGATCAAACAAAGTCTTCATTGTTGGAACCTTGCAGCGGCTTATGTCAAGCATCGCCCCGCGAGTCTTGAAGTCCGGCCAGTCCTCTATTTCAAGGTCCGGAAGCTGGGTTCCGAACTGGTCGACGAGCTGGGATACTGTCTGCAGTCCATAGAACAGTCCCGCCTCACCGGCCGAGGAGATTTTTATTCCTTTGCCTGTGATTTCAATTTCGAATCTCTGAGGATCGTCCTTCTTTCCGCTTTCGAGCCTGGCTTCAATCAGCACATTTCCTTTTGCGGGAGTTGCCAAAGTGACCTCAAGCCCTTCAGAAAAGTTTTTCCCGTTTTTCCCGGCAAAACTTATGAAGTGGTTTTTCAACGCTCCAGAAAAGCCGGGCTGGATTTTTATCCATTTGAATCCGCTCAGGTTTGCGATTCTTCCGCTTTTCTTCATTTTCTGGGGCATAGGACAAAGAGATATTTCTTTCATATGTATCCTCTCGTTTTTTTATTGGGGCGTAATATACTGGTTTTATAGGGCCTGACAACAGCGGCAATTCACTTTTGCACGACATGTGTAAATTTTTCCATTTGCCGGAAAAATTATTGAGACTTGATTTATATCACGATTCTGTCTATCTTTCCGCCAATTTTATTCGCCTATAATATTGATTTAAGATGGGATTATTTAAGTTATTTGCTCTATATTCCATAATAATCTGACCCCAATAATAAAAATCCGCAGCAAAGCACTGGCCCGACGAACAGGAACCGCATATGCGGAGAAGGATGCCGGACGTATGGTGGGAGAGCCATGGGGAGACCTCCAAGGCTACTCGAATAGTGGCATGGAGATATAATGAACCTTAGACTAATAATACTTCTGTGCATTCTTGGTTACTTCTCTGCCGGCTGCCAGAACGTGCCTTGCGTGAAGGTCGCCGATGAGCGCGCCACCGAGGCGCGACGGCAATTGCTGGCGCCTGAGAGACATGACATCCACCTATCCGGAGCGGATGTGCCCACCGCCCTGCGGAAAATACATGAGCTGTTCGGCTGGTCACCCGACCCTGAGACTAACATTGAGAGGGACGAGGCATTCGTCAAGGATGTACGAGTTACCATCAACAGGAATGACGCTTCACTTGCAGAGGTCTTCGCTGACCTCTGCAACCAGACTGGTTTCAAGATATACGAGGATTTCATATACGTCGGCATATACGGTGCAGTAGGCAAGGAAGAAACCGGCGGACGCAATCTTGCCTATGCCAAGGACGGACTGCTTCTTATCCTATCCTTTTCCCTGTTTTTCCAAGAAGAACCCAGAAACTACAGCATCTTCCCACGTGTTGTCGATTCGGTCCCATGGCTCTATCATGACGGCGCACGCCTACAGATTGATGAGTTGAAATATCCTGACGGTACGCGGCTCACCAATCTCGGCGAGGACACGTCATTCTGTGATATCCCGCTTGCACCACTTGTTGCCAATCATGGTCTGATCGAGAAAATCTCTGGAACGCTCTCCATCCAACTGCCGCTGTCAGTCGTGGTCCGGCAGTTCCCTCTTGATATCGGAAAAGTTCCCATGGTGGAATCCGGGGCTCATAATTATGTTCGCGTCATTCGGCTGGATGAAGCTCATGGAACCTGGACTCTTGAATGCGAGTACGGACACTACTCTCTGAAGCAGGACGACTTGCGCCTGGATTTCGGATATATCGATGTGCTGGATACCGAAGGCGCGGTCATGCAAGGCACCTACAAGAGCGTCGGTGGCGGGCCGTCCGGTCCTCCAGATCCGGACTCCGTCACGCGAGAGTGCAAAGCTTTCGAGAAGGAGTACAAGGTCAGGCCATCCGCCATCCGATGGACTTATGTGGAAACGTCGGAAGAGTACCGTATTCCGGTGCGGTTCGATGGATGCCGAGTGCCGGACATAATCTGGAGTCCTTCTGTCACAGCTGAAAAGTAAGGAAGACGCTGCCATGCCAATGCCGTTAACTTAAGATATAAAATGTTAATGTCTTGGATGTTATATCCTGATGATGAATCCTGAAGGGATTGAGTAATACAGCCTGTGGTTTCAACCACAGGACATATATGGAAAAATGATTCGTCCTGTAGGGACGGAGTATGCTCTGCCCCTTCAGGGCAAAACAAATTTTTGGATTCAATACCTATGGTTGAAACCATAGGCTTTATTACCTAACGCATTCCATTCGTAAAGATAAATAAATCATAACACGATTATTATTAGATTTTTGTGCCTAATTTTACGGTATTGGCATGAGGCCGTCCTTCATTCTGACCCCAATAATCAACAGGTTGGCGCACTGTGTATTCTCTACGCTAACGACTAGGGATACCTGCCTCGCAGCAAGCAGCAGCCCGGGGACTACCATACCCGTTACTGGCAGTAGAACTACTACAGAGGCAACCCCGGTCCCGTCACCGTAATCCGCACGGTCATTTCTTGCAATAATAAACGTGCATAGTATGTTGTGACACGTATACAATGGGTTAGACATGAAGAATAAATTGACAGTTACTGTTGACAGGGATCTTATCCTGAAAGCCAAGGCCTATGCAAAGCTGCATTGAACCTCATTGTCTGAAATCATAGAAGAAACGTTTAAAAAACTTTCTGGAAGTAAAGGTTCTTCTTTTTCCGGCAAGTGGAGAGGAAAATTTACAGCAGCTAAATTTTCCGAAAAGAAAAGAATTGAACAGGAAAAAGCAGAATGAAGAATAATGTTGGTGATGACGATGTGCGCAACTTCTGGGATCAGGCCTCATCCGACTGGGATGTACAGGTAGGAGACAAGGGAGACAGTAACCGCTTCCTCAATTCCGACCCCGTCCTATGGAAGCTTGTGGGGGTGGTCAAGGGGCTGACTGTGCTTGACGCCGGATGCGGTTCGGGTTATCTGTCCAAGAAGCTTTGCGACAGGGGTGCTTCTGTCATCGGGATTGACCTGTCCTCCAAAATGATCGAGATCGCCCGCCAGAAGAATCCTGACATGGATTTCCGGATAGACTCATGTTCCGAGCTGAGGACGCTTGATGCCGGGTATTTTGACATGGTGGTTTCAAACTACGTCCTTATGGACTTGCGTGACCTGCAGGGTGCAATGAAGTCTTTTCATCGTGTGCTGAAGCCTGGAGGTCTGGCTGTCCTGATATTCTCCCACCCTTGTTTCCCGCAGGCCAGGGCTTCCGTCAATGATGAGAACGGCACCGTGTCCTATGTGTGGGACCATAATTATTTTGAAGAGTCGCGGCAGGTATCTCCGGCCTGGGGGAACTTCAAATCGGATTTCATCTGCTTCCACAGGCCTCTATCCACATATTGGAAGGCGTTCAGGAGCGCCGGGTTCGAAGTTGTGGATTTCGAGGAGCCGAACCTCACGAGGGACAGATACCATCTTGCGGCAAACAAGCGTCAGCTGAGCAACGGCAAGCTGCGCCCGTATTCGGTGGCGTTCAAGCTCAAAAAATAAAAAGGGATTGTTTTTATGGCTCCGGACATCAGTTTCATCAAAGGTGTGAAAAATCCAGCCAATGATTTCCGACCTGTCGCGTTCTGGTTTTTGAACCACTATATGCGCGAAGACGAGATGGGCAGGCAGATAGCTGAAATGGCGGACAAGGGTTTCGGGGGAATAATGCTGCATGCCCGCGACGGCCTCAGGATCGGATACCTTGACGCGGAATGGCGCAAAACCGTTGATTTCTGCATCAAAGAGGCGGTCAAACATAATTTGAGCGTTTGGCTTTATGACGAACTCAACTACCCGACCGGGCCAGCCGGAGGAAAGTTATACAATTATTTCCCGGAATGCTCCATGCAGTGCCTCAAATCGTCTTATGAGGGGATTATACCTTCCGGAGGCTCGGCTGAAATTAAACGGAGTGAAAGCGCAGTTTGTGCATTCGCTGTCGCGCAGGACGGCAAAATTGAAAATCTCATGCCACTGATTGCAGGAAAAGGGGTGATGCAATGGAAAAACTCCACTGGCGGTCCGGTGTCAATTATCACACTAGAACAGAAAGAGGATCCGTCCGGATTCAACAAATTCCCCGACTATTTCGACAAAGAGGCCATGCTCAAATTTGTCAGTATTTCATACGACTGGTACGCTGAGGAATTCGGGAAATATTTCGGCACGGTTATCAAGGGGGAATTCACAGACAATTCATGTGCAAGTTTCGGATATGTCAGAAGGAGCGTTCCATGGTCAAAAGATTTTCCGGAGCGCTTTAGACTCAGGGTGGGTAGACCTGTGGAAGATGTCCTTCCCGGCGTATTTTTCGACATTCCCAAAAGCAAGGAATGCAGACTCATATTCTGGAGATTCATAAATGACGAATACCGGGACTCGTTCATCAAGCCTATTGACGATTCCTGCCGCAAAAACGGGATATTGAGCACTGGGCATTATTGCATAGAGGACGGGAATTCGGAGCATATCAGGCAGCTGGGAGACCGCTTTGACCAGAAGCGCAATCAGGGGCTTCCCGGTGTTGACATGCTCGGACGGGAGAATCTCGACGAGATGGATGACTTGCTCAGGATGAAACAACGCGACAGCCTGAGCCTTTCCATACCTGGAACATCTTGCCCTGCATATTTTTCAGCCGGATCGAGGACAATGTGCGAGTGCATGGGCCTTGCTGGCGGATGGAATCTGGATTTGGCTGAAATAAAACGCACCACAGGCTTGCTGGCGGTGCTTGGGACAGATTTGTTTGTCCCGCACGGGATATATTATTCCATCGCAGGGCACCGGAAATGGGAAAGTTTCCCGGACCATTATCACAGCCCGATCTGGGAGCATTACAAGGAATGGTCGGACTGGATAGCAAAATTATGCTATCTGACAAGTTACGGCGAAAGGACAAGCCAGACAGCACTGCTGTATCCCGCGTCTTCACAGGAGGCGCATATAGCGCTAGGGGGGCCTGAAAACTCGCGGGGCGGACGAGGCCATGTCTGTGAAATGATTGACATGACATTCAGGGCCGCCGGAAATTTCCTGCTGGAAAACAATATCCCTTATGAGATGATTGATGAGGTTTACATCCAGGGTGCGAGCATTGAAAACGGGATGCTGTGCGTTAAGGCGGCAAACGGCAAAAAGGTGTCATTCAAAGCGCTGGTCCTGCCATGTGCAAAAGTTCTTGACGAGAAAACTTTCAAGATGCTTCAGCAGTGGCGCAAAGTAGGCGGACAGATTGTAGCCCTCAACTCCGCGACTGAAGATCTTTTTGACCCTGAAAAGAGAAAGCTCTCTGTGGTTCCAACCGGCAAGACATATGATCTCCTGGTAAGTTTCAATTCGGAGGATGAACTGAAAGCGCGACCTGGAGAGCTTCTCGATTTCATCGCAAAACACACTGAGAGATCAATACAAATTTCCGGGGCACAAGGGAAAATCGTCTCAAAGGAATGGATAAAAAACGGCTTCAGTTTCTGCCTTCTTCATAATATTTCCCGCTCCGAAATCAAAGGCGTCTCAATATCTTTTTCCGGAGAAGATGTGCCGTTCATCCTTGATTTGGATACAGCGGAACTGATGGAGGTTGCAGAAAAGACGGCTGCCGGTAAATACTCCTTCAAATATGATTTTCCCGCTGCTGAAACGGTTGTTTTAGTGTCGGGCAAAGGGCTTGAACCAAGCGTGAAAAAAACGACCAGGACATGCAAGGCAGAAATGGAAATTATCGGTGTTTGGAATTTTCGCACCCGTAAGCCAAACGCGCTGCCTCTGCGGGACTGCCGGACAACATTCAATAAGGATACTCAGACAAGCGTGTTTGCCTTCAACGCCGAGGTCATCCCGGAGTCGGCAGGGCTTGCCATTGACGAGGAGATGACAGACCGTGAACTGTTTTTCGGACGTTATTTCGACCGTCTCAAGTGTTATTTGAATGGCCAACTTATAACAGGTTTTACCCAGGGAAGAACATTTGACAGTTGGATTATGGAGACGGATGTAACGCAGTTCCTCCGCAAGGGTGAGAATGAACTCAAAATAGAAAAATCATCAGGCCTTCTTGATCAAGCGCGGCATGGAGACTCTCCGATTATATTCGGCAATTTTGGGGTTGATAAAGGCTCGCTTGCAAGCCCTAAGGCCGAACTGCCGCTCGGAGACTGGGCGGAGCACGGTTATCCTTATTACTCTGGAACGGCATCTTACTCAAAAAGAATAGTTCTGCCGTCAGAGTTTCAAAACTGTCCGCTTGAACTTTCTTTCGGGCGCCCAGGCAACTCGGCTGAAATACGTGTTTGCGGAAAGGGGGCAGGAGTGAGAATCGCCGCCCCGTGGAGCGTTGACATATCCGAGTTCAGCGTTAAAAAAGAATTGGATATTGAAATAACGATCGCAAACACCCCGTCCAACCTCTTGGGTGGAGCCCATACTGCATCAGGGCTGCTGGGACCGGTAAAAATCCGGCGGTTCTGAAACGCGAAAACATTTGGCTCAAGAAAAAATCTTCCGCAACGCTTCACAACTTAAGTGTCGGCACCCTGCGCTGCGGGGGCTTCTTGTCTTTTATGTAATCCTTATTTTCCCAAGGCTTACGCCTTTGGGCTACATTATTACACCTCCTGCGGAGGCTTTTATTAAAATAAAGTGAACTGTCTTTATTATTCAGCCCTCGCAGAGGGCGACATATTGTAGCCCCATGCGCCTGCCGCGGCGTAGGCTTTGCGAAGCCGGGTAAGCGTGG
>CAZION010000032.1:0-52120 GCA_964540865.1 uncultured Victivallis sp.
CGACGCGGATCCCCCCGAACCGGTCAGCCAAATATCCCGCAAAAGGCTGCATTGAGGCATATACGAATAGGTAGATTGCGCTCAGCCTGGTCACGTCAGATGCGGAAATCGCAAATTCAGACTGGATATCGTTGAATATTGATCCCGGTACTGCGACACGCTGGAAAAATGAGAAGAAGTACAGCCCGGTTATGGACAAGATCATGCCCACTTCATATGTTTTCTTATTGAACATTCACTCCTTTGGAATAGCAGGTAAGCACATGCTTGGGTATGGCGAAACGCATGGTTTTCAGGGGGTCAACCACTTGGCATACCTGCAAATCACCGACCAGGCTCATGAGCCTGGCGGCTTCATTCGCTTTCATCATTATCACGTCCTTCAGGAAACTATGGGCTTTCCTGAGAACAATTTTTTCACACTCATCAAGACTTTTCGCGGAACCAATGAAATAAAAAGCATCATCTGTTTCTACACATGGGGTTGGAATCTTCCGGGAGGCGACAGCTGCCCTCATGGTTATCGAACCCGACACTTCCGCCCCGCAGATGCATGCCTCACCGTCACCCATCACTGCGTGGATGTCCCCGGCGGCAAGAAGCGCGCCCTCCACATTGACCGGCAGGTAGACAGCGCTTCCAGCAGTGATTATTTTGCAGTCCATGTTGCTTCCGTGTTCACCGGGAGTGCCGTTAAGAATATTTTCTTCGGTGGCGGTGCCGATTACCCCGATCATCGGCTTGACGGGGATTGAAAGCCTTTCATTGAACACCAGTTTTCCGTCTTTCACATTGAGCACTGTGGTTTCCTGTCCCTCAATGAATTCCCCAAGTGCACCACTGCCGTGTTCCAGGCTCATGATTGCAAAGTCCCTGATTTTTATCTCAAGTATTTCTATTTTAAGGATGTCGCTTTTTTTCGTCCCAGTGATAAATACCGGTCCGGTCGCGGGATTTACAGTATCCCACATTTCCCTTGTGAAAAAATCTTTTTCAGTTTTAAGTTTGTTACTGTAGCAGTCCTTTGTTTCCAAACGGAAAATCTCACCTTGGTTTACGGTCAGGACAGGTTTGTTTTTCGCCGACATGGAATAGCACGCATGCTCTTCACTGACAACTTTCATGTTCATCTGTCTTTTTCTCCTGGCTGAAATATGTTTTCCCATAAAAGCAACAAAATTATTTTCCTGAAAAAATATATCAGGTAAAGTTTCCCTCGCCAGCTTATCTGTCAGGAAAAGCAGGTTGCATGGCTGCTTTTCTGTTAACAGTAGGCGTATTTATACGCCATTTCCCCTCAGATTATATCCCACTTGATCCTTGGACATTCCGTACTACTATCCGTCAATTTCTTGTTTTTTTTGCACGATTGTTTGAAGGAATATTGGTAAGTTTTTGCAAAGCAAAACCTTGCCAATGACTTTTTTTGTGTCATTCGTGTGTTTCGTGGTTATCCTTTTCTGTGTGTCCCGTGTGTTCTGTGGTCTCACTGTTTTGGTTGCGGCTTTGCTGCTCCAGGTTGGATATTTGATATTCAGTAGATCTTGGACGTTTGATGTCCATGGATTTGGAATGCCTGCTTTAATTTATGGGGTACTCAGCAATCTGTCGAGCGTGGGCTTCATCGCGTCCATCCAGCGGATATAACCCGGCATCGCCACGTGCAGCTTGTCAGGCATCACTTCGTTGCTGATGGTCCCGTCCGGCTCCACCAGTTTGTCGCCGATATCCAGGAAAAAGACGGTCTTATTGTCGGCCAGCAGCGCGGTTTTCGCATTGGCCTGACGCCGTATTTCGCTTTTGGGATCCTTGATGGAACCGCCGCACGGCAATATGCCCAGGAGGAGGATTTTGCTGCCGGGCGATTTCTCGCGGAGCGTCTTGAGGAGGTTCGCTGTGCCTTCCGCCACGTCGTCGGGCGTGAAACCGTTGAAAAGGTTGTTGGTGCCGATCAGCAGCACGATTACCTTGATCCGGGCCTGGTCCAACACGCCGTTCTGTACGCGCCATAGCACATTCTGAATCCAGTCGCCGGCTACGCCCATTTTGACCGGATGGTATTTCCCATATTTTTCATTCAACAGCTCCTCAGGCCATCTTGCCGTGATTGAGTCTCCGATAAACACCAGTTCGGACTTGTTGGAAAGTAACGCATCGCACTGGGCCTTGTGTTTGCTCAGGTAGTCGTCGTATTTTCCATTGGCGCTCCGCTGTGGTTCAGCGGCGCTCAATGCAGGTGAAAGGATGTTGACCGGATCCCCGGGTTTCTGTCCCGCCTGGTATTCCTCAATGACAAAACGGAGCCGGCCCCCTCCCTTTCTTATCTTCTCCCCAGGTCCTACGGCGACACAGATAGTATCGCCTTTCTTGAGACGTCCCAGATTTTTCTGAAACAGCAGAGGCAAAATACCGTTTTTTACCGACGCGCTAAATCTGAGTTCATTATTGACATAAATTTCTAGCAAGGTGCCATCGAAAGAGCGGCACAGCATGTTCCCGTGGTTGATCCATATCTCGCCCTTGGGGTCATCCTGCAGAGTGTAAGATGCGATGGCGTATAGGGAGGCGCCATCCTTGTCCCTGATTGAAAAAGCATCGCCTGCCGATCCGTGACTGGGACGGTCCGGCATTAATGCCCCGGCCTCATCCTTTACTCCATATGTCAATGATGCTCGTCGCGCTCCTTCCACCTCGACAGCAATCAGGGGCATGTAGCTTTTTGAATCATTCACCTTCCCGTTGGCGTTCCAGAGAAAACTCCATCCCGGCGGCGGAATGGGCTTGGATACAGCGTCCCCGTAAACCGCGATTATCTTCCCTTCATCGCCGGCAAATCCGGACACGCATGCCAGCATCAGTGCGAACATCATCAGGTAATGTAATGATTTAAACATTTTCCAATCCTTTTTTGTTGCTTGACTGCAGAACCAGTGTTTTTCAGGAATTCAGTAGCCGGAAATCAGAATGAAATTCAAACTCAAACCTGAATTTATCTCTGCTGAAACTTACCTCTAAAGTATGTTGGGCTTTAGCCCGACGCTCTTCGTTTTTCAATTTAGGGAACCTATAAAAATTGGCATATGGCGCGAGACAGGAGATTATGGAGAGCCGACAAGGAGCAAACGCCGGGAGCAGCCCTGTTGCGGGCTGTGACCGTATTTGCGACAACCTGTCCTTCGAAGCTCGAAGAGCGTAGTAGGACGCCGGAATCCATAAGAATCAGTCTCCCTTCGGGTTGCGGTTCTTTTTGAGCTTTTAAAAATCTTCCGCAACGCGCCATACGCGAATTTTTAGAGGTTCCCTTTATTGTGTGCAATTTGAAAACATTGTCGGGCTAAAGCCCAACATACTTCTTTAGCCCGACTCCTTACTACTAGAATATTCTCCCCATTCAATGTTGAATGTTCGACGTTAATTATAATTCCAACTCCTGCATTCCCAATCTTTCCAACCCCTGTGCCTTTGGAACTTTTCTAATTGAACTGCGGCAGCCATTCAGCGGTTGCCGTCATCAATTCCGATCCCATTTTCCTGACTTCTTCGGCGGAGAGGTGCGAGCAGAGCGGATCCAGGGCAAGGGCATGGAGAGCCAATTCTTTGTCACCTGTAAGCGCCGCCTGCAATGTCATCTTCTGGATCAGGCAGTGAACCTCGACCAGGGGCAGTACCCTGTCAGGCAGTTTTCCTATTGCAAGCGGAGTGAAGCCGCGGGAATCCACGAGTCCCATGGTTTCAACTACAGCACCTCGCGGCAGGTTGTCTATCTGTCCGATGTTTGGAAGGTTGACCACGTCGACAAACGGTTTGTTGCTGATGAACGCTTTCATTATATCAACTGCGGTTTCACGGCTCTTGGTGAACGGTGCGCGTTTCCCAGAGGCCAGCTCCCCGGTTATCCTTCGTACATTTGCGCATTTCGCAGCCCGTTCTTCGACAGTTGTCCGTATGAGGTCGTATTTTTTCAACGTGGCTTCGTCTTTGTTCAGATAGCCTGAAATGAATTCGCAGGTATGCCTGTCCTCGATATAGGTCAGCATGCCAAACTCGCGGTAGAACATATCACATAGCGTGCTGCGGTGGCGCAGCATGCCGGCTTCGTCCTTTTCGCCTTCGCGCAGGAAATCGTTTATTTTCCTGTTGCTGAGTTTTTCCTGGAGCATGGGATAGCCGGATTCACCTTTTACAGTGAAATTGGTGACCCAGAAGAAATGGTTGACGCCTCCATAACAGAGAGAGAGTTCCTGTTCTTCCACTCCGAAGATTTTTCCCAGAAGGTTGTATACTGAGAATATGCCATGGCAGAGCCCGACAGTCTTGAGTTTGCTCACTTCGTAGAATGTGGCAGTAAGTGCCGCCATTGGGTTCGTGTAATTCAGGACAATGGCCTTCGGCGCCAGTCGCTCTATTTTTCGAGCCATGTCCACGAAAACAGGTATGTTTCGCAAGCTCCTGTTCCAGCCGCCAGGACCTGAAGTGTCACCGACGGTCTGGTAAATGCGGTATTTTTCCGGGATTTTAAGATCATGCGCCATCATGTCCAAACCGCCGGTGGATATTGCAATAATTATGAAGTCGGCCCCTGAAAAAGCTTCCTCCTCGTTGCTGGTGGTCTTGAAACTGTATCCGGCGTTCAGTGTTTTGCTCATGGTGTCGCATGCTAGTTTTATTTCACACGCCGCTGTCAAATTGGGATCGAGCAGGAACACTTCGCTTCCGTTGAGTATCGGTTCACACATCATGTCGCAGATGATTCTAGGAGCCCAGTTGTAACTGCCGCCGCCAACCATCACTATTTTAGCCTTGCTGATCATAAATCTTTCTCCTTAGTCTTTTGCCAGGATGCAATCTCCGGAAGAGAAAAGTGTCAGCCGAGTGACGCTGCTACAGTCCGCCTGGGCGGATAGCCGCGGTACTTTCACCCCATCGGATGACTGGTGCTGCTGCCGCGCTCGTGATTGCAAATTGGTATTGTTTCGAACTATTGTTGCGATACCAATTATATCATTAAATAATATCCATATCAACAATTGCCGGTTGTATCTTAATTGGAAAGAGTTGTACAATTTTAGCATGTGCGCTTTTGTACTGGGGGGTGACTCTTTGCTTTGGCTGACAGCCAAAGTAAAGAGATGTCGTAGTTGATGCTTGGGAGGGTTCTACGAAACAGAAAATCAGTCACTGTTCACTGTTCTGGTCACTGCTTTCCCCTTCCTGCTCCACAGTTTTACTCCAAGCCAGAGTATAGCAAGGACAAGCAGTGCTACAGCCACATAAATCATGCTTTTGCCAATGGAGCCCTGTTTTGCGCCTTTTCCGATAAGGGTAAACGGGATAGCTTCCGGAAAAAGTCCAATCGCCGTACCTATTAGGAAATCCCTATGCCTTATCGGGGACAGGCCCATAATGAGATTCAGCACCATTCCATGGACAGGCATCTGCCTCACAAGTATGACAGCGGGGATTCCCCCATGATCAAGAATTTTCGTGTATTTGTTTAATTTATGGCTGTGCCGCAATATGAAACCTTTGCCACCCCATCTGACAAAGAGAAACACCATATAGTAGGCCAGAAGAGTCCCGATGACACAGTAGATGAGCCCGAAAACAAATCCGAAAGCCATGCCGCCAAGCGGACAGAGCAGGAGCCTCGGCACTCCAATGCAGACAAGCACAAATATGCCTAAAATGAAAATCACAGGCGCCATGAATCCGGTCTGTTTAATCTGTTCGCAGATCTCGGGGGCTTTATCGATGTACTGTTTCAGAGGGGAGAGGTAGGCCACAAAAATTATGCCCACGAATATCAGTATGAACAAAAGATCTTTTCTGATGGAAAGAATGGAACTCGTGTCCGGTCTTTCAATAAGACGCTGTAAGTCGCTTTCAGAATCGGCGTCAGGGGCAAGACTCTGACTGGTGTTTTCATTGTTTTTATTCACTATCGCCCCATGGATTACTGGATTACTGGATTACTGGATGGTTGCGCATAAATGATATAATCACAATAAGAACAAATTAATTTTTTGCAAAATGCCTTTTTCAATGATTTCATCTCTTCGTGCATTTTTTGCGTTCCATTGAATTCAACCCCAATCATCCATTTATCCAACAATCCAATCATCCGTCATTCCTGGGGATGACTCTGATTATTATGGGGCGTATTCTGTTCCAACCCGGTCACCCCTTAAAGCTCTTTTCTTCATCCATCGCATTGCGAAGCAATCCATGATCCCACGCCACAACCTGTTCCCTATACCATACTTTGATTTTCCACGGGTGCGTGGCCGGTCATTTACAAGTATTTCAATGACTTTGTATTCCTGGAAACGGAGCAACGTCGGAAGGAATCTGTGCATCCCGTTAAAGACTTGGATCTGCCAGAGCGCACTCCTGCGAATAGCCCGGTAAGTACAGCCGGCATCAACTATGCGGTCTCCGGTCATGAGATTCCTGAATGCATTTGCAGTGCGCGATGAAATCCTCTTTACGATCGTGTCCCTTCTCCTTCTGCGAACTCCGCAGACTGCGGCAATATCGTATGTCAAAGCATCAAGGAGGGCCGGGATATCCGCAGGATCATTCTGCTGGTCGGCATCCATTGTGATGATGACTTCCCCGTTGGCATTGGCAAAACCCGTCGCCTCGGCCGCGCTTTCACCTGAATTGATCAGATGCGGTATAATCCTGATGAACGGCCTGGTCTTTTTAAGCTCCTTGAGAACTTCAAAGCTGCGGTCAGTGCTTTTGTCGTCTATGAAAATGATCTCGTATTTCTTGCCAACCTTCCCCATGACGGACTCAATCTCCTTCACAAGCGGTTCGAGATTGTCCTCCTCATTGAAAACCGGTATGACTATTGACAGGTAAACATCCGAATTCATTTTTCACGACTCCACTGTTGTTGAACTATTTACAAAACTCTGAAAATCTTGATTACGGGGAAGTGAAAACCTTTTAAGGAAAGGTTCTTCTCTTCCCCGCCCCCCAACTCTTTCCAAACCTTTTTGAGATATCATCTGATTGCATCGGCAATCAGATGATAAAAAAGTTTTTGTAAAAGGGAGCGGGGGTTCGGGGCGAGGGAAAGAAACTTTTTTCAAAAAGTTTTTACCCTTGCCCCAAATTCCTTTTTCTATTTATAAAAATTCCTTATCGTCTCGCAGACGTATTCTATTTCTTCTTTTGTCAGTGTGGGAGATACCGGAAGCGACAGCATGTGTTCACACGCATATTCAGCTTTCTGGAAATGGCCCTTCCCCTGTCCAAGCCTTGCAAACGCAGGCAGGACATTCAACGAATACGGATAATGGACCCCGCTCTCGATCCCTTTTTCCTTGAGATGCTTTGCAAGGGCTTCGCGGTCTGGAACCATGACAACATAGAGGTGATAAACCGGTTCTGTATCGGCAAGGACTTTCGGGGTCTTGAGCTGGCTTATCCCCTTGAGACCGGCATCATACCATGCGGCAACCTGCCTTCTGCTGCTGTTCCATACGTCAAGCTTTTTCAGGCAGACCCTCAGAAGAGCCGCCTGAATCGCATCAAGCCGGCTGTTGATTCCCTCGAACTCGTGATCATATTTGCTTTCACGCCCATGGTTTGAGTACATCCTGATTCTCCTCATGAGGACAGGATCCTTTGCGGTAACAGCTCCGCCGTCGCCGAAGCCACCGAGATTTTTCGAAGGGAAGAAGCTGAACACGGCGGCATCGCCCATTGTTCCGACTTTCTTGCCTTTGTATTTCGCACCCTGAGCCTGCGCGCAGTCTTCAATAAGCTTTAGATTGTGTTTTGTTGCGATCGCCAGCGCCCTGTCCATGTCAACAGGCTGACCGTAAAGATGAACCGGAATAATCGCCTTAGTCTTTGAATTTATCTTCTTTTCAACTTCGCTGAGATCAAGGTTGAACCCGTCGGCGCTGAGATCGCAGAAGACAACCTGGGCACCGGTAAGCGTGATCGCTTCGGCAGTTGCTATCGCAGTATGGACAGTAGTGATGACCTCGTCGCCAGGGCCTATCCCCATTGATTTCAAAGTTGCAAAAAGACCGCTGGTAGCACACGCGACACCGCAGAGGTTTTCAACACCGAGCCAGGCAGCCATCTCCTTTTCGAAGGATTTCACTTCCTCGCCGCCGACATAATGCCCGCCGTCAATGACTTTTATGGCCGCATCATGCAGTTCTTTTTTAATCGGCTCGTGCATCTTGACCAAATCCAGGAACAATATTTTATTCATTTTGCCTTTCCGTTGTTTGAAATAAAGTAACACAGGCATCTTGCCTGTGGGCTCAAATTGATAAATAAAAAAAGAAGGGATAAGTTACATTTAAATGATGATTTTTCAAACAGAAATCCCGACAGGATAACACGATTGGCAGGCAAGACAAAAAATTAAACACCAAGGTGCCAAGACGCAAAGTTCTCAGGGAGTTCAATTGTTGGAGTTCACGCCATCAGGGTGTCTTGATAATAAAAAATGTAGAGTTCGCCGTGTCGGCGAAGGGTTCCAATTCCCTTGCCCGACACGGGCAGCGCTACACCATAGAAGACACAGGCAAGATGCCTGTGCTACTTTCACCCCACGGATGCGCCAGAAGGGAATTCACCGCCGTCAACCGTTATCAGCTTCAGGGTCTTCCCATCCTTTGCGGCAAGAAGCATTCCGCAGGATTCAATCCCACGTATTTTAGCAGGCTTGAGGTTTGCTACAATCACAATCGTTCTTCCGACAACTTCCTCGGGTTTGTAGAACAGGGCTATTCCGGCGACCAACTGCCGCCTTTGTCCGCCTACATCAATCTGGAGTCTGAGTAGCTTGTCTGCGCCTTCGACTTTTTCAGCTTCCAAAACCTTTGCGGTTTTGAGCTTAATTTTCCCGAAGTCTTCAATTGTGATTATATCTTCGGCGGCAACAGCTACCGTCTCCGGGGATTTCAGAGGCTTTGCAGTATCAGCCTTAGCTACTTCGATCCTCGGAAAAAGAGATCCGATATCTGAAACCTTTAGTCCTGGAGTTAATTTCCCCCAAGTCTTCAACTCGAATATCTCTATTCCTGTTTCAGGCAGACCGATGGCTTTGCGGATTTCGCACATTTTACCAGGCATTACGGGATAGAGAAGACCGGAAATTATCCTCAGCGACTCCGCAGCGGTATATAGGACAGTGTTAAGTCGGTCAGCATTCTTTTCCTTCGCAAGTTTCCATGGAGCTGTCTGTTCCATGTAGCGGTTTGCCGCACGTATGGCGTTCATAATCTGTTCAAGCCCGCGATCGATCTTCATCCCGGTTATGGCCGGCTCCATTTCAAAAACTGCGGACAGGACGGTTTCACGGAGTTCTTTTTCAAAATCTGTCTGCGCCGTTTCAACCGGGACTGGAATTATTCCAGCAGCCTCCTTGGCGATCATCTTCACAACCCGGCTCAGGAGGTTTCCGAGATCGTTGGCGAGGTTGCTGTTATAGCGTGTGATGAAAATATCCTCGCTGAATGAAGCGTCATTGCCCAGCGACATTTCCGACATCAGGAAATAACGGAACGCATCAACTCCGTATTTTTCAGCCATCTCCATCGGATTGACAACATTGCCAACTGACTTGCTCATCTTGTCCGCACCGATCAGCCACCAGCCATGGGCATATATTGTTTCCGGCTGTTCAATTCCCATCGCCTTAAGCATTGTCGGCCAGTAAACAGTGTGCGTGGTAAGAATATCTTTTCCGATAAGATGGTAGGAGGCTGGCCACCACTTTGCGAATTTCGCAGAGTCCTGCCCATATCCTATCCCTGTTATATAATTGATCAGGGCGTCAAACCATACATAACATACGTAATCCTTGTCAAATGGTAGTTCTATTCCCCATGCAAGGCGTTTCTTCGGACGTGAAATGCAGAGGTCCTCAAGCGGTTTGCGCAGGAATCCGAGTGTCTCATTGCGGCGGAAGTCAGGCTGTATGAATTCCGGATGCGCCTGGATGTAATCAATAAGCCAAGCTTGGTATTTCCCCATCTGAAAAAAGTAGTTCGACTCAATTATCTCATCGGTTGGACGCTTACATTCAGGGCAGAGGTTCCCTTCAAGAAGATCCTTTTTTGAAAAAAACCTTTCACATGGAGTGCAGTAATGTCCGGAATATTCAGCCTTGTAAATCTCGCCCCTGTCATAAAGGTCCTGAAGAATCTGACAGACCACCTTCTTATGGCGGTCTTCGGTGGTCCTTATGAAATCATCATGCGTTATCTCAAGCTTTTTCCAAAGTTCCTGGAACCTGGTCACCGTGGTATCGCATTGTTCCTTAGGAGTCATTTTGTTGGCAACGGCAGCCTTCTGGACCTTCTGTCCATGCTCATCCGTACCTGTAAGGAAAAAGGTCGGATCTCCAAGGAGGCGGTGGTAGCGTGAAAGGACATCCGCAAGGATTGTCGTATATGCATGGCCTATGTGCGGTTTGTCGTTCACATAATAAATCGGCGTCGTAACGTAAAAAGTGTTCTGTCCCATAATATGAAGTCCTCATCTTTTTAAATGCCCCAGACATTCCGGCCTGGAGTTCTGATTGAATTAGGCGGCTGGAAGCCGCAACTTTTAATACCTAAATAAATTCCAGACTCCAAGTACCAAACAATATTCAAAATAGAAAAAAACAAACTCCAAACAAATACATCAAACAAAGAAAAGAACAGCCCTTGCGGGCTTAACTACAAACAAATGCAATCTGTTCGTAGTCAATGCCGCAAGGCATGTTCCTGTATTGTTTTATTAGTTTGGACTTTTCCTTCTTTTGAAATCCGGAGATTGTTTGGGTTTTGGAAATTGGAATTTGAATTATCATTGGATATTCACAGCAAATCGCAATCATCAGGAAAAGAACGCGTCAGCAAAGTGACGTCCACAGCGTGGCGTTCCCTTCAGCAGTTCAGGCAGCCACCCGGAAGAATAATTGAAATGTCTTCCACCGACAGCCCGTGTTTAAGTTCTATTTCTCTCTTCTCCCCATTTGCCTTGACAAGTTCCGCTTTGACAGGTTTTCCGACTTGGAGCTGTCTGCGAATTTCGCAGATCTTCAGTGAATCGCCCTGCGCAAACTGATCATAGTCTGCGGGATTCGCAAAAATAAGTGGAACTATCCCGAAGTTCACAAGGTTTGCTGCATGGATCCTTTCAATGCTGACGGCGACAACGACTTTAACGCCTAGATACATCGGGCAGATTGCGGCATGTTCACGGGAGGAGCCCTGCCCGTAACTCTCACGGGCAACGATTATTCCATGTTTCCCTGAATCACTAATGGCGACGGCATGCTGTGCAAATGTCGGCTTCCCTGGCTCATTGAAGCATTCAAAAACTACTTTCGAATATTCGGGGATATTGCTCCGGTGCTTCAGGTGGATACCCGCAGGCATAATGTGGTCTGTCGTTATTTTGTCGCCGACCTTTAAGATAACTTCGCCGTTTATATTTTCAGGAAGCGGGGAATTCACCGGCGGCTTTCCGATTGTAGGTTTCCTGATGATTTCAATTTTAGAAGCTTCTTCAGCTGATGCCGGAGGTATAATCATATCATCGTTGAGAAGAAAACTTTTCGCCTCACTGATTCTGGGGAATTTTATTCCGAGCGTCCTCGGATCCGTGAATTTTCCAGTCAGAGCCGCGGCGGTGGCGACAGCTGGGCTTACAAGATATGACTTATCCCCTTTCGTCCCAGTACGGCCAGGGAAATTACGGTTGAAAGTGCGGAGGGTGACGGCATCATTTGCAGGACTCATTCCCTGGCCTATGCAGGCACCGCAGGATGTTTCAAGGATTCTTGCGCCGGCCGAAATCATGTCTGCAAGCGCTCCATTTCCAGAGATCATCTGCAAAACCTGCCGGCTTCCCGGAGAGATTGAAAGGGAAACATGTCTTGCTATCTTCCTGTTCTTGAGCAGTTTTGCGACAAGCATGAGATCCTGGTATGAACTGTTCGTGCATGAACCGATAATCACCTGCTGTACCGGGATTTCGCCTATTTCAGCGAGAGTTTTAATATTGTCGGGGCTTGAAGGAGCGGCGGCCATGGGTACAAGTTTCTTCAGGTCAATCTCGATCACACTGTCATATTCAGCGTCTGGATCAGCCTTGAGCTCCACCCATGACGCACCCCTGCCCTGTGCCTCAAGAAATATTTTCGTGCGTTCGTCGGAGGGAAAAACAGAGGTTGTGACCCCCAGTTCTGCGCCCATGTTGGTGATTGTCGCACGTTCCGGAACAGAAAGGGTCTCAACCCCGGCGCCGAAATATTCAACCATGCAACCGACATTCCCTTTTGTCGTCAGGATGCTGAGCATTTTCAAAATAACATCCTTTGCGGAGAGCCATGGTTTCAGCGAACCCGAAAGCTTCACGCCGATTATCTTCGGATAAGACATCCGGAAAGGCTTGCCGGCCATGGCGAGAGCCACGTCAAGGCCGCCAGCTCCGATGGCCATCATGCCGATTCCGCCGCCAGTGGGGGTATGGGAATCAGAGCCGAGAAGAGTCTTTCCTGGCACACCGAATCTCTCCAGGTGAACCTGGTGGCAGATTCCGTTGCCAGGTCTGGAAAAACAGACACCCTTTGCCGCCGCAACCGACTGAAGATATAAATGATCGTTCTGGTTCTCGGGACCGTTCTGCATCATGTTATGGTCGACATAGGAGACTGAAAGTTCAGTCCTGACTCTGTCAACACCCATCGCCTCGAGTTCAAGATAAGCCATTGTGCCGGTAGCGTCCTGGGTTAGCGTCTGGTCAATTCCTATGGAAACAGGTTGACCGTTGTTTTTCTCTCCGGACAGGTAGTGCGCATCAAGTATTTTCTGTATTACAGTTCCCTTAGCCATAAAACTCCTCTCTTCTCATTCTTTAAATAATGTATTTTTCTTCTTTTCCTGATTGTTTCAGGAGAGCATTGACTTCTTTTTTCAGTTCAAACATAGGCACCTCGTGTTCAATGGCAAGCCTATGGAACCGCTTAAGGTCATCCATTTGTTTCAAAAGAGCATCTTCCGCCAACTTGCGCTCAGTGATATCCTGGTGCGTGCCAAACATCAGCAGTGGCTTGCCATCGTCTGTCCAGCTGGAAACGCAGCCGCGGTCAAGCACCCAGATCCATCTCCCGTCCTTGTGTTTCATCCGGTATTCCAAATCATAGAAGTCCGATTCACCCTTAAAATGTCGCTCCAGCATTACGTTGCTGACTTTTAAGTCGTCCGGATGGACAAAATTGCTCCATGTTTCGATGGAAACTGGGGCTAACTCCTTCAGTGTGTAGCCGATGATCTCAGCCCAGCGATCATTGAATATCGTTTCCCCGGTCTGGATATTCCACTCCCAAGTTCCCAAATTGGTTCCCTTGATGATTCTGGACAAGCGCATGCGTTCGCCATGGAGCTCCTCCTGGTATTTTTTCCGGCCTTCAAGCGCGTCGCCCAGGATCTGGCTGGTTCGATGAGACTGCGCCAGAAGTCTGGCCGTTTCGAACTGGAACTCACAGGCCTTTTCCTCCGCAAGCTTACGCTCCGTGATATCTATCATTACTGTGAGAAAATATTGTTGCCCACTAGTGCTGATAACATCTCCCGAAAACAGGCCCCAAATGATATTCCCATTCTTATTTCGGACTTGCAATTCTATGTCGCCGACATGTCCCCGCACCTGCAATTGATCCGCTGCCGAGGACTGCTGCTCATGGTTCGGGAAGATATTGAGTTCTTCTGCGGTTTTACCGATGACTTCACCCTTTGCATAGCCAAGCGTTTTCAGGAAGGCATCGTTTACGTCCGAGAACCTCTGCTCCGGAATAGTGGAGACCGCCATCAATGCAGGGTTATTGCGGAACAACAGCTCAAAGCGTTGCTGCGCCTCCTTCTCAAGGCTCAAGTCCTTGCTGAGTACAAAGAGGCAATCTACACCATTCCATCGGCCGAGCCAGACAATTGTCTCAACTGGAACAGCGATTCCGTTTTTGGCTACCAACGACAGAGGACTTCTTTCCATCTCGCCGCGGAGGATTGCGGCGAGGACAACTTCGGTTTCCTGTAATTTTTCCGCAGGATACAGGTCCATAACGCGCAATCGGACAAGTTCTTCAGCACTGTATCCCAGCTTGCGCTCTACAGCCTTGTTCGTGAAGATAATCCTCCAGTCAGGAGTTGCCACGCAGACAAAGTCGCCAACGGATTCGAAGAAAGCGTGGAAGTTGGCTTCGTTCTCACGCAGCGCCTCCAACGACATCTTGCGCTCGGTGATATCAGTGTCTGACCCGCAATAGCCCAGAAGTACGCCGTTCGCATCAAGAATCGGAATACCGTTGGTGGCAACCCAAAGGATGCGGCCGCTTTTGGTCTGAATCATATTTTCCAATCCAACGAAAGGTTCTTTGCGGTTAAAGACTTTGAACGCCGCTTTTTTGAAAAGCTCCCTTCCTTCCTCAGGATGCAGGTCGTAGAAGTGTTTTACACCCACCAATTCTTTGCTCCGATAGCCAAGAACATCTTCAACCACGTGACCGACATAGTTAAATAGGCCTTTTTCATCAACCTCCCAGGCGATGGTACGGCTTTGCTCGGCAAGCTGTTTGTAACGCTCTTCAGTCGCAAGAAGTGATGCCTGTTCAATAACGATGCCCTGGTCAGTGCGTCGCAGCAGGACAAAAAGAATCACGAACAGCCAGGCCAACAACACCAGTGCCAACCCAGCACCAACCTCCAATACCCGTCTATTTGCCAATTTCGCATCACTAATGTCCCGCATCATGATCATATTTCCCACTTCGGCGCCCGACACGTCTTTCAGAGGCATGGACATGACTCGCCACGATTTGCCGTCAAAATCCATCTTCGCCGTGACAGCACCGCGAATGTTGTCCTGTTCTCCCTCAAAGCTCTCGGCTTCGTAAGGGAATCTGTGGAGGGACGAATATATCATCACATTATCCGGGAAGCGGTTCCAGTCGGCTTCACGTCCAAGCATCTTCATGCCATCCTGCCAAGTGGCCCGATCCAGGACATCCTTGCGAACAGCCAGCGCAATCTCGACACCGTATTTGCCGTGCAGGATGTCCAAAATGTCACCAATTTCCTTGCCAAGCTCCAGGTATCCGACAATCGCATCGCCGTCATAGACTGGATGCACCGATCTAAGCGTGAGGGTGCCCAGGGAACCGATCTCAATACCCGTCACCGCCTTGCCGGTGCGCTCGGCTTCGCGTAAGGTAAATCGGTCAATAAGGTCATCGCGCATTTCCGGTTTGTGGAAGCGGTGCAGGCAGACACGATCAATGCCGATGAAAAAGAAATGGGTGAGCCCGTGGTCGGCACGTAGCTGGTCGAACACCGGGCCGTAATCGTTCTTAAGACGCTCCAGATCCCGGGACTTCAAGGCTTCGCGAAGCCTTGAATCCCTGGCTAGAATCTGTCCCAGGGCATCCAGCATCCGCGATTGTTCCTTTTCCAATATGTTAATGTTTTCGGCAACATCATCCAGCACTTTACGGCTTGACTGGTTCAGGCTGTCCTGTTGCTGTTTCACTAGCAAAATGCCTAACCCGCCGATTAGTATGAAAATCACAATTGCCAAAGGAATCAGCAATCGTCGCTGGTTCGGCTTTAAGGAGTTTTTCTCACGAGGGCGGATAAGCACTATCCCAGAAACCAGAAGGGTCAGCATCGCCAATATCAATCCTACCGGCATGGCCGCACGTGAAAGCATCTCCCAATCCCAGATGGATGCATCAATATCCATCCCCAAGACAGCGACTAATTTGCCGTTGACAGGATCGGTCAAGGGAATCAAAGCTGACACCCATGTTCCCCAACGGTCGGTTACCGGGCCTTCGACAGTAGCAGTCTTGGTATGGAAGACATTCCGATATGCGTCTGACACTTCCTCATATAACTGTCCCGGCGGTGAGTACGCCTTAGATTCAGCATGCTCTGAATCCACATAAATGAAAATACTACCGTCGTTTTTGCGCCCCATTAGATAAAGGAAGCGGCACTTCTGATTGGCATATTTAACAATGGAAAGCTGCTTCTTGAGACGTTGATATTCCGGCAAGGCCAAGTCAGAAGGAGCACCTGCGAGCGCATTAATGTTGGCGGTATTGAGCATATGCATGATGGTCCGCGCCTGCTGTAGCAGTTCGTCCCTCATCTGAAGGTCTGTCCGCTCCGTCCACCAGATAAAGAGCATTACTGCGAGGAGAACAAGCACTAATGCTCCAGCAATCTTCTTCAGGTGTAATACCAGCCAATGCAGCAGATTGAAGTCTGTATTCACTTTATTCATGCTCTGCTCAGCCTTTCGGTAAAACCACAGCCTTCAGCGTTCAATTTCCAAGCAACAAGATTCTGAATTCCGACTCCTGTCCGCCGCGGCGGACTGACTTCCTGAAGGGTAAATTTAGATTTTGCATACGCTTAAAGCATATAACGGTGAAATAAAGGCACTAAAATGACATCGGCTCCGGTCACCCGTTCTTTTCAGGATCCAGATCCGCCTCATCACCGAAACGAAGAACACCGCGCTTGCTTGATGTGACGAATTCAATGAAATCCTTGATTTCCGGGAGCTGCGGAACTTCAGCGTTGATTTTTTCAAGGGCGTTAGGTATGCTGAGCTTGCTTCTGAAGAAAATCTGGTAGACATCCCTGAGCGCTTCAATGCATTCCTTGGAAAAGCCGCCTCTTCTCAATCCTACTATATTGATCCCAAGAATAGCGCCGTTTCTTCCACTGCATATCATGAAAGGCGGTAGATCCTTTGATATTGCCGAACAGCCGCTCAGCACCGCAAACCGTCCTATCCTGCAAAACTGATGGATGGCGGTAATGGCTGAAATCAGACAGTTATTTCCAACATTCACATATCCGCCGAGAGTAGCACAGTTGACAAGGATCACCCTGTCTCCAAGGACACAGTTATGGGCCACGTGTGAATTGGCCATCAGAAGACAGTTGCTTCCGATAACGGTTTCGGTCTCCGGCTGAGTGCCCGGCTGAACAGTGACACCCTCCCTGAAATGATTATTGTCACCAATCTTTGTGTATGAGATTCCGCCCTTGTACCCATAGTCCTGAGGGGCTGTTCCTATTGAAACAAAAGGAAATACGATATTACCTTTACCCATAGTGGTATATCCTCCGACAAAACACTGAGCAACGAGCTTGCAACCTGCACCGATTATTACATCCGGGCCGACAACGCAATGAGCACCTATTTCAACGTCATCGGCAATTTGAGCCTTTGGATCAACAACAGCGCTTGGATGAATTTTTGGCATTTCCATTTCCTTTATTTGAATTTATGATTATTTTATCCCAAAAAATTTTCTTAATAGAATTCAAATTCCGCAAAAATAAAGCTTCAAGCGCCCCTTTAAATTATATTTTTTACAATGGAATCTTGTTTTTTCCATGAAAACCCTTATTGTATCAGCCTGTTTATGGAAAAATGACTTTCGGATTATCAATACCGAGCATTCCATTTAAAATTCAAAACAAAATATCGGAGGCTTAATATGGCGCATAAAAAGGGACAGTCGAGCAGCAAGAACAACCGCGACAGCAATCCAAAGATGCTTGGTTTAAAAGCGTCAGGCGGAGAGTATGTCAGCGCAGGCAGCATTATTGTTCGTCAGCGCGGCTCCAAATTCGAACCGGGCAAGAATGTCGGCTGCGGCCGGGACTTCACACTTTTCGCCCTTATTGATGGAGCAGTACAGTTTTCGAAGAACAAAAAACAGGTCAGCATCGTTCCTGTTGCATAACAAGGCTGCGGAATTAGCAGATTTTTAAAAGCCCAGTCAAGCTGGGCTTTTTTTATTCGCACGCATATTCCACAAGTATCACGAGGCGAACATGGACCGACCGGACAAGAACTGGGTTTACAGGGATATTATCAAGGCAGGACA
Source organism: uncultured Victivallis sp. (assembly GCA_964540865.1). GTDB lineage: Bacteria > Verrucomicrobiota > Lentisphaeria > Victivallales > GWF2-50-93 > GWF2-50-93. The sequence goes on from CAZION010000032.1 coordinate 17,936, forward strand.
CAGTATTCTAAAGCATATAAGCTTTGAGTACCACGTCAGCGTCAAATTAAAAATATTATTAAACAGCCTTATACTCGTACTGCCCGCTCTTGTTCAATATCTTTTCTTTGAGGAACCTGAATACTTAGTTTCCTTTATCCTGTGTTTCAGTTTTATATTTTCCGCCTTCCTGCTTACAAGAGCCAGACTCATACTGACTCTGCCGTTTGTGATAATATCGTTCGTTTATACTGTGTTCCTTGTCATTTACAAGAAATCGCTTGGTGCCACCAGCATCATGGCGCTTATGAACACTAAAACCGAAGTAATGTTCAATTTCACCATTTCCCCGAAGATGATTCCCCAGATAATTCTGTTCATCGTAGTATTCATATTGTATTTAAGATTCATAATCCTGAAGGGAAAGGATGACGACAAGGAAGAGATCTTATCAAAAAAGAATAGATTTATTCCAATCACCCTCTTAATTGCATCATCTGTCTTCTTTTACTTTGGATATCCCTTCTTGGTGAAAGCATACCCTTTTTCACTATCCTACGACTCCAGCACATATGTTAGAATACTTTCACAGATGAAAAAGACGGCGGATACAAGGTATCGTTTCGAGGGAAGACTGCAGACCGGTTTCAGGAATACAAAAAACACTTTCATCTTAATAGTCGGGGAATCTTCGAGAAGAGAAGCTTGGTCTCTCTACGGATATAAGAGAGATACAAACGCCTTCTTAAAAAAGGAAATTGAAGCGCAGTCGGAAAATTTCACGCTTTTCGGAAATTACGTCGCCACCGGACAGACAACATATCCTGCACTAATGAGCATTTTTTCCGTAGTACCCTCAAAGGACTTCCTGGAAATACCGAAACATCCGAGTTTTGTAAGAATCCTCAAGAACACAGGCTATAAAACATATTTCCTTTCAACATACAACAATATCTTTGAAAATTTCATAAACGCCGACGAAGATATTATAACAAAAGCTCCCGACGACGCCGATCTCATTCCTGTCTTGAAGAAAATGCTCGATGATAAAAAAGACTACAAGACTCTAATAGTCATGCATCTGAAGGGGAGCCATTTCGCCTTCAGCGAATACAAATACACTTACAAGGACTATATATTCCCCAGTGCAAATGGCATAAAGGACAAATACGACAACTCCATTCTCCATACGGACGAATTCTTGGCCAACATTGCAAAACTCGTATTTGACGCGAAGTATCCGATAGGTGTATGGTACATATCAGATCACGGCGAAACCCTCAATGATTTCAATGACGGGAATTATGGTCACGGATGCAGCGGATTCACAAGATATGAAATAGAGCTGCCTTCACTCATGTTTTTTAACAAATCATTTTTAGAGACCAACCCCAAAATAAAAGAAATAATTGAAAATAAAAACGTCATGATTTCGCACAGCAATGTTTCCCATACCATCATGGGGCTTTTAGGCATTTACCCGAAAGAGTATAAAGGCAAATATGACCTATCCTCTCCAAACTTCAAATATGAGGAGCCATACCTGATCGACGTTGACTTGTTCCCAATAAGATACTCGAAAGCTGAAATACAATAAATTTAACCAGTTAAGGAATCACACCATGTTTGTTGACAAGGCAAAGATAAAAGTCAAAGCCGGAGACGGCGGCAACGGATGCTGCAGCTTCCGCCGTGAGATATATGTTCCCAAAGGCGGTCCCAACGGAGGAGACGGCGGAGACGGGGGAGACGTAATTCTAGAGACCGCCACCAGCGAACAGAGTCTCGTCGATTATGTTTTCCAGAGGCACTTCCCTGCGGAAAAAGGTGGGAACGGGAAAGGCAAGGACATGCACGGGCGCAACGGGAAGGATCTTGTAATCAAAGTGCCGCTCGGAACAATTGTCAGGGATGCAAACACCGGCGAAACTATTGCCGACCTCGACACTCTTGGTGTGAGGCAGGTCATAGTGAAAGGCGGAAAAGGCGGAAAAGGCAACGCCCGTTTCCTGAGCAATTACAATAGGGCGCCCAGGGAGCATGAGCCAGGTAAACCCGGAGAGGAAAGGGAAATAGAACTTGAACTGAAGACAATAGCAGACGCAGGACTGGTCGGATTTCCGAATGCCGGAAAATCAACGCTGCTCCGGGCCATTTCAAATGCAATCCCGAAAGTCGCGGCCTATCCATTCACCACATTGCATCCGATTGTCGGCGTCGCAGAATTCCCTGATTTCTACCGTTTCAAAATCGCCGACATTCCAGGACTCATTGACGGCGCCCACAGGAACATAGGACTCGGACATGAATTCCTCAGGCATATTGAAAGAACAAAAATTCTTGTCTATGTACTGGATATGGCCGGAGTCGATGGACGAAACCCGGTTGATGATTTCCACACCCTCCAGAAAGAACTTGAATTGTACATGAAAGGGCTTTCAAAGAGAAGGGCTGTCATTGTCGCAAACAAGATCGATCTACCTGAATCGAAAAAGAATCTCACTGCGCTGAAAAAGAAAATCAAAGGCTATGAGATAATCCCGGTAAGCGCGATGGAGAAGAAAAACACTGACAATCTGGTGGTCGAGCTACGGAAGATGCTGGAAAATAAATAATTTCAGAGGACCCTCTGAAATTATTTATTCATCAATCTATTCATCAATCTTAGGTTGTTTCTGCTTCGCCGTACGGACTTTCCTGAAGAAATCCTTTATTATTCCGGAACACTCAGGTTCAAGCAGGCCTCCACTGACTTTGACTTTGTGGAGCATGCCCGGGAAAGATGTTATCTTGAGGGCCGAGCATACGGCTCCGCACCTCGGATCATGCATTCCGAAAAACACCTTGTGAACCCTTGAGTTGACCATGGCGCCAGCACACATCGCACACGGCTCCTTTGTAACATAAATATCAACCCCGTCAAGCCGCCAGTCTCCAACCGCACTTGCAGCCTGTGTGATTACAATCATCTCGGCATGAGCCGTAGCGTCCTTGAGTTTTTCAACCTGGTTGTATGAGGAGGCTATGATATGGTTGTCTTTTACAGCAACTGCACCGACGGGCACTTCGCCCTCATCTGCGGCTATTTCCGCCTGCGCGATGGCTTTCCTCATGAAATAGTCGTCATCAAACTTTATGATCATGATGTCCGTCCTTCTTGTGTTCCATGGAAAACTTATTCTTCTTTTCCCGGTCATCGATGTTCTCCGGAACCAGGCCAAGGGCTGTCTGATATATGTCCGACACGATGCTTATCCCACGCAGGGGATTGCCGACCTTGATGCTGCCGAAAACCTCGTTAAGAGGAAGCTCGCCAGCCCTGATCTTGAGTTTCAGCATCATCGGGGCGGCAACAAATACGACCACTGCCATAAAGATAAGTATGAGCATATGCATATAAGAGAATTCGAGGCCGGAATAGAGGGTTATTCCGCTCGGGTTCTTGGTCATGTAATCCATCACCATTCCACCTATCAGCGGACCTGCGGCCGCCATGACCCCGATAATAGTCCAATGAACGGCTATGGCCATTCCACGCCCGTTCTTCGGGGAGAGAAGGTTGATCATGTGAAGCTGTGCGATACCAACTCCACCTCCAAGCGCACCTCCGAAGAAATTGGCCACTAGAAGGAGCATCATCGGCTCAGGGATTGAGTAGCCCAGGATGTTTACGGTGGAATGCGACAGGAAAAACCAGACCACCCCCAGCATAGGTGTCACGAACATCAGGATGGAAGTGAAAGCCCTTGCACCGATCTTGTCGATCATATATCCGTTAAGTATTCCAAAGATTACCGGACCTAGCGAGGCGCTCACGGCGAGCATGGAAAGTCCGGTGTACGAGAAATTGAACTCCCTTTTCAGGTAGACAATTCCAAACGAGCCCACTACGCCGCACCCGAGATACCATAGTGATATCGAGAAGGTCATCCATCTGAAATCGCTTATCTTTAATGGGGCGGTTATCCTGTCTATGAGTCCGGACAAACTCTGATGTTTATGGTAGAGACCGGGCTTGGGTTCGGGTACGAACATATGGATGAAGATATCAAGCATCCCCAGCAGGGTGGCAATCGAAAATACTATCGCGAAACCGACGTAGCTTCCTCCGGCCTTACGCGGATCAGGAAAAAAGTCGAGTATCCACCCTGACAGAGCCGTAGCCAGCAGAAATGATATTGTCACCAAGCTCTGCCTTATTCCCCAGAATCGACCGCTTATCCTGGCAGGCACCAGCTCCGCCATCCAGCTCTGCCACATTGGACCGCACATCTGGGCAAGGAGAGTGCTTACTGCAATACCTATGAAAATGATGGTGACAGCAACTGACGGGGTGTCAAAGAAGAATAGCGGGATAAATGCGGGTATGAACCAGAGCAATCTGTGTGTCATTGCAAGCACGGCCCAGGTCTTCTTCCGGCTTGGAAGCCCCTCGAAGCAAAGGGCCGAAGGGATCTGCACCAGCATGGTAAGCTGCTGGATCGTCACAACAAGGCCTATAAGTACTCCGCTTCCGGTAAGGCATTCCATAAGCATGGTTAGCGGAACCCCCATGGTTATGGCACACCAGGCCATGCCGGAGAAACCAGCCCATGTGCTGATCTTCAGCCCTCTCCGTATATCATCTTCGCTCATCGGATGTCCGTCCAGATGAACTTTCTGAGTTGCGTTCATTTCCATGAAATCCCCCTAGGCCTTAATCATTTGAGTGCAAACAGTATTTCCTTGAAGTTCTCCACGCCCGCCTCCAGGTTTTCTATGATTTCACCGGCAAGCACGTCTGGATCTGGTAGATTGTCGAGATCTGCAAGGTTCTTATCCTTGAGCCAGAAGATGTCTAGACTTGTCTTGTCGCGGCTCATAACCTCTTCCCTTGAGAATTTCCTCCAGCGCCCGTCGGGATTCTTCTCCGGATGCCATGTTTCCTTCCGCTTATGCCGGTTCTCCACATTGAAGCATGCTACAAAATCATTCAAATCGTCAACCTTCAAAGGATTTTTCTTAAGGGTCTGATGGATGTTTGTCCGGTAATCATAATACCAGATTTCATTTGTCCATGGTTCCTTTGCCGCAGGCCTGGCATCGAAAAAGATAACATTCGCCTTTACTCCCTGGGCATAGAATATTCCGGTCGGCAAACGAAGTATGGTATGGAGGTCGGTTGTTTCAAGAATCTTCTTCCTGACAGTCTCCCCTGCGCCGCCTTCGAAAAGGACATTGTCGGGAACGACGACTGCCGCCTTGCCGGTGATTTTGAGCATTGAACGGATATGCTGGACAAAGTTGAGCTGCTTATTGCTGGTGGTTGCCCAGAAATCCTGACGGTTATATGTAAGATCCTCTTTTTCCTGTTCCCCTTCGTCGTTCGTGAAAGTCATGCTGCTCTTTTTTCCGAACGGCGGATTTGTCAGGACATAATCGACCCTCAGTCCGGAATCGGCAACAAGCGAATCGGCTGGAGAAATCAGGTTTTCACTTTCGATATCCCCGATATTGTGCAGGAACAGGTTCATCAGGCATAACCTGCGGGTGTTGGCCACGATTTCGTTTCCGTGGAAAGTCTTGAACTTCAGGAACTGCTTCTGCTCCTTGTCGAGTTTTGAGTTTCCAACGATGAAGTCGTAGGCGGCGAGGAAGAATCCGCCAGTCCCGCAAGCCGGATCGGCGATGGTCTTCGTCGGTTCAGGGTGCAGGCATTTCACCATGGTTCTGATAAGCGCCCTCGGCGTGAAATACTGACCGGCCCCGCTTTTCGTGTCTTCCGCATTTTTCTCGAGGAGCCCCTCGTATATCTGGCCCTTGACGTCGGCTCCCATTGTGCTCCACTCCTCCTTGTCAATCATGTCAATGAGCTTGAAGAGTTTCGCGGGATCCTGGATCTTGTTCTGTGATTTCGTAAAAATCTGACCGAGGATTCCCTTGTGCTTCCCAAGTTCGCGGAGGAGGACGCTGTAATGAAGTTCGAGTTCTGCGCCCTTCTTGGAGGCGAGGCTTTCCCAGTTGTGTTCTTTGGGAATGGGCAGATGACGGTTGTACGGCGGTTTTGAAAACTCGTCGGCCATCTTAAGGAACAGCAGATATGTGAGCTGTTCGAGATAATCACCATAGCTGACACCGTCGTCTTTAAGGACAGTGCAGAAACTCCATACCTTGGAAATTATGCTGCTTGAATTGCTCATGGCTATTGACTTTCATGGGTTTTAGTTTATAATTAGGTCATCAAGTAAATCCTCATACGTGGGCTTCCGGATGGTTGCTCGTAAATAGCGTATGGGGTTTTGTGTTTTATGGGAACAAGCCATTCTCCTCGACAATTTTCTCTTTTATCATTTCATAATAGCTTTCATCTCCATGTTCATATTTGCGGAATATGGCCCAGCTGACAAAATCCACAATCTGGAGGCTCTTCTCCTCCGCCGGTGTCTTGATTTCAATTTCCAGCTTTATCCCGTGGGTGCTTCCGGCCTGATGATTAAGGTACTCTGAAAAATTCCCATTCAGAAATTTGTTAGTTTCCCTTTTTGAGGCTATAAGAACTACGCCTCCATCGGCATCCGGCAAAATCTTCCTGGAAAATATCCTGTCAAGAAGGATGTTCGTCACATAATTATAGAGTACATGCTTTTCGTCATGCAGTTTCGTATATACTTTTTTCTTATTCAAATAGATCGCCATGACGGCAACATCCTTTTCGCTGAGCATTTTGAAAAGACGTCGCCTTGTCACATCCTTTTCCTTGTTGCAATGGAGAACCCCAGACCTCCGCTTGATATTCTTCTGTAATCCTTCATGGATCTTGCGGCAAATCTTTTCAAGCGAACGTTTCGAATCCGAAAAAAGGCAAGTGATTATAAAATACTTTGTAGTTCCCCCTTTTGTAAAGTCAAAGCCAAGACAGCCTGATTCGTCCATGAAAAGGTATTTCATACCAGCTTCCCCTCGAAGGCCTTTTTCAGGATGCTCTGGCGCAATGCTTCCGCCTGCTTCAGACTCCCATCAACCGTCTCCTCCAGCTTGTCGCAGACCGATAACCGTGTCTCGATTTCCTCAACTATGGCGAGTTGCTCTGAAAAAGGAATTATTTGAATAATCAGATTTTTTAAAATCTCAGAATTCAGGTTAGTCATGGTTGTTCCAATACTTTCATTTTCCAGATATCTAACAATTCTTCTTTCGCTTAAAATTAAACTATAAAGCTTAGCGATAAAATTCCCTCCTAAACGAATATAAAGGCTGCCTGTTCCACAAAACCAGCCATTTTCCTTGGCCGTAATAGGCGCAGACCTTCCCATTTCGCCTCGTCTTCCTAACAGCACGTCATTGGTTCTCAGTTTATACTGGGGCAAAGAGTTGGCCTTCTCAAAAGATATTCTCTCGTGTGGATATATTTTTTGATCTTTGATGCGTTTTGGATTAACTATTGGAACTCCATTTTCGGTATAATCCTCACTATGAACTTGACTGCCAAACGGCCCTATCTGTATTTCCTCGGACATGTCTTCCAATCTTCTCCAAGCCCATGTTTCTGGCAATTTTGGGAGTGGGGCTAGTTCGGAAGCGGAAAGAGCTAAGACATCTTTAAGCTTTTTGGGAGGGCGCTTGCCTTCTGCCTGGGCTTTCTTGCAGGCTTCCTTGTATTGCTTTTCCCGTTCGGCTTTTATCTGGGAAAGAAGAGTTTCGGCGTTTGCGAATTTCGCATTCTTTGATTTCAGATTTTCCTTCCGCCAGTTATCTGTCAGCTTTCCTTCGAACGCATATTTCAGGACCGCCTGACGGTACACCTTCAACTGTTCCCGGACAGTCTTCAACGCCTCCACGCCCTTGTCCAACTCGCTGAACAGCTCCTCAATCTTCGTCACTATCCTCTCCTGCTCTGGAAGAGGGGGAAGGGTAAGTTTAATTTGCGATAGAATTTGAGCGTTAACGTTTGTCTTTAATCCGGTCTTGTTTAATTCTATTTGCCCCCAGTAATTTAGAGATTGGAAAAAGAGACTGACATACTTGGGCATTACCAGATTATTTAAGACTATTCTTATTAAATAGGAAGCAAATACGGTATCTTTTGGCACATGCTTATCAATCAAGTAACTCTTTCCTACAGTCCCACCAGTTCTAGCGAAAACAATATCACCTTCTCTTAGATTGTATCTCTCTATTTCTTCATTTTCAATTTTACAATATGGAACTTGTTGCCAATTTACATGGCCATCCTGAATGTCTGTAATTCTTAGATATTTAGTACCGGTGTTTATCTCTGATGAAGTAGCAGTAAATCCATAATGTATTTTCAAACTAACATCTGCAACCTTAACATGCTTCCATCTCTTCGGCAGAGTATTGTCATCTCTTATTTTATTATCCATTTAATTGCGTCTTTTGCGTTAAAATCTTATGCCGCCAGGTTTTCGTTTAATTCATTTATGATCTCATCGGTTTTCTCTCCGAAGAGTTCCCACATTCTACCGAGGCCGCCATTGGCGTCGAAGGGTGACATTTCTAGGTCGTCTTTCCCGATATGGAACGAAGATGCGACATGTTCCTTTATCATTCTCAGCCATTCCATTTGCTCAGAGGTGAACTTGAGAGTTCCGGCCTGTTTGCGGAAAGCCCATTCCTGGAAATTCTTGTCAACAGTCTTGTCGTAGGGTGTCAGCACCTTGTCAATCCCGCAGATCCTCCTGACCAGCGACACGAGGGCGACGAGTTCGGTTTTCGGGCTTTGCCCGTTCACCTTCTCAAGCTGTTCATAGGCCTGCCATACGCGAAGCGGGGCGAGTGTCGGTTTTTCGGCAAGAAGTTTTTCAGACAGTTCCTTTATCATAGCGAAGGTCAGTTCTTTGCGCCTATGGGGCTGACCGTAGAAAATCTGGAGCGCCATGATTTCATCCTTATTCGCTTCAAGGTATGACTTGAAATCGCCGACAATTATTCCGGCCTTGTCCTTGGATTTAGAGTCCCAGTCGGCGAACTCGACCTTGTCAGGGTTGACATGGTCAATGACCTGTTCGTGCGACTTTCGCAGATTTTCGATGAATGTATTGAATTCGCCTGTGAATGTCTGTGCGGCCTTCTCCACAAGCTCTTCCTGTGTTTTCTTCAACTGCTCCTCTTCCGGAATCCTGCCGTCTGGAAGTTTGAATTTAGATCTGGCGGTGTCCTCGATGAAATCCGCATCATAGGAGTGGAGAAGTTCCTTGGCCACTTCGCCTACAGTCCTGCCGGAAGATTTCTCCATGAAAAGAGCCTTCTCCTTTTCCGAGATCTGCTTCTCCAGACGCACGAGCCGGTTTGCCAGCGACGAGAAAAGGTCTTCATCCCGTGCGCCGACAGCGACTGCGGCAAGAAGATCCTTCATGGGAACTGACGGTTTTTTCTCAAGAGGGCGGCTGTCGGTCTTCAGGGATTTGGTGGCGCCTATGGCATCAACGATTACAAAATGATCTTTCGTGTATTTCGCAGAGGGCGTGACTTTTTTGAGGTCGTCTAGGGAGATTGTCCTGGTGCCACGGCCTTTCATCTGTTCGAAATAGTTGCGGCTTTTGACATCTCGCATGAAAACGAGGCATTCGAGGGGTTTGACATCTGTACCGGTAGCGATCATGTCCACGGTCACGGCGATTCTCGGATTGTAGTTGTTTCGGAACTGGGCGAGTACGGATTTCGGATCCTCCTCCGACTTGTAGGTGATTTTCTTGCAGAACTCGTTGCCCTCGGCGAATGCCTCCCGAGTGATCCTGATTATGTCGTCCGCATGGCTGTCGCTCTTGGCGAAGATGAGGGTCTTTGGCACTTCCTCTCTTTCGGGGAAGAGTTTGGGAAGCTTCTTCTTGAAGGTCTGGAGTATTGTCCTTATCTGGTCGTGGTTCACAACATCGTCATCAAGATTCTTTCCTGAATATTCGAGTGGCGTGTCGAGTTGCTCCCAGCGCGTCTTCCTTGTCAGCTTGGCGCGATGTTCAACGTATTCGCGCATTCTCAGCTTGGCACCCTTCTTCGTGATATAAGTTTCAATCAGGAAATCATCATGTCCGACGTTCACGCCGTCTGCGACGGCCTCCTCGTGGGCATATTCGCTGACAATGTTCTGGTTGAAGAAGCCGTAGGTGCGATTGTCAGGAGTGGCCGTCAACCCTATCTGGAAGGCGTCAAAATAATCAAGCACCTGTCTCCACAGATTATAGATGGAGCGGTGACATTCGTCTATGACGATGAAGTCGAAGAATTCAAGAGGTATCCTTTCGCTGTAGACCACAGGGAGCGGTTCTCTTTTCTCCCAGCGGATTTCCCCTGGGTTAGTCTCCTCTGCCGACTCTTCCAGCTCTTCCCCCTTGAGGATGGAATAAAGGCGCTGGATGGTGGAGATGCAGACATGGCTGTCAGTGGCGACAAAACCTGATTTCAGACGTTGGACATTGTACAGTTCCACAAATTGGCGGTTGTCATCATTTGGGATGTAGGCCATGAATTCCTGTTCCGCCTGTTCACCTAGGTTTTTAGTGTCAACCAGGAAAAGTATCCTTTTTGCGTCTGAAAATTTAAGGAGTCTGTAGATTGATGTTATTGCGGTGAAGGTCTTGCCGGAACCGGTAGCCATCTGGATAAGAGCCCTGGGCCTGTTTTCCTTGAATGATGTTTCAAGCTTGGTAATGGCTTTAATCTGGCAATCGCGGAGGTTCTTCGCCGGAAGCGATGGCAGGGAAAGAAGCCTGTCGCACAGTGATTTTGGTTTCCTCAGCCATTCCCTGAGAGTTTCAGGCCTGTGGAACGAGAAAACGGATCTGGCCCGTGGTTTCGGATCGCGGTAATCGGTGAAGTCAGTTTTGATTCCCGTGCTTTCGTAGGCGAAAGGTAGCGGTTCATTTTTCAGGTGCTTCAGCTTGCTTTTAGCATAGTCTTTCGATTGTTCTTCAGCAACTGTAAGACGGAGCCCTTCGTCCTCTTTTTTCGCCTCAATGACTCCGACGGGTTTCTTGTCGACAAACAGGATATAATCGGCGGGTCCGGTATCGGTCAGATATTCCTTGACGGCCACGCCGATGCCGGCATTCAGGTTTATCCGTTTTTTATTCTGTATTATCCAACCGCATGCGGCAAGTTGGCTGTCGATATTGTCTCTTGCCTTCTGTTCAGGATTTTGATTAATTTCAACATCTGGCATTGAAAAGCGGCCTTGCATTAAAAAACTATATATAAACGATAGATTCTAACTTAGACTATAATCCAAGATAAACAACTGAATTCCAATCGACGTATATCTATCATACGCAGATGCGATTTACGCGGGTTCCGAAAGAACAGATTATCTCGTATGGATGGGTGCCCTTCAACTGCGCCCAGTTTTCCACCGTTATTTCCAGCGGCCCCTCACCCCCCAGGCATGTGACTTCATCTCCACGCTCAGCCTCCGGGAGCTGTTCCAGCGAAACTATCGTGTAATCCATCGTAACACGTCCGAGGACAGGGCAGGGTTTTCCCCTGATGAGGACATAGCCGCGGTTGGAGAGGGCAAGTGGCAGTCCATCCGTGTAGCCGGCGGACACAATCCCCACTTGCATCCTCTTTGGGAGCTTGTAGGTGCCCCCGTAACTGATGCTAGTTCCGGCAGGAAGATCCCGTATTGAAACAAGACGGGTCTTAAGGGTCAGTATGGATTTGAGGTTAAGCACACGCTGCCCCTGCGAATCAAAAGAACCGTGCAGGTTTATCCCGGTCCTCACATAATTGAAAGGAGGCTTGTAAGTAACAGGGAAATTATTGATCGCATCGCTGTTGGCAATATGGATCTTTTCGAAGACAATCCCATAAGCACTGAGCCGTCCGATAAGTTCGAGGAACTGTGAAACCTGGTTCAACGTATATTCGCTTCCCGTCAGATAAGCCATCGGGAAATGGGAATAGATTCCGGAAAAATTCAGATTCGGGAGTGCGACCGCATTTTTAATTATATCAAAAGCTTCCGAGGCGAGTATTCCAAGCCTGCCCATTCCGGTATCGATAAGAAACTGGCATTCGGCTGTTTTTTTCCGTTTGACAGCCTCTTCACTGATGCACTTTGCAATTTCGAAATCCGTAACAGGTAGAATTATCCCCTCATTGACAGCATCTGAAATTTCTTCAGGAAGGACGCCCCCCAGGATCTGTACTGGAACGCCTACGCCTTTCAGCATAATAGCCTCATTCAACTCCGCAACTCCGAACCCGGCGGCGCCCGCATCGGCAAGTGTTTTGGCAATCTCACGGACCCCAAGACCATAGGCGTTAGACTTCAGGACCGCAATCACCCCGCACGGGGAAACAGATGACTTTATATTTCCAAAATTTTCACGGAGCGTATTCAAGCTTATCTCAAGCCATACCCTGTTCTTCATAAAGAAACTGCCCACAGATTACACAGATTATAATCGTACTTCATAAGACAAACCGTTCATATTCAAGTTTCGGATAATGACCAAAATTAACTAGTAACCCGACCTTGAATCTTGTTGCATTAAGATAATTCAATAACTGAGCGCGATGTTCGTCAACCAATCCGTCCACCGCTTTAATTTCAAGGCATTCCTGATAAACAGGTTCGAGAAAGCCACAACCCTAATCGTTGTACACTTCAAAACATGCTCCAAGTATTTTGAAAGTCTCTTCTTTGTATAAACCCTGAATTGTCTTCATCTGTGTCATCTGTGGGCAATGATCCCCTGGATTCCCTGTAGGCAGCTGTAGACAATTTTTCCATCAACGATCGTCGCCATTGCCTTTCCGCGGACTTGGCATCCGTTGAATGGGGTGTTCCTGGATTTGGAAAAGAATAAAGAGGAATCAATAGTGTTTTCAAGATCAGGATCAAAGATGGTTATGTCCGCAATGGAAGCTTCTGCGAGTCCTGTCTGCAGTCCCAGCACTTCCGCAGGGCCTACGGTAAACTTTGAAATGAGTTCGGAAAGGGTGAGGTATTTTTTGTGGTACAACTCTGTAAGACATACCGCCAATGCGGTTTCAAGCCCAATTATCCCGAAAGGGGCATAGTCGAACTCCACAAGCTTCTCCGTCTCAGTATGAGGCGCGTGATCCGTAGCTATGACGGTGATCGTCCCGTCCCTGAGCCCGTTTATCAGGGCTTTACGGTGCTCTTCCGAACGCAAGGGCGGATTCATCTTATAGTTGGTGTCGAAATGCTTTATCTCCTCATCAGTAATGGAGATGTGATGCGGTGTGACCTCGGCGGAAACAGGTACCTTCCTTTTTCTGGCGTCCTTTATCATGCGGACACTTCCAGACGTACTGACATGCTGGATATGAATTTTCCATCCGATCATTTCAGCCAGGATTATGTCGCGGGCAACCATCAACTCCTCTGTTGCAGCGGGTATCCCCCTGAATCCTAGGACAACCGACCAGTAACCTTCATGCATGACTCCACCTGCACCAAGTTTCTCATCTTCGCAGTGATCAAGAATCGGAAGTCCAAATGACTTTGAATATTCAAGGACATGCCGCATGAGCTCATGGTTTTGAACACATTTACCGTCATCTGACAAGGCGACCACTCCGGCTTTTTTCAGGCTGCCTATACCGGTCATCTCCTTGCCTTCCTGATTTTTCGATATGCATCCGCAAGGTAGAACTCTAACAACGCCATCATCTTGGACGGCACGCTTGACAAGCTCAATTGTTCCGGGATTGTCCGAAAGCGGACTCGTATTGGGCATGGCGACAATTGAAGTGAAACCACCGGCGGCGGCGGCCATAGTACCGGTCTTTATGGACTCCTTGTCCGAACGTCCCGGCTGGCGCAGATGAACATGCATATCGATAAATCCGGGTGCGACAACCAGTCCGCCAAGGTCAATAACCTTTGCTCCCCTTATTTTTGAAGGGCTGACTATTTTTCCGTCGCTTACGCCTATGTCCATCTTCCGGTCGATGGAGCGTGAAGGATCAATCACTCGTCCGTTTTTCAGTATGTAGCTTGTTTTCATATTAACCATTCCATTCGATATTCAAATTCCAAAACTCCCGAAATTTCGCATTTCCGAACTTCCGAACTTCTGCAATTCACTTCTCCAGGCAGCCGGCAACAAGATAGAGGACCGCCATTCTTACGGCCAGGCCGTTTGTGACCTGTTCCAGGATTACAGACTGCGGTCCGTCCGCAATGGAAGCTTCTACTTCAACACCGCGGTTGATTGGTCCCGGATGCATAACGAGCGCGTCCGGCTTGAGATATTTTATTGTTTCCCTGTTGAGTCCGAAAATGTTTGCATATTCCGTAATGCTCGGAAAATATGATTCACGTTGGCGTTCATGCTGTATCCTCAGAAGATTCACGACATCGGCATCCTCGATGGTGTCCTTGAGATTGTCGCAGACACGCACGCCAATTTTCGCAAATTCCTTTGGAACCAGGGTGGCAGGCCCGCCGATTGTGACCTTGGCCCCAAGCTTAAGGAGCCCCCATATATTGCTTCTTGCAACGCGACTGTGAAGGATATCTCCTACAATCGCAACTTTCAGCCCTTCGATCTTTCCTTTTTTCTGGATGATCGTAAACATGTCCAAAAGTGCCTGGGTGGGATGCTCATGCGCCCCGTCTCCGGCGTTGATTACCCCGCATTTAAGCCTTTTAGCAAGAAAATTGTGCGAACCTGCGGCTGAATGGCGCATCACTATCAGGTCAACTTGCAGAGCTTCAATATTTTTAACCGTATCAAGAAGCGTCTCTCCTTTTGAAAGACTGCTTGTCGAAGCCGACATGTTAACTATATCTGCGCTAAGACGCTGCTCCGCCAGTTCAAAAGAAGCCCTCGTCCTGGTGCTAGGCTCGACAAAGAAATTGACCACCGTCTTGCCGCGCAAGGCAGGCACCTTCTTGACTCGGCGTTCGGAGACCTTCTTGAATTCCTGCGCTGTGTCAAGGATCACCCTTATCTCATCCGCAGACAGGTCATAAAGCGAAAGCAAATCCTTCCTGCTCCATTTCATCATATTTTCATACCCTTATTTTTTTCAGGCCTCATATAAACCGCATCCACTCCTCCGAAATCACTCCAAGAAACTGAAACATGTTCGTTTTCGGAAAAATGGCATATCTCGCCGATATAATCAGCCTGTATGGGGAATTCCCTAAGCCCGCGGTCGACGAGGACCGCCAGCTTGATCATTGCCGGCCTGCCGTAATCCGTAATCGCATCCAGCGCCGCCCGTATCGTCCTTCCGGTATGGAGGACATCATCCACCAGGATTATCGTCTTGTTATTCAGGTCGAAAGGAATATCCGTTTCGTGTATCACGGGGAGCGTTTTCCTAATCCCGATATCGTCGCGGTACATGCTTATGTCAAGAGTGCCGAGAGGGATGTCTATGCTAGAACTGGCTTTGATGGCTGAGATTATGCGTTTTGCAAAGGGAACACCCTTGAGCTGCATTCCGAGAAAGGCTATCTCATGCAGGTCTTTTTTGCTGAAATCAGATAGTATCGCCTCTGCAACCTTTACTATGTCACCGGCAATTTTCTTATCGTCAAATATTAATGTTTTTATATTTTTCCGCATCCAGGAAACTATTCCACATTTTAATTTTCATACTATTTCATTTCTTGATATAAAAACAAGGTCTATTGTTCCATTATATCCGTAATATTCCGCTGCCAGGTAATCCCTCAGTAACCACGCCCCTCCGTGGAGTAGCCGCAAAAAGACGAACAGAAACTTTTGTTGCAGCCATGCCGCACCGAGTCCTCTTCACTTGCTCTTTTAGAAAAAGCCGGAAATTTGTCAATCCCCAGTTGACAAGGAAACAAAAGTCTGATATTATAACTGGCATAGGCCACTATATGCCATTTATAAAAAGAGCTAGGTAAACCATGGTTTCAAGCATAAGCAGAGATGACAAAGCATCCCTGTGTGTACAGGTGAAGAATATCCTTATCAGCGAAATAAGGAAAGGCAATCTCAAGGCGGGCAAGCGCATTTCAGGCGAGCGTATCATAGCGGAAAGATACGGTGTAAGCCGAGGCACTGCCGTAGAGGCCCTGAAATTACTGGAAAAGGACGGCTATATAGATAGAATCGGAACGAAAGGGACTTTTGTAGCGGACAATGTCAATGCACGCCTCGCCACAGTAAATATCCTTTTCCCATTCCCTGAAATTTCCATTTCAAAGGACATTATAAATTACACTGCCTGGGTTATCGATACCGAAATATACTGCGGGCTGCTAGAAGGAGCAAAAGATTATAATGTTTCCATAAATTTCCAGCATTTTGAAGTCTCTGACGAAGCCTCTGTCATCATGGGGCAGATGAAAAAAATCCGTGGGTTTGACGCCGTGTTTTTTATAAACACACAGTTTTCATCCCTGATGGATGCTATGGCATCTGAAAACATACCTTACATCGTAACTGACATAAGCGGCAGTTACAGTCATCCGATGACCATATCGTACCAGAGGAGAAAAGCGGTAAAGGACTGCGCCGACTATCTTGCCGACTGCGGATATAAATCCATAGGTCTGCTGATGAATGAAAGCAGGTCCATGGACATTGACTGGAAAATGTCTTATTTCCAGGAATGCCTGAGGGAAAGGGGTATAACTGTAAAAAATGAATCGATATACCATATTCCAGACGAAGAAGAAAAAGCCTCCAGGCAGCTTGCCGCCAAACTTCCACTGAGCGCAAAAAAACTCCCGGAAGTATTCTTCTGTGAAACCATGACATCCCCCATGGCGTTATTAAGGGTTGCACATGAAAGGCAATGGCGTGTCGGGAAAGATATAGACCTCCTGGGTTACGCGGGAGAAACAGCCCTTAGGAACACTGTTCCGCAGATAGCATATTTAAAAATACCATACGCAGAGATTGGCCGTGAAGCCTGCCGTCTCCTTTATGAAAAAGTCACAAAGAAGCATAATGAAATCATCCATCTCGAAATACCGGCGCATATAATGAATAAAAAAAAGGGCGTGTGATATGGAAACAAGATGCATAAGGAGAAAAGCAGGAATCCCAGGCAAAAACATGTTCACATTAATAGAGCTCCTGGTAGTAATTGCGATCATCGCAATCCTGGCCGCCATGCTGCTGCCGGCGCTTAAAAGCGCAAAGGACATGGCCAAGAGCATTTCCTGCGTCAACAATCTGAAGCAAATCGGGATTGTCGCCCATTCTTACGTCGGTGATTACAACGGGTATCTCCCTTATTACCGCTGGATGTCAGGGGCATCCAGCATGTACTGGTTTGAGCACGTGGGGTGGCTCACAGACTACCTGGAAAACCGCAGTACAGTACAGAAAGTGATGGTCTGTCCTTCGGATCCTAAACCGATTGAAGGGCGCAACCATAATTGGCATAGCTATCTTTGGAACTTCCACCAGGGCGATACAAAGCCGGTAAGGCTGGAAAAGGGTTATAAATACATTCTCATGATTGACTACGGCCCCTTGGCACCGCTCAATGCAAGTGGACCAGGCAGCTTCAGCAACACCAGTATTGAAAGGGCGGGATATCCGCATGTAAGAAGCGGGGCGGCGCTTTTCGGAGGCGGGCATGTACAATTGATGAAGATGTCCGATGTAAGCTCAGATGTTGTTTTAGTGCAATAATAAGAAGAAATCCCAAAAGGAGAACTCAGAAAATGAAATGGATCCGGAAATACATGGCATTATCGTTCGCATCATTCATCTTATTCACTCCCTTATCCTACTCACAACACTCAATAGTGAAGGACGGTAAAGTTTCGGCAGCAATAGTTGTTCCTGAAAAAGCCCCTGAACCCGTGAAGTTTGCCGCAGATGAACTCGCATTTTTCCTTGAAAAAATGACAGGCCAGAAAATACCGGTTGTAAATACAGTAGCCGAGGACAAAAACACTCTTTCCATTATGCTGGGAGAAAGCGAGGAAGCCGAAAAAGCAGGAGTCAAAGTATCAGAACTGGCCAGTGATGGATACATAATAAAATCAGTTGGAAATAAGATATTCATTGCCGGCAAGGATTCCTCGGGTGAAAATGCAGACATCAGGAAAAAACTGGATGAAGTCTCAAAAGCTTCCTTTAATCAGCAGAAAATATTGATGTCCCCCGGCAATTGGACTTTTGAGAGGGGAACACTGTATGGGGTTTACCGTTTTCTGGAGGAGCTTGGAGTCAGATGGTTCTTCCCCGGAGATCAAGGAACCGTCATACCCTCTGTCAAAGAACTGGTGATAAAGCCGTTAAACATAAAGGAAGAACCTCATTTCATTTCACGTCAGATAGGCGAAGGGAATACACGTCCTGTAAATTTAAAGGATAAATCAATCCTTTTCGACCAGGAGCAGATCGGGGAACTGGGATACACCCCGGCAAACAACATACTATGGTCGTTGAGGCAGAAGACATCATCTTCCACCATCCCCCTCAACCATATGCCTCCAAACACCGGATGGGTTGAACGTTTCGGAAAAACTCATCCTGAATATTTTGCAGTACTGGAAAACGGAAAGAGGGATATTGATCTTAATAATCCCAGGTATCGTTCACATCAATGCTACTCGGAACCTGGTGTCATCAAAACAATAGTAGAAGATATTGAGGCATACAGGAGAGGCGATAATGCCGTAACACGCGGGATACCGCAGGAGCTCGCCGATAAATCCCCTTTCAGCAATGGCTGGTCCTCCTACGTTTTCAACGGGAATATCTCTTCAGTGCTGCCTCAGGATTCCTTCCGCGCCTGCTACTGTGAGAAGTGCAAAACACTGCTTCCGCCTGAAGATACGGACAGGATGATCCAGCACAGCAAACAGGTATGGACCTACGTTGACAAGAGCGGCAGGGAGCTTATGAAAAAACTGCCTGACCATAAAATCACATGCCTGGCATATCAAACTTACGGCTTACCATATGAAAACATGCCTAAACTTCCGGAAAATGTGATTGTCGGCTTCTGCGGCGGCATTTACAAAAACCCCTACAACCTGGTGGATGAGGGCAATTACCAGAAATTACTCGGGATTATCCAAAGCTGGAAAAGTGTCAGCTCGTCACCGCTTGCATACTGGCTCCATAATCTTTACCGCCATAACGCTCCGCAAAAATACGGGGTTCCCATGTACCTGCCGCACTTATTGGCCAAGCTCTGGAAGGATCTGGCTAAAAACGGGAAATGGATATACGTGGAGGAAGAAAAGGACAGCGTGATGTTTGAACATCTTAGCAGCTACATAATGGCAAAACTTTCCTATTCGCCTGAGCTTGATGTTGACGCCCTGTTAAATGATTACTATGAGAAGTTCTACGGCCCCAAAGCAGCTCCTATAATGAAAAATATATTCGACGACATAGAGAAACAATGCATGAAAATCGGCAGAGCCAGTTCAGGAAGCATAGACATATGGGAGAAATATTTCAATTCCGAAGTGCTCAAAAATTATGCGATGCAGGCAGATGAAGCGTTAAAGCTTGCTTCAGGCACAGAGTATGAGAAAAATGTGAAACTTTTCTCAAAACACTATCTGGGCTTAATGCAGAAAGGATATGACCAGTATGACCGCAATGTGAAAAAAGTCCTTGACAAGAAAGGCGCAAGCGCTTCCATATGCGCCATCCGGGGTCCGGTTAAAATTGACGGCATACTTGACGAGGAGACTTGGAACTACCCCACGCGGACGGTGACAATGCGTAACAATATTGATGGGAAAAAGACCGAATGGAGTACGGAGGTGAAACTGCTGAGAAGTCCGGATAAGCTGTATTTCGGCTTCACCTGCCATGACCCTGAAACCTTGAAACGCTCCGACAAGGAAGGGAAGGCGGACAGCATAGAGATTTTCCTGGATCCCGACCACTCACATGACGCCTACTATCAGATACTCATAGATACGGCGGGCAGAATCACCGACATGTTTTTTGAGGGTGGAGGCGAACCTGGACAGGCTGCATGGAACAGCAGGGCGGAAGTAGCTATAAAGAAGTATGATGACCGGTGGGTGGTGGAAATAGCCTTACCCCGTTCCAGTTTCAATAACGGGCTCACGCCTCCGGTGGATCGTCCGTGGGGCGCCAATTTCTGCAGGACTATGCTGAATGCCCCTAATCAGAATGACCGTTACAGCTGCTGGAGTCCGCTCCTGTTCGGTTTCTTCCGCCAGCCGGATATGTTCGGCCACATATATTTCCATAATTGAACCCGGCGAAACTCGACTTTAACATAAGGATTTTTGATATGAAGAAAATTCGATATGCGCAGATCGGCCTCGGCAATCGCCATGAGATGTTCCGTGAAGCCGTCACTACAATTTTTAAAAAAAACTGTGTAATGGTTGCGCTCTGCGACATAAATGAGGGCAGGCTGAAACTGGCAATCGGCAGGGCCGAGGAGAGCGCAGGCGTAAAAATCCCCGGATATCGGGCCGAGGATTTCACGAAGATGATAAGGGAGACAAAGCCCGACTGCGTGATTGTCACAACCATGGACAGTTCCCACGATGAATACATCTGCCGCGCGATGGAGCTCGGATGCGATGTGATAACTGAAAAGCCCATGACTACCGACGAGAAAAAATGCCAGAGGATAATCAACACACAGAAAAAAACCGGCAGGAAATGCACCGTGACATTCAATTACAGATACGCCCCTCCCAGGACACAGCTCAAAGACCTTCTCATGTCCGGTGTAATCGGAAAGGTCCTCTCGGTTGATTTCCATTGGATGCTTGACCGGACGCACGGGGCCGACTACTTCCGGCGCTGGCACAGGAACAAAATCAATTCGGGAGGTCTAATGGTGCACAAGGCCACGCACCATTTTGATCTTATGAACTGGTGGCTTTCAGCGTTGCCCGAAACCGTATACGCCGAGGGCAACCGCAGATTCTACACCCCTGAAACTGCGGAAAGGATGGGCCTGAAAAAACGCGGTGAGCGCTGCCACGGGTGCAGGGAATCTGGAAAATGTTCATTCCACATAAGCATGAAGGATTACAAAAAAATAAAAAACCTATATCTGGACAATGAAAAATACGACGGCTATCTGAGGGATAAATGCATATTCAGCAAGGATATTGACATAGAGGACAGCATGAATGTCATCGTATCATATTCAAACGGCGTCAAGATGAGCTATTCCCTTGTCGCATACAGTCCGTGGGAGGGATATGTAATCTCCTTCAACGGAACGTGCGGCAGAATTGAGCATAAATGTGAAGAACGGGTTTCTATCAGTGCTGACGGTTCGCTTCCCGGGCTCCTTAAAAAGGAAGGCACCTGGACAAAAGTTTTCCCGGCCAAGGCTCCGGCATATCAGGTTGAAGTATGGGAGGGCAAAGGCGGACACGGCGGCGCAGATCCGCAGATGCTTGAATATATTTTTAATGCCGGAAAACAGAAATCCGACAAATATCTCAGGGCCGCAGACCAGAGGTCCGGCGCTTATTCTGTTCTCTGCGGCATTGCGGCCAATATCTCCATGCGGGAAGGGCGAGTTGTAAAAATCGGAGAACTGGTGAAGAACATCGGAACACCTGATTATCCTACGATGCCGTAACTTCCGGCCCTTGAAGACCTGGACTGGATATCACAGTGAGTTGGATTCATGCTTTCGGCGGACAATCCAAGGATTTAAGAGGTTCCATAAATTATTTCAGGGACGGGAAACATGGCTCAAACACATGATAATCTAATCATCGGGGCGTCCTTTGCCGGACTCGGGCTAGCGCACGGCAACCCGGGTTCTGTAATCGTTGAATCAAGCATATGCCTGGGAGCTGAGTTCATAAACGCCATAAATCCCGGGACAGGCTGGGAAAGCCGGCCTCGTTCGGATGCCGCCGCAGAATTACTCCTTAAGATAAAGCAACATGGGATACTTGAGGCCGGTAAAATCCATATTCCAGCCTTGGCTCCTGTCATTTGCGACTGGAGCATAGCCAAGGGCCTAAAATTAAGACTGGCTACGGAAATTCTGGATGTTAAAACTATTGGAACCGGATTTCTCGTCACAATTTTTGACATGGAAGGCAAACATGAGATTTTCACCAGCCGAATAATTGACACAACTAAAGGGTTTTACAATTCCGGATTTAGCGGTAAGATGCCGGAAGTCCTGGGAAAGAGACTGAATGCCATATTACACTCAGATAAAGGAAATATTCAATCAGGGAAATATGGTGGCATTGAAATCCGAGAAGGTTTCTATACATCTGAAGCGATTGCAATGTTTAGACTGAATTCGGATTGTGACTGGGCTGAAGCCCGCAGGATTCTTCACTCATCATGGAATGCGAGGCCGTCAGCCCTGAAAGAGTGGAAGATTGCGTCAGTGGCAACCCAGTTCGACTTGAAAATGCTCCCCGGCAAATTCAAGAAAAGAAATAATTGGATTCATATGCCCTCACATGCCTATAACAATCCAGTCGAAGCATATGACCATGGATATGTGGCAAATCATATGGGGGGCAGATGATCTTTTCAACGCGGTCAGACTCCAAGCTTCACAGGTCGGAAATACATGGAACCAATTTCACCCATGAATACGATGTCATAGTTGCCGGTCTTGGAACAGCAGGCGCAATCGCGGCCTTAACGGCTGCACGCAAGGGCTTAAAGGTACTTGGCATTGAAAAAACGAATTATATGGGTGGGTTAGGCACTGGGGGTTTTATCTTCGGTTATTGCTATGGCGTGCCCGGCGGTATCTGCGATGAAATAGACCGGAATATCCAGGAGGAGGAAAAAAAGGGGGGTTATATCTCCTGCGGCATGGGGATAAACGCTGACATAAAAAAATATTTCCTGGAAAAAGAAGCTCTTGCCGCAGGGGTGACCCTCTCATACGGCTCGACGGTTACCGGCGCTTATCTTGAAGGGAAAACGCTCGTAGGGCTCCAATGGATTTCACCGGAAGGCGTTTGCAACGCAAAAGCGAAATTCGTAATCGACTGCACAGGCGAAGCGCAGGTATGTTTTCTTGCCGGATGTAAAACAAATAAAGGCAGATCCCTGGATGGGCAGCTTCAACCTTTCACCAATGTAAGATCCGTAATCAAGGATGACGGAAACCTGTCCACGGTGAATTTTGATGCCGGATATCTTGATCAGACTATTGCAGGGGAACTCTCTGACACAATCATAAGAAGCACACGCCTTCATATCAGGGAAAGGTTCGATGAAAAATATAAACTCGTTGCAATCTCTGATATTTTAGGGGTAAGGGAAGGCCGGCAGATTGTCGGCGAAACGAATATGAAGTTTTCAGAGTTCATGGACAACGGCAAGGTTCCCTCCAAGACAATTGCATGGAGCTTTGCCAATCATGACTCCCATTCGAATGATTTGGCTTTCGAAAGCGAAGCGGCTCAAGATTGGTTAGTTGCGGCCAGCTTATGGGGAACAGCCTTCCATGTGCCTATACCGCTGGGGGCGATTGTGCCCAAAAGTTTCCAGGGCTTGCTTGTCGCTGGACGCTGCCTGGCGACAGATCATGATTTCGCCCAATCCGTTCGGATGAAACGCACAGTGCAGCAGCTTGGAGAAGCCGCCGGAATTGCCGCCTGGCTCTCCATTCTCAACAAGCTCCCTGTAATGAAAATCAACTACGGGGAAATTTCCAGGGAACTTCGTCAGACCGGATGCCTTGGGCATGATCATTCAAAGGACAACAGCAAACTCTGGCTGAAATCAATATCCGGCATTAAAGAAGGCCTGGATTCCAGCAAGCCTGGAATAGCCATGTGGTCTGCGCGCCGCATGGGGGATAAAATAATTCCCCGCTTACATCAATGGATGAAAACCAGTCAGCCCGGCTCTCCACTGAAATGTCACAGCGCATTTGCCTTGGCTCTGCTGGGCAACAGGGATTGCCTCCCTGAATTAAGGGAAATGGCGGCGGCAAGGGATTCCTACCTTCCGGAATCCAGCAGGAAATATAACCAGAACCGCGGTTATGCCTCAATCTATTTACTCGGCAGGCAGAGAGATAAGAAAAGCATAACTGTCCTGGAAAAAACATTAGTTGATGAATCTGCTTCCTTTAAATTTCAATATTGCTCCCATGCAGTTATGGCATTGATCAAGATCGGGCAGAAATATAAATCCGCCCGTCCCCGAATTGCTGCGATTTTAAGAAATTTCGCAGAGCCGCCGGATCTTTCACTGGAAATGCCTTTAAAGGGCTGGCTGCCGTCTCTCGTCAGCCTTAAAATGGAAACACTCGTAAGGATTATCATTGCAAACCGATTGAAGTCATGGGGGTTTCCGAATAACATCCATGCCTTTGTGAATGAGGCATCATTGCCTGTTCATGAACGTAATATTTTAAGGAGGCTCATGGCAAATGATACAGGTTCCAGAAAGATAAAATCTGGCGTGTACGATTAAACAATCTTGAAAGGCACAGTGGCGGATCTGGGAGGCAAGGACGGGTCGTCGAGTCTGGAGAAAATCATTTCGATGCTTGTCCTGGTCATGTCGGCCCAGTCGCAGGCAACGGTCTTAAGCGCTTGCCTTCCTATCAAATCAGATTGATACGTGCCGACGGTGATGAGCTCAATTTCCTTATTGTATTTTGATTCTTTCTGCCGCATATAATCCAGAACCCCTAGCGCCAGGCGTTCGTTTGCCGCAAAAACAGCGTCCGGTTTATATTTCTCAATCACTTTCATTGCATCAAAAGCGTAAGCCGGAGTATCGCTTTCGCACTTGACTACAAGGCGTTCGTCATACGAGATGCCAGATTCATCAAGCGCCCGCATATACCCCTGATAGATATTCAGGAACCATTGATAGCTCGGGCCGTTCAGCAGGGCTATGCGGCGATGCTTTTTCCCTATCAGATATCTCACTGCATCATAACTGTACTGGATACTGTCGGGATAAACCCGGTCGAGTTCCTGCTCTACAGGCGCGGCATACATCAGATGCCCGAAGAGAACCGAAGGAATGTTAAGCGACTTTATAATCTCCGCTATTTTCGGGGTTACAAGTCCTGTGACTATTATCCCGTCTATCAGGCGTTTGGAGATGGCGGAGGACAAGACTTTTTCAACTTCACACTCTTCAGCCGCTGTAAAAATCATGGCATTGGAATTCCTCTCCTTCAGCTGTTTCTCGAGCTCCATAATCGTTATGGAGTGTATGCGGTCAAGTGAATTCCTGCCGACAAGAAGAAAACCTATGATTTTACTGTCGGCCTGAACAGCTGTCCTGCGTCCGATAAAGGTGCCCCTGGTACTGTCCCGGAAAAGGAGTTTCTCTTTTATCAGGACATCTATCGCCTTGCGGAGAGTAAGGCGGTTGGCTTCATATTTCGCGGCAAGGTCCCTTTCCGGAGGCAGACGTCCGTCGGTGAACTCGCCGCCCTGAATGCGCCCCCTTATGGCGGAAGCTATTTTTTCATATACAAAATGATCTGTTTTCCGGGTCACTTGAATAACACCTTATTTCAATTGAAAAACATGGTCTATGCAATAACGGCTTATCTTGGGTTTCACAACGGAATCTTACTTGCGTCATCAACGGAACCGCCGGCATACAGGGCATTAAACGAGCTCTGTTTCCCGGATTTGCCATGATATGGGCCGGCATCTATCATTATTGCGAAGTTCTCCGGGGGCACCATTCCCCCAAACGGCGTAGTGTCATATTCCTTCATGCCGTACCGCTCATTCCCTGGAAGCTCAATCTGCGTCCAATTCCAAACATAACTGCTCCCTTCCCTGGCATAAAGGTTTTCATTTTCATCAGGGCACTCGAATATCTGTGTGTTTTTTTCCATGCTGAGAGCTGTGGAAAGCAACGTACGTCCGGGATTGGCAAGCTTCTGGGACGTGCAGTTGAAAGGGAAGAAGCCGTTGTTCTCCTGCTCGTAGACCTGGATCGCAAGCCCGATCTGCTTAAGATTTGAAACACAGCTTATCCTCTTGCCCGACTTCTTCGCCCGACTGAGGGAAGGCAGGATCATCGCCATAAGAATCCCCAGGATGGCTATTACAACCAGGAGCTCCACAAGGGTGAACGCCACGGTACTTCTCCTGCTCAAACTATTGCCGACACTCATATGTTTCATCTCTTCACCCTTTTCTTTGACTGGTCTCTTACAATTTCATACATAGCTTCGGTCAACGGGGCCGACTCCGCCTTCTGGCTCCCGCTCAGCTCAAACAGGAAAAACCTGGACGCGCCGCGCAACGCCCCGCTACCGGCTGGGCTATCATAGAATTCCGTGAGTTTCTCCGGATCCACCAATGCCTTTCTGCGAAGGTCATCGGCAGATTGCCGGATGACTTTCTCCCGTACTGAAGGCGGCAGCATAAACAATAATTTGAAGGATTTATTGAGCTCGTTATATGTTGCATCAGCTACAAGCTTTTCTGCAGCCACCGGATCCTGCAGTATCTTCTTTTTTTCAGATTTAGGCATCTTCCTGAAGGAACTGTCAATCTCATTTAACAGTTTCTCCGGATCTATGCGCTGCGGATTAGCTATCATCTTCTGGATAGATTCAGCCTTCCTTATCTTATCCTTAATCCAGAGTCCGGACACTGCTACAAAAACCAAAATAAAGACACCAGTCAATATCAGGATCAATCTCTTTTTCTTCATGGTACTCCAGTAATTTCAATAGGTTATGCCAGCTAAAGCTTGTACTCCAACTTAAGCAATCAGAACAGATAATTCTGCAATTACCTCAATATAAAAAAATCCAAGGATTGTTGCGCCATCCGACTCAATCATCCTTCCATCCGGCGAAGCACTGCATTGAGCACTTTCCCGCATTTGCCGCAGTTCTTGCAGTTAACCGCACAAGAAGCGGCAGTGCCGAACCAATCTTCGGGGAAACGGCTGTTATCTATGATATCTGGTGCAAAGGCCGGAGAAAACGACGGTTCGCACAAATCAAGCAGATTCCCCCTGAAAGAGCGGTTGACATAGGCGCCTATCACAACTCTCGGATGAGAGTGCTGCCTTGTCGCAAGCTTCATCACATCGATAACGCCTTCATAATGATGTATGTCTTCAGGACGCACCCATGATGATTTCAGGAACTCGGCATAGTTTACATCTTCCTTATAAAGATTCCAGCACACATACGGGGTCCAGCCAGGAACATTCTTCATCTCGTCAATTCCGGCATCATGGGCAACCATGTTATCATGGAACGTCTGTCCGGGACAGCATCTCAGACAACCGCTGTTGGCGAGCATATGCAGTCCTTTGCCGTGATCATCACACCATTTTTTTAGATCTTTGACCGCATTGACATCCCTCTGGATATCACGCCAGATATAAAAACTGTCAAAGAGGCCGCTCACATAACTCATGGCGCTGGGGGAACCGATACGCATGTTTACAGACGCCCTGACTTCAATTTCCGGGAAATGCTTTTTTACGGTGCGGGCCGCAAAAAGCGATGTGGTTGTCACAATATCCGGGCAAATATCGAGCGAATCCAGATGTCTCAATATGGAGATGATTTCATTCTCGAAGTGAACACTTACCGCCCGATCCCCGTAACAGTTAGCATTGAAGAGCAAATCCAGCTTTATACCCATCTTACGGATATCGATCAAATCCTGTTCAAGTCCGTATTGAGCGTTCCAATCCACGCCGCCACGGGCGCGGCCAAGAGGTGCACGGCATGATGCGATGCCCACCCATGGGAAATAAACTTCAGCTACATGTTCACGGTAATCCCTGACAATACAGGAGAAGGATCCTTCCGATTCCGGTTGCTGATACCCAATTGCGAACTTCATGATGACTCCAGTTTTAGTCGCTTGCGTAAATTAATTATTTTTTCAGGAAAAAAGATGGAATTAACGGAGCGCGGGTTTTCCAACCCGCGATTCTCTTATATTGGCGGGTCAGAAAACCCGCCCTCCGTTATAAGATTCGAAAAACATATCAGTTTAAGCTTCAGCTGCCACTTTATCTGTAAGTAAATCGGCTTCACTGTTCAAAAACCAAAGCCGAATGGCGGCTGAAGTTGCGTATGTTGAAAACAATGCGTGAACCGTCCGCTTCGCCTTTGATCTTTTCCATTGGCGCATTGTTCCTGTAAAGCAATGCAGTGTCGGACGACTTGCCTTCAGCAACAGCAACCCTTACATCGGTTTCTCCTCTGCCCTCTGCATATGAGATTAACTGCAAAACCATGCGGCCTTCAATAATTGCCCATGAAACTCCCAGTTTCTTGCATGCCGTTATTTTTATTTCCGGGGCCGGTAAAAGCTGATTTATGACATTCACAACCACTGAGGGATCTTTCAGGTAATCCGGCGTCAGCATGGTACCGGCTTTGGCCGACATCATGTTTATGTAAGGAACACCGTAATTATCCTCTGTCGGAATCAGAGAGACAACCCCTTTTCCATATGATTGGATGTGCGGTCCTGTCAATTTATCAAAGGCGCTCACTCCCGAAATATCCTTCAGCGCCGAATCCAGACGGGTTCCGATTTTCTCATTGTAACGTCCTGAATCCTGACCGAGAATCAGGAGCTTTCCACCGTTTTCCACAAACCTGCGGACAATCTCGGCATCACTGTCGGAAAGAGCCCTGACATCTGGGAGGATGACAAGATTGAATCCGTTGATTTTTTCCGCCATTTCTTCAGAGAACAAAACATTATAAGGGATGCTTGAACTCAGCAGGAGCTCTTCAACCCCGTGAAGCGAAGCCTGATGCGGTTCAAATTTCAGGATGCTGGAAGCCCTGTGGCAGAGCACCGCTATTTCAGCCTGGTTGTTTCGTTCGCCGAAAACCGGCAGGGTCTTCAGATAGCAAAGGGTCTCCTTCATGGTGCTGTATATTTCCGGCACTTCAAAATACATCTTCAACTGATCCCCTGCGTTTATGCAAAGTTTATCAGGAACAGTCCTGACAGCCCAGAAAGCTCCAGTGATACCGCCGAAAACAAGCGCTTCAAGAAGCGTCTTCTCCACGCCTGCGGGGTCGG
This sequence comes from uncultured Victivallis sp., assembly GCA_964540865.1. Classification (GTDB taxonomy): domain Bacteria; phylum Verrucomicrobiota; class Lentisphaeria; order Victivallales; family GWF2-50-93; genus GWF2-50-93. The sequence goes on from CAZION010000032.1 coordinate 46,845, forward strand.
GCAGGCCATAAGAGGCCTTTCCGCTTGTGGCGTCGAAATCCTCTTTTTTCCATGCACCGGGGATCCCTGCCGTATTTATGGCATCACCGGCAATGAACCCGTGGAAGTTTCCGGACAGCTGCCCGTCCTTTTCCTGCGGATAGAATTTGTTTTCATAGTACATCATGTCATTCAGTTTCATCAGGCGGTAAAAATCAACTCCTGTATCCTTGTAGCACTTACCTCTGTACAATGCGGGATTTGAAGCGTAAACAGCGTCAGATTTCAGGCTCTCCATATATTCCTTCAACTCTGTCTGAATCCTGAGGTTCCTGTCAAAATTGAACTCTATGAGCGCCTGGACAACCGGATCATTTACCGCATCAAGGCTCGGAGGGATTTCCATGCTTTTAAAATCACGCAAATACGACTTCTTCAACACATCAGGACAATTGTTTTCCAGATATTCCACAAAACCGGCACGGCAGAGTTCACACCTGCATGGGTGAATATACGTATTATCTATCCATATGCCGTCGGAACCTCTTTTTATGGCATCGCCAATTACCCCCTTTAAATAATCCTTAAAACCCTTTGAAGACTGGCATGCAGTCCTGCGCCAGTAGGCAAATCCGCGCCATTCACCAGTCAAGGTCTCGGCCCAGACCGTGTCCCCTGGTACATTCTCCTCCTGCAATAAATTCTGATACTGCAGATAAGGAAGACTCATCATGTTGAATTCATGCAGATAACCTGTGACACGCTGATAGTCGTCACGCTCACTGCGTTCAGCCTCTTCCGAAGCGCCCAGCGAAAAAGGCAGGACAACCATGTTTACACCGAGCTCTGCAAGTTTTTCAATGGTGTCCCTGGACATTGCCCTGCCGTACCAGTCGTCAAACCACAAAGCCTCCCCAGGTATTTCACCGGCAAAGCGTCCGGCACGGTTACGGAGCTTGCTTATCCCCCACATGGGAACCCAGACTATGGGAGATGCCTTAAAAAACTTTTTCAGCTTCCAGTTCATGAATGTCTCCCTGCAATCCTTGTTTAAAATCCATTTTATTTTTTTCCGCAGGGGAAAAAATCAGTCCGTATCAAGCTTTGACTGTATGCCGACCGTTCCGCCCCTCAAACCAGCCACTTCTTTTTCATAGTTGCTCCAGTCCATGGACCATGGCTTGTGACGGCGGAAGGGTTTCTTCATTTTTTTGGTCAATACATTTCTCGCCTCCAAACTCGCCAGGCACGCCCTTGTGCATCCCCCCGCCCCGCATATCGCCTTGCCTGATGTGTAAACTTTTGGAGGTGTCTGGTAAAACGGTGTTATGTGGTTTGGGCGATAGTTGTCCTTGCCATCAACATAATACCCTTTGCCTGTATCGCCTTCCTTTATTTTCTCGGCACCCCTGAAAGCCTCATCGCAGCCTTCACAGTTGATTTCACCCCACTCAAGCTCATTGCCGCAAACATTGACCTTCACCGATTTGTCTTTGCTCATGGCATTTCCAGGGCATGCCCTGACACAGGCCATGCACTTGTTGCAAAGCTTGGTTCCCGCATATATGGGATCAGGCTCAAGATCAAGTTCTGTAAACACCAGCCCTACTCTGACGGCCGGCCCGTATTCCGGGGTGATCAGCATCTTGCTCCATCCTATTTCACCAAGACCGCAGAGATATCCTGCAATCCGCAGATGCACCATGATATCAGGCGCCGGCTTATCAGGGCTTACCGGTTTACTGAAACCTTCCCTGAACTTCCCCTCGTTGTCAATCGCACGCCAGTCGCTCTGATGCCCCATCGGAAACGATTCATAGCCCATATCTTCAATATAACGGCTCAGATTGACTACCGCCAACGGCATGAACATATAAGTAATCGCGCCATACCCCATGGCTGAATAGTTGCTGAAAAAAGTCCCCTCCTCTATTCCTCTAAGGGAACCTCTAAGGATGCGGAAAGCCATGGCTATGCATGATTTCGCCTCAGGCATTATATAACGCGGATCCATCTGCTTCGGCGCACCCTCGAAACGGCTCATCGGAGCTATGCCGACAACGTCGGCGCCAAGATTGCGCGCATAAAGTTTTATATGCTCGGTCAGCGCCTTCCGGTCCTGATTGATTTCAGTCTCCGCAGCGGCAAATCCAAAACTCGGACAGGGATCAGCTTGCATTTTCTCTCTCCTTAATCTTTTAATGAATCATTATTGGTATATCGTTTTGAGTAATCCAATAATATACCAATGCCGCAAACAAGTCAACGGCAAAAACAATAATATTTAAAACAATTAATCAACATTGCATTGCTTTTACGCAACGTGTGCGTTATACTGTCTAAGTTCATAATATTAATATTAATAAAAATATAAGAGCAACCATTGCATGATCACAGGAATCAGGACAATCGCAAAACAGCTGAACGTGGCGCCGAGCAGCGTCTCGCGGGCGCTGTCGGGAAAACCGGGAGTCTCGGAAAAACTGCGCAAAAAGATTCTCTCCCTTGCTGGCGCCCTCGCCTACGCCCCGAGTCCAATGGCGTCATCACTTCGCTCCGGCAAAGGCCAAGGGCTCGTGATCATCACAGCGTCCCAACCTACACAGATCAGCTCGGTCAGGACCCGGATGCTTTTCGAGATGGCGCAGCATAGTTTCGGTGGAGTCAGGCTCCATGTGAAATCCCAGGACGAGTCGATTGACGAAGCCGTCCGTCGTGCGCTGGCATGGGGACCTGCGGCGATCATCACAAGCTCCCTTGGAGGCGCCTTGCGAAACGAAACTTCCGCGCGCCTCAAGGAACGGGAAGTACCTCTGGTCTCCATGGACGGGGAGATTCCCGGACATGATGCCGTAGTGATCGAGCGCTCCACCGGTGTGAGCCAGGCGGCACGGCTCATACTGCTTTCCGGCAGGGAGCAACCTTTGTTTCTAAGTCAGGCGACGCTTCAGGATCCTGACGACCGCCTCATAGGCGCAAGGCATGGCTTTGAATCGTTGGGTCGCCGCTTCGAGGAACGATATGTGCGCCAGGCACTTAAAATACGTGAAAAATCAGCACCGGCTATCGGGTTTGAATCCGCTCGACAGATACTGGAAAGTTCATCTTCCGATGCGATTTTCTGCTACAGCGACGAGATGGCAGTCGGCGTCCTACGCTATCTTCTGGCGGTTGGCGTCCGGGTTCCCGAAGATATCATGGTCGTGGGCTTCGACGATCTTCCGGTCGCCGAATACCTCACCCCGTCACTCACCACAGTTGCTCAACCCGTGGAAGAGGCCGCCGACGCCGCTATTGCGGCCATCGCGAAACGTGCAGGAGCATTTGATGTTCCTCCTCGTAGACTGGTGTTGCAGACACGCCTGATCATAAGGGAAAGCGCACCGGCGTCACCGTCCATCAAAAAGAAGGTTTTTGCAGACAAGTCAATCAGCGTTTTGAAAAAATAAATCAGACGGCAACTTTCTGGAGAATAGTTACATAGTTACATAGGCACATAGGCACATAGTTCGGTAAAATGCTAAATTGAACAAAAGAACAGCCCTCGCGGGCTTAACTACCAACGAATTCGGAATTTGTTTGTAGCCTGCCGTCCGAAGCCTTGGCGAAGGAAGGTCAATGCCGCAAGGCATGTTCTAGGATTTTTTCCCATCTTTTGGCATAATGTTTGTCGAAACAAGGGTTAAAAAAAGAAAAATGCCGGCAAGGATGCCGGCGTTCCTAAAATATAAAACAAAAGGAGATGCAATCATGGCGAAGAAAAAGAAAAAATATGTAGTCGTCGGAACTGGCGGAAGATCGGCAATGTTCATACACGCTCTCGCGAGGGATTTCAAAGATAGCTGCGAACTGAAGGCTTTCTGCGACAGCAACCAGTCACGCATGGATTTCCACAATCTCCATATCAACAAGGAATTCGGACATCGCATCGTCCCCACATACAAGGCGCAGGATTTCGACCTTATGATCAAGGAGCAGAAGCCGGATGCGGTAATCGTCACCAGCATGGACCGCACCCATCACAAGTACATCTGCCGGGCGATGGAGCTAGGATGCGACGCCATCACAGAAAAACCGATGACGATTGACGCAGAGAAATGCCAGCAGATAATAGACACGGTCAAGCGGACCGGAAAAAATCTCACCGTCACGTTCAACTACCGTTACTCACCACGCAACACGAAGGTGAAGGAGATAATAAAGAGCGGCGTGGTCGGGGAAATACTGAGCGTCCACTTCGAATGGCTGCTCGACACCGCGCACGGGGCCGACTACTTCCGCCGCTGGCACCGCGACAAACGTAACAGCGGCGGCCTTATGGTGCACAAGTCAACCCACCACTTCGACCTGGTGAACTGGTGGCTCGATACCACGCCGGAAACTGTGTTCGCCATGGGCGACCTGCGCTTCTACGGCAAGACGAACGCCGAGTCCCGCGGAGTGACCGAGTTTTACAACCGCTCACGCGGTTCTGCAACCGCCGCAAAGGATCCGTTCGCGCTCAAGGTCGGCAAGAAGGACGTATGGATTAACGGACTCTACTATGGTGCCGAACACGAGGACAACTACTACCGCGACCAGAGCGTCTTCGGCGACGGCATATCGATTGAGGACACAATGTCAGTGATGGTGCGCTACAGGAACAAAGCGGTGATGACATATTCGCTGAACGCATTCTGCCCCTGGGAAGGATACAGAGTCTGTTTCAACGGCACGAAAGGTCGCCTGGAATTCAATGTGGTGGAGAAATCATATGTCAGCGGACACAGCGAGGACTTCAACATGCCCGGCATGCGCGAGCTTGAAGGGGAGAAGGAGACGATGGTGCCAGAAATCATATTCCAGCCTCTCTGGGGCAAGCCGCAGGTCATAGATTACGATAAGGGTGACCTTGGCGGCCACGGCGGTGGCGATGTCAGGCTGCTGAACGATGTGTTCCTCGGCGTAAAGGACAACAGTCTTGGGCATGCTGCCGGACTAGCGGACGGCGCAAAATCAATCCTCACAGGCATCGCGGCAAATGAATCGTTCAAAACCGGTCTGCCGGTGAACGTCTCCACCCTGGTCAAATTATAGGTGGCTGAAGTAAACTGCACGTAACATCCAACTTGGAAAGAAAAAGAAGTTCACCACTAATAGTCACTAATTACACACTAACAAATAATGAAACAAAACCATTTGGTGAATGTCATTTTAAAATAGAAAATGACATTCACCAAATATATTATTTTAGTGTCCTGTCAGTGTTAACTTACTGTACACAAATTACGTATTGATATTTTTAAGATGCTACTCCA
>CAZION010000033.1:0-51114 GCA_964540865.1 uncultured Victivallis sp.
CGCTGAAGTATCTGTTCGTGAAATTGGATGCCTGGATTCATAGATTCATTACTCCCTAAAATTCAGTTTCCAGGCAATGTCGCCGCTTCTGACTGGATTGAGATCAACTTTCACGATACACCCTTCGTTGGTGAAGGCTGCCTTCTCGTCGTCGTTGACGCTTGCAAGCTCATAGCCTTCGGGGATGTATAGCGTCAAACGGTAAACTTCGCCTACCACGCACTTCGAGCTGCCTGAAAGGCAATTGGAAGCGGCATCCCAACGCAGGTCGCTCAGGTCATAGCCGCCTTGGGTTATATGTCTCGATGTCGAGATCACTTGAGGATAAGATGTAAGCGGTGTTATGCGCAAGACGGCGGAGTCCATCGGGGCAATCGCCAATTGAAGTGTATCGCCATGTACGCCTAGGAATTCGCTTTTCCAGAAATCGTAGACGGCGAAAATCTTGCCGTCGCGGGTGTCTATATGCAGGTCGGATTCTAGGCTGAGATTCAGTTCCAGCGGTTCGTCCTTTATGTTCATAAGTCCGACCACATTCCAGTCCCCGAATTTTTTGCAGACCGCGAGGTTGACAAGAGCGTAGCCTTCGCCACGGCTTTTCTGCTGAAGATCCATCGGATGAATGTCGGCGACCGGGATTATCCGCTTTAACATATCAATTCTTGCCTCGTCCAAGTCCGGCAGATTGTCGCCGATGGTCACCGGCAATCCCGCGAGGCCGTAGAAGGAGACACGCGAACGGGCCTGTTCCAGGCTGTTGAACTCGCTGCGCAAAACCAGGTTGTCTCCGTCCGCATAGAACACGACGTTGTGCCAGGGGTAGAAGCGGAAGACGCGTTCAACTGAATTCGAAATGAATTCACTCCAGCCGAAGATGTCACCGCCTATCCTGGCGGCACTGAACTGATCCATGGCAAAGGTGATATCCCTCTCGGTATTGCCGGAACAGCAAAGCATGTAAACATCGGATCCAATGGTCTTCCTTGCGGCCTTGACCAAGTTCCGCATGGCCGCGTCCGTGGAGAGCGCCGGGTTGTGGAACTTTGAATGGAAAGAGTCACAGACGCTGAAGGTGGGCGGAAAACAGTCCCACTTTATCGTCTTGAAACCCCATTTCAAGATTTGTTTGAAGATGGCCGGAATATATTCTTCCGCGACGCCGGGATGGCTGGGATCCACCCACCATTGGCCGCACCACATGGGCATATGCGCCAACAGCCATTCGGGGTGTTTTGCGAGGAGATGGTTCTGCTGTCCATCATTAGTCGCGCCAATCCAGAGAGCCGGAACCAGGCCGAGCTTTTCGATCTCTTCCGCGACATGGGCCAGCCCGTTGGGATAGGCCTCCTTCCTGGGTGTGAATGTGTCTACGCCCTCCTCGCCGAGTCCGTCAAAGGCTTTGTGGTTCCACTCCCAGTCGACCCAGAGACAGAGTTTGTCAGCGTGTTTTCCGAAGGTGGAAGAGAGCATCTTTGCATTCTCCAAGACGACTTGCTCGTTCGCCCTGAATTTTACGGCGTACCAGGTCATCCAGCCGACAGGGGGCGTCTTGAAGCCATGACGCTTGTCGATGGGTGCGTAGGAAATATTGAACTTCCGTTTGCAGTAGTCCTCATGGATTTTAAACGAGACATCTCGCCCGTAGTCAAGTCCGCTCTCGAATCTGAAGCGGTAGCATGAGGATTTCCAGTCGTAGCGGACTTTGAACTTCTCGGTCGCCTTGAATTCCAGAACCCTGTCAGAGAGCCTGTCGAAGAGGGAATTGTCGTGAATTGAAAAAGCCGGGCCGCAGGCTGCGCGCAGGTTGTGATCCTCGGCATTCAAACGGACACCGAAAGTGGAGTTCTCAGGATCATCACCCCACAGGAGCGTCCCCTCGATATGGACAATTGCACGGGCGAAAGTGCGGATGTGCAGCGATGTCGAATCCAGAGTGAAATACAGTTCAAGAATCGGCGCACCCTTTGGGCCGTCCGAATAAATCATGCTCAGCACGTGGTCGCCAAGATTGAATTGCAGTTTGCTCTCGACTTTCTTGTAGTCGTTCGGGGAAATCAGCTCTCCCTGATAGGTGCGGACGGAAACCGCTGCGTCTTTTATGAAAGGTCTCTCCTCTTCCTGTCCGTCCGGCCTGTAGGAGCATGAGAAGGCATGCGCCTTCTCATCGTAGTTGACAGAATAATTCTTGAAGTTGAAATACATTGGAATCCCCTGTTTTAAGCTCCTTACAAAAAATTATAGCAAATGTTTTTGCGATGTTTTCAGTACTCTGCCGCAACTGCCCTGACAACGCGCCGGGGGCGCATTTTTCCCGCATGGAAAAACCTAGTGTCTTTATTCCACAGTTCTATGCTTTAAGCATATATAAAACGTCTAAGACACGCTGAAGCTGTGAACTCCAACTTAAGAACATCAAGACAAGCTAAAGCTTGAACTCCAACTTTCTTCAACTCCGCGTCTTATCCGATTATAGTTGTCCTTCTTCCATTCTCTGTTAGTAGTAGCGCAATTTATTGCGCGTTTCCCGATTTTCCAATCTCTGCCTGAAAAGCGCTCGGGCTGGAAAGCCCAAGTTACTTCAATTAAGACACAGGCAAGATGCCTGTGCTACTTTATTTTTCGCCGGTACAGAGAAAAATAACATCATAAAGAATCTCCTCCAGCCCGAAAGGCATAATGAGATTCTTTATCTGCGTGCGAAGTTCGCGTAGTTCAGCGTCTCAAGAATCTCAAGCATCATGTCCGACGCCTTGTCGATCGAATCCATCAGGTAACGGTTCGACTCGACTGATTCAAAGTCTTCGCCAAACGCCGCTTCAGAGCGTTTGAACAGATTTTTCGCGGCATATTTTCCGGCTTCCCGGGCGATCTTCGTCCACATGTTGACCCTGACTACGCCGTCATCGGCTAGGGAAACCATCTGATCATCGTTCAGAGACGATGTTCCATGGAGCACAAGCATTTTCCTGCCAAGAGTGGATGTCAGGTCTCTCGCTCTATCTTTCAGATACTTTACGCCGCCACTGCCGGATGACTGCTGTTCAGTCCCGAGGTCGGCCACGAGGAAATCTATTCCAGTAGCCTTGACGTAAGAGGCGGCCTTCTCAAGATAGCCGGCGGCGGGGGAATTTCCGAATTTTGCATGCTTGTCGGCCACGACCAGTTCCTCCATGATACCCTCGATCATGATGTTCTTGCCATACTTGCCGACATAGTCGCGGGTCATGGAAATATTACATTCGGACGGGTAACGCTGGGCGTCAAACATCGCCGAGGCGAGATATTTCGTCCCCTCCGTGAGCGCCCATCCGTCACGCTCGGGATCGGCGTGATCCAGATGCGGAAGGACAGTGATATTCCGGTAGGGCGAGTCGTCGCTGTCGCAGAGCAGATGAAGGTGCTCCATGATACTCATGAATCCAATCCTGGCGTTTTTACAATGCGTGACCCTCTGCGCCTGCGGCATATAGGGATAATTGAAGGTCATGGCCATTGACAGAGGAACACTCTCGATCTGGTATTTGTCGCAGAGCTTCTTTGCCGCGAGGAGTATGGCCTCAGTGTTCCAGTGACTGGCGGTGCAGAAGATCGCCATCGATGCATTATTCTCAATGACTTTGTCCACTACTTTCAGGGATTCTTTTCTTGCGGTTACTATGGGCATGACGCTTACTCCCCCCCTGCTCTCAAGACCTTCTTGATTTCATCCAGAGTCGGGTTAACCGGATCGAATTCAAGATTGTCGATGTGGCGTGCGGCCTCGTAGAGCGCCGTGGCGAAGCTACCATAGGCGCAAGAGACGTGATGTATGTATGGACCATAAATGAGTTTTTCCTCCCAGAGTGGCCAGTCGTTCACTTCAAGGTACGTGTAGGTTCCCTGGTTGAAGGGACCGGGGACGGTATTGCCTTCACCGCAGAAGAGGGAGTATTTGCCATTGACGCCGTCGAAACGGCCCACCGTGACATGGCCGTCCTTCAGCTTCCAATTGCAGACACCCTCCGCATGGCTTGGAAGCACAAAATGTTTGTTGATCTTTCGTTTACCATCGGCCAGAGACGCAGGGAACGGGCCGCAATGCCAGAGCAGTTCGGCATTGTCGTTCTCCGGATGGCGGATGGTCAGGTCGGCGAAGAAAGTAGGCTGTTTGAAGTGGCCGCATGCCTGTAGGAGAAGCGAACTCAATGCGCCGTGGATGTCCGTCTCGCACGCAATCGGCAGGCCGTCGTCGGTAAGTTCGGCATGGACGAAACAGGAACAGAGCCCCAACTCCTCCTGAAGGGCGTCCCAGCACTGGAAGGCGACGGCTCCGAGATTTTCCGTATCGCTCCATTTTTTTATGGCCAGCTTCAGGGCGGCAAGCTTTCTTGGAAGCTCTTTGTCCATTCCAGAGAAGTCGGCGGTCTTGATCATGGCGGCAGCTGTTTCTTTGAGTTTCTCAGAAGGGGAAGATAGTGAGGACTTGACCTCGGCGATGATCTTGGTGAGATCGACAGGAACGATCTGGACTCCGAACTTTTCCATCAGTTCGCCCTCGTTGATGACGACCGAATAAAAGTCGCGCGGCCTGGTCGAGACCTGTCCGATGCGCGCACCCCTGAAGTGTTTTACGGCGTTGGCCGCGCGGAGAAAGTTCAGGAAGCCGTTTTCAAAGACCTTGGTGTCAAGACGCGAATTGGTGATGTAGGAGAACTTCACTCCGAAACGCTGCATGACTTTCGATGTGGCGAAAAGACCGCACTGTGAGTCACGGAGGCGTTCACCGTCGGCGCTCGGAGCTTCATCACGCGGTCCCCAGAGTAGAACCGGCTTGCCAATCTTCTTCGCAGCCAGCGTTACGGCGTCTTCCGTACCAAAGTTGCAGTGTGGACAGAATACCGCATCAACATCCTTCTCAATGAAATGCCGGGCGACCTTTTGTCCCTCATCTACATCGCGGAGCAGGCCCTCGTCGTTCAGCCATTCAAGGTCTATGATCTCCAGCCCGGGCGCAAGCTTTTTTATCTTTTCGAGGATCAATACTTTGTATTTGAGGGAATCCTCGCGTGAGAAAAACCTTCTTCTCGTCGGCATGAATCCAAGACGTAAGGGCGTATGCATAATCACCTCCGAAATTTGATTGTTTATTTTTGGGATCGCTGGCAACTTGCCGGCATCTTTCATCTTCTATCCGCACTACACTAAATCTCATGCCACCAAGTTGTTGGCGTTCCATCAAGTCCCGGCGAAACCGTTTAAGTTATTTTTGTTGACTCGTGTCAATTGTACTATATATTATTATTGTCGAGTGTCAATTTCAAAAGCGGAAAATCGATAAATTCCTTTTGAATTTATATAAATGAAAAACTAGAGTAGTGAAAACAGGATATCAAGATCATATGATTACAATGAAGGAAATCGCGCTGGAGGCCGGGCTCTCCAGGTTCACTGTCTCAAAAATATTTAACGGCAACCTCAAAGTAAAAAGTAAAAGCCGGGAAACAGTTCTGGCCATCTGCGACAAGCACGGCTATGCACCGAACAACAATGCTGTCGGTCTCGTAAAGGGCAAAACCATGATGATCGGCATGATTGTCCCGTATATAACCGATGATTTCTACAATGAGATAATCGAACTGACAGAGGAACTGGCCGCAGCAAAAGGCTATCAGTTAATTTACAAGTCATCCTATAATGACGCGCAGAAAGAAGCCAATGTGATAAAAAACTTCCTGGCTTTGAAAGTCTGCGCGTTAATTATCGTTCCAGTTGTCTGCAACCCGGACATGCATATTCACACTCTGGCTGCAACACATATTCCCGTAATTTATCTCGATCGTCCGCTGCTTAAAAACAGCAAGGACATATACACCGTCCTGAATGACAATGAAAAAAGCGCTTATGACATGACGGAATATTTGATCAAAAAGAAAAAACCACCTGCATACATGGGGAGTTTTTACGGCGTGACCAATATTTCCGCGGCATTGCGCCGGAAAGGTTATCTGGAGGCCATGAAAGATCATTGCCTGAAACCATTCCTCATCCCCTGCGAATTCAGTTCCCAGAGGCAGGACAACGAAATATTCGGTTATGAGAATATGGTTCGTCTGCTTAAAAACACATCGCCGCCAGATGCGGTGTTTTGTGTGACCGATGCAGTTGCGCTTGGTGTGTCCAGGGCTGTCCGCGAGGCAGGCTTCGTTCCAGGAAAGGATATTGCCATTGCCGGACATGACAACTTGCGCTTCAGCAGCTATGTGACCCCGTCAATTACCACGATGAAACAGCCGAAGTCACTTCTCAGCAAGACATGCATTGAACTCGCCGACAGATTGATCCGGAATCAGCCCGTCTCCCAAAAAAAATACGTTTTTCCATCGGTACTCATTGTCCGTGAATCCGCGTAGCAGCCTTAATTTTTTAACTTATATTTAAAGTTACGCCTCTTTCCTTATTGACATTATCTATACCGCATGGTATACTTTTAAATATAATGAGGACTCAAAATAATGAACCCGTACTGTAAATATTCAGATATACTGTTAAGCCTGAAGGGCATTATCAGCGAAAACATCGCGCGGGGAGATTTGAGCCTGCCAGGCGAAAGGGAGCTGGCAGTAAAAACAGGTTCCAGCCGCATGACTCTGCGCAAAGCCCTGATTGAGCTGGAAAAGGAAAAAACTGTTTACCGCGATAAAAACTCCACAAAAATTATGCCGCCATCCCGCAAAAAAGGCAAATTTGTTTTTGTAGCAGCGGTGCGTCCGGACTCTGAAACATTTATTTTTTACGCGTATGAGCGTCTATCAAGGCATCTTTCAAAGATGGCCTCGGCGCAAGGTTTTGATATTCATCTTTTCATGTTCCACAGCGGAGAGCATTATTTCAATGGCGCCGCCGCTCCGGATATGCTGAAAGATGCGGACGGCATATTTGTCTCCCTTATCGAAGGTGAATACGCAAAGGATTTTTTTACAGGGATAAACGCAATAACCCCGAATGTTTTCGCGCTGGACATGACGATGGAAAAATATTGCCCGAATCAGATTTGCCTGGACAATTTTGCGGCAGGAGAAATGGCAGCTAATGAAATAATCAGGTCAGGCTGTAAAAAAGCAGCCTGCTTGGGATATAGACGGCCAAAAACCTTTATGCCATTTGAGCTCAGAGCTGATGGCTTTGCCGCCGCCATGGAAAAAAGCGGAACTGCTCATGAGATTATCTGGGAAAATGTTAAACACAGTGGAGAATATCCTGAAAAGGCTAAAAAAATGATAAAGAATCTTCTGGTTTCCGGATTCGACGCGGTTTTTTTCCCCACGGATGAGTGGCTGGATTTCATCCTGCTTGAACAGATATATGCCAATATTATTCCCTCGCGTCTTAGCGTTATCACCCTTGACGGCTCCAATACCGGGTTAAGGATGCTACCGTCGTTGTCATGCGTATCGCACGGCTCAAAGCCTGTCGCCGTAGAAATAGTTGACGTTATGAATAAGATTTCGCGTAAAAAACTTGATTTGCCAGTAAGAAAATTGATCAAACCGGAAGTCTACAGAGGAAAATCGCTCAGATGAAGTTGAAATAAAAACAATAAAAAAGGAGACGGCACAATGAATCAAAAAACTCGGCACGCAGAAACGCAACTTGTTTATAGCAAGGTGTTTACACTAATTGAGCTCCTCGTGGTGATAGCGATCATAGCAATATTAGCCGGGATGTTGCTCCCCGCACTCAAGCTTGCAAGGGGTGCTGCGAAATCCAGTTTATGCATCTCAAATGTAAAACAGATGGGCTACCAAGTACAGTTGTATGCCACGGACTACAACGAATGGCTTCCGGCGAGTTACTGGACCGGCATAGGTTTTTGGTGGTGGTCAGGCACCCTGGTGAACGATTATATGGGCGGAAATACCAGTAAAATCCTAAAATGCCCCTCCTACCAGGGGCCGAGTGTGACGAAAAGCTACACGGCAAACCAAAAACTTATGACTCGCAATAACGCCTCATGGGCACCCTGGGTGAGAATGGGATTTGTCAAGCAACCGTCCGTTATCATTTTATTCTCAGATTGTGTTGATAACGGGAGTGATGACAGCACACACTTCAACGTTGGCGTTCCATCCTTTTACCCAAATATCAGCATAGGTTTCAACAAGCATTCCCGGTCGGTAAATACATGCATCCTTGACGGTCATACTGAAAGCCTTACTTTCAGTCAGGTGCTGGAGGACAAGAGGCTCCAGTAAAATACTTGCAAGACAATATCAAATATTTAATTTACGCAAAGGGTACTTCGTATGCATTATGTTAAGACACTGGAGAAAGGTATCGTGTTCGATCATGCGAACAGGATTTTCAGCTACAACGGATGGCCTACGGTCGGCAAACTTGATGACGGCACCATTGTTGTGGTGGCATCGGGTCTGCGCAACTGGCACGTAGATCCCTTTGCCAAAGTTATCATGTGTCAAAGCCGGGATGAAGGAAAAACCTGGTCTCCGCCCACGATTCTCATGGACACGATTCTGGATAACCGCGACGCCGGTTTTTTGAATTTGGGAAATGGACGCGTCCTCGTCACATCCTTTACCGGTAATCTCGCGGGCAATCTCAATCACCTCGACAGCCATTCGGAGCATCTTAAATCCTTCGACAAATTAATCCGCGCCTATGTAGAGATGGTCACGCCGGGAGAGGACGCGGCGGGGCTTTTTTCCTGCTACCGCATCAGCGACGACTCCGGATTCACTTGGGGCGAGATAAAAACAATTCCAGTCACATGCCCGCACGGACCAGCTCTTCTCAAATACGGCCGGATCCTGTATGTCGGCAACCGTATGGGAACTGAGGCGATGAAAGCCATGCCTCCAAAGTATGAATTGGAAGTGTACGAAAGCCGGGACAGGGGTGACAGTTTCGCGAAGTATTCCGAGATTCCTACCCCCTCATATGAAGGCTACAAGCTCACTTATTGCGAACCGCACATGATTGAGACGAAAAACGGAGACCTCCTCTGCCACATTCGCCTTGATGTGTTATCACGACCTCAAAACGACACGGGAAAAATCCCCCCAATTTGCCAAGGGCGTTCGACCGACGTATACCAAAGCCGTTCGACCGACGGCGGAAAGACCTGGAGCATGGCTGAGCCTCTGTTAACTGAGGGTTCGCCTCCCCACCTCTTGCAGCATTCTTCGGGACTCTTGATCAGCGCCTACGCCAAACGTTCGGATCCCTTCGCGATTATGGTCGCCCTGAGCGCGGACAATGGTGTTACATGGGAGAAGGACAAGGTTATAGACGACACTCCGACCAATTGGGACATGGGTTACGCCTCCACGGTTGAACTCGGGAACGGAGACCTTTTTTCGGTATATTATTCACGTCGTCCCGAAAACACGAGCAGTCCCGTACGTTGGATACGCTGGTCCCTCAAATAAACCGCCGCAGAGCATGCAAAAAAAAGGAGGTACAACATTAATAGTTAAAGCCCAATAGGACATATTCAATAACGTCTTGTCTAAAAACCATAAATAACCTTTGATCCCAAAAATGTAGGTAATGAAAATGAGCAGTATGTTTTGTCGTTTCTCAACGCTAGTAAAGACTCAGTTGGCGGTAATAATAATCCTTTTAAGTTACTGTCCTTTATTGTATTCCGTTACTGACAATGGCGACGCCAAAAAGAATGCCTCCACGGAGAATAAAAACGAGTTGTTGTACGAGATATCTTTTGATAATGGAACTTTCGATATTGTTGATGGAAATAAAAATAAAGTTGCTTCGCCCATTGCCAACATCAATACTCTGGTTGATGGAATCAAAGGCAAAGCTGTCAAGATCGATGATAAAGGCGTTCTGGAATACCCCTTGAATTTCAAACTCCCCAAGCAAGGCCTTATTGAATTTTATTTTAAACCGGATTACGCCCCAGATGATGCCAAAAAAGGACGGATGTTTTTCTGGCTCAGCACCAAAGACGCAAAAAAGAGAATATTCTTTGTCAAAAACCTAACCTATTCTTACATGTACACCTTTGGCGATAACTCTCTGGATGTCAAGCAGGACAAAATAAATGTCAATTCCTGGAATTATGTCGGCATGCAGTGGGATGAAACCAAGAAAACCATGCAACTCAATATAAATGGCTTTACAAAGACCCTTGAAAATGTTGAGTTTGACCTAACGCAACCTATGGATACGCTGGTAATAGGAAACAGCAAATACGATGACCTTGGAACTAATAGTGCAATTGATGAAGTGAAAATCTGGAAAGTAAATGAATAAAATGAAGTTTTAGTGAAAAGCCACGTCCGGAAGACGTGGCTTTTCACTAAAAGGGGAATGCAATTTATGAAGTATAGATTATTGGTTTTGTGTGAATTGATCACAGCATGCGCCATCTCACTCACATTGGCCGCCGACGAAAAAGTTAATTACGCCGAGTTGAAAACCAGCGTGTCTCCTCAGTGGGAGAACTTGAAAAGTGTAGATATCATCCCCTGCCCAAAGAGGATTACCCTTTATGGGCAGAATATCGGTATTGATGATAATCTGGCCATAGCCATCGGCAAGAAACCATCCGATTTAACGAAAATAGCCGCTTCAGATTTGCAACGTTTAATTTTTAAACAAACATCGGTGGAAATTCCGATAGTTACTTATACCTCAGACAGCCAAAAGAATAATCTGATTATTCTCGGTACTCTTTCTGAATTACCTGATATGCAGGAAAAATGCGATAACGGAAAAATATCCTTTGCTGAAGTTGAAGGACAAGGGTATGCGATTTTTCCTGTTAATAACGGAAACAGGCAGAATATCGTACTGCTTGGCAAGGATAATCAGGGGGTCTATTGGTCAGTCATGACGCTTCTGCAATTAGTAACCGATAAATCCATACGCCTGGCAAAAATAGTTGACTGGCCGGATTTTAAAAACCGGATATGTGAAACACTCTATACTCCAGCTTATCTTTTATATATGGCTGGCAACGAGCAGCAAAAGGCTAAAGCGTGGGAATTGATAAAAGCCGGGGTTGATGAGGCTGCCAGATTAAAATTTAACTACATAAGGTGCTTCGAAGTAATACACTCTTATCCGTTAACCGATTATCCGTTGGATAAGCGGGCCGAGCTCCTGGGTGAAATAGGTAAATATGTGAATGCGCGTGGCATGAAGCTGTATTTTGAATTCAATGTTCCAGTAGCATCCCAAGGCGATGAGAAACAATTTCCGCAACTGAAAGACTGTGTTAAATTCCGGCACCTGTATTTTTCGTGGAGCGACGAAGAGCTTATCAATCATGCTTGCGGTAAAATTACTGAAATGGCAAAAATTATTGGTCCGCAGCATTACTTCCTGCATTCCCCTGATACGCCCAATATGGGGTGGACCAGCCGCTCTGAAAGTGACAAAAAACGCTGGGGGAATGACCGACTAAGCGCAGAAACATATTTAACTAACCGGGTGTACCGCGCTCTTAAGGAAGGGGCTCCAAATGCGGAAGCCTCTTATGTCTCAAGTCCTTACGGCATTGGCTGCACTGAAAATACCCGGGAATACAATGACTTCCGCAAAATGGCCGGGGAACTCGGACGGAAGCTGGACAAAGACATCTGGTTGTTATGGCGGGAAGGTTCTCTGGAATCCGCGCAAAAACTCCGCATGGAAACGCAAAATGATCCACAGGTATATTATATCGAAAATAGCTCGTTCCATTCCAACCGCCTGGTCGGCGGCACGGCCAGGACGGCAAAAACTTATTATTTTAAAAACGGCGACAGGGATTTTTTCTACGACAACTGCAATACGTCAGGATGGCCGGTCCATAAATTGCAGAATTATCTTCTGGCCGAGTACTCTTGGAACACACAGGCTCCCGGAAACTTGTTTATCGAACAGAGGTATGACGCAAAATACAAGAAAAACATGATGACCGTGAATGGGGTGGACTGGCTCGCTTGGATTAACGTCCACGACCTTGACGGAGCCGTAAAAGAGATGCTTATACCTCGGGCCTGTCGCCAACTTTTTGGCGACCAGGCAGGCAATGCACTGGCACTCGCGTATTCCGTTGGCAGCTCAATTAATGAAAGCAAATTGGGAGGACCAATGACTATTCCGAGTAGCATCAGGTTCCAGAATTCGCTTGATTTTGCCAATCGCTTAAAGGAGGCTGATGCCGCATTGGCTAAACTCTGGGGGAACCCGGAATTATTTAATACCGGCTCGTACGGCATTTACCAGTCAGTATTCAAGTATGTTTTTGTGTACAAGCATATTGAAAAAATAAACGCCTTCCTGATGAATATGAATACTCTTGCCGAAGAAGGTGAAGACAAAGGGCAGTTTCTTGCTTTGATTGAAGAATGCAATGCTTATATTAAACTGGCCCGTCAGGAGTTGACGGACGGATACCAGAAATACCATTGGGAAAATATCCCCTTCCCTGCAATCTATGGTGCCAGCATTGATGACCTCAAGGATGTTGATAAGAAAATCGGGAACCTGGAGACAGCCATTAATTTTAAAATCAAACAAATCAAAATGTTTGGACTCGGCAAGATTAAGGATAAAAAACAAACGGTGACTGGAATAGCGTCATTACCCAAAGCGTTCAACCTTGACGGCAGTTTGGACGAATGGGATATGTCCACCGCCAGTATGCTGGACGCAGGTTTTTATAACCGGAAACTGGGCAGGCAGGGGATTACCGGCCCCAAAGATGTGATTTCCTACTGGAAAGCGGCATGGGATAAGTCGTATTTATATCTTGCGGTAATGGTCTTTGATGATGACCTGTATTTTGAGAAACAAATTCCGTTGTTTGAAAACGATGCCGTTGAATTATGGATAAACAATGAATTATTGGTTTTTTCCTTTACACCGAAAGGCAAAATCGAAGTCGAATCCTATGGCAACAGGGTAAAAGATAAAATTGAAGTAGCTGGTGAAATAGGAGACAGGCCGTCACCGCTGCATCCCGATTTAAAATATTACACTGCGGAAATAAAAGTCCCCTTTGACTATATTCAAACTGCTCCGGAAACAGGGAAAAGTTTTTACTTCGCGCTAGGCATTGATGACGTAGACAAAGGTGAAAAACCAAGTCAAATATTTTTTCCCGAGACTTATAAGCACCCGCGTCTTAATAATCCGGATGCCGTCATTTCCAAAGACTTTGCACTGGCCGTTCTCCAGGACGATGCGAACTTGACTGCCACGGTATTGTCGAGTCAGATAGGCAATATTTCCAAGTCCGATGGCACATATACGTGTGTCGATCTCAATTTATCCCTGAAAAGCGATAAAAAAGTGACTGGCATAACAGGTGAAATCCTTCTCTCTGCCAAGGATGCGGTACACCGCTTCAAATTGGATATTCCCAGTACTATTGACGGCGAGTGGAAAACTGGATCCCCATTAAAACTTGACACCCATGATTACTACAGGGATGATACGGGAGTCGATTTAATCATTAGAGCTCCCAATTATTATAAAAAATTTGTTCTGCGGGAAGGGAAATACAAATTGAGTGACCTCGGTTGTCAATCTGAACTTGAATTATACGATAATAACAATGAAAAGAACGGATCCACGAGATAATAAAAATACGTCTTCCCCTCCGAACTGGTTGTCCGCGAATCCGCGTAATCCCTTTTTTGTGACAAATTCAATTAATCCTTGATTATCCATATTTCCTTGTTTATATTACAAGTAAGCCTAAACAGTATAGTAAGGAATCAAAGATGATCATATCCACGTTGACCAGCAAAGGTCAGACTACGATACCAAAGTCCGTAAGGGACGCTTTGCATCTGCACACCAATGATAAGATAGCCTATGAACTTCACGATGATAAATTCATTATTTATCCTCTTAGCGGAGACATTACATCACTGCGTGGAAGTCTGAAAGTTTCTGAAAAACCAATGGATTTCAAAGAAATCAGGAAAGAGATGGTGAACTCACGTTCGGAAATGGCTGCCGGCAAGGTGAAACACAAGTGAAGACACTCATCCTCGATACAAATGTCATACTCAGGTATCTGGCAAATGACGTTCCGAAAAAAGCCGATGACTGCGAAAAGCTTTTCCGTGACGCCACAGCAGGTAAAGTGAAGCTCTTCGTTTCAGATATCTGCATCGCGGAACTTGTCTGGACGCTGAAATCATATTTCCATCTTGACAATGAAGATATCTACGAAAAGATAACAGCAATAATAAACACTCCGGGATTTCATTTTTCAGATGAAGCCATTATTCTGGATGCCATGGTGAGGTTCAAGGATAAGAATGTGGATTT
Organism: uncultured Victivallis sp.; assembly: GCA_964540865.1. Lineage (GTDB taxonomy): Bacteria > Verrucomicrobiota > Lentisphaeria > Victivallales > GWF2-50-93 > GWF2-50-93. The sequence continues at coordinate 14,293 of CAZION010000033.1, forward strand.
TGCAGACGCATATACCGCTTCCCTTGCGGCAAGGAACGGGATGAAAATATCATCCTACGACAGGGATTACAGAAAATTTAGCGATGTAATTGCTGTAGAGCCTCCGGATTTCGAGTAGACAGTTTGATCCGCAATCAGCCCGTCTGCAGAAAGAAATACGTTTTACCCTCCGAACTGATTGGCCGCTGATCCGCGTAAAGGCAAAATTCTTTATTTCTTGTAATCAGTCCGTCTTTCTGGGACTAAGCACAGAGGGCACAGAACCATGCGCGGATGAACCGATTACCATCATTTTCTTTTCCATCACGCGCATTCCCAGTCAATGACGATACCCATGTATTGTGAGCGGTCTTTGAGGAGCTGGCAATAGATTTCCGGTGCGTTTTTGTAACTCACGCGATGACTGATCATCCGCTTCACGTCTAGTTCTCCGTCGGCTACCAGGTCAAAGAACAGTTCGCAATGCCGCACCATCGTCCACGGGTTCTCATAAGTCGCCGTTTTCGGATGCGAAAAGTTATGCGCACCAATGATGGTGTGGCTCGGACGGTTGCACAGGTCGTGGAAGTCGAACTCGGTCTTGTCGCGCGGACTGCTCATCATCACGAACCGCCCCTGATCGTGCAGAACTTTGAACTCATCGGAGATCAGCTTCGCATTGCCTGTCACCTCAAATACGACATCCGCCATCCGTCCACCGGTATGTTCCTTGACTTTTTCAAGCAGATCCTGCTTGAGTGCATTTACGCTAATCAGCGACTTGTCCTTCGGCAGCAAATCTAGTCTGAAATCCGCAGTATCGACCGCGATCACAGGTTTTGCTCCGCTCAACCGGCAGAAACATGCCGCAAAATGACCGAGCAACCCCATCCCGAACACCACCGCAGCGTCGCCCCAGCCGACTTTCGACATGCGAATCCCGCGCATCACAATCTGCGCGATGATGTAGAACACCGCTTCCTCGTCGCTGATTTCGGCGCGGTGAACGATGCGCACATCTTCCACCGACACAACGGCATACCGGCAGTGCGGAGCCATGGTTCCGACCCGTTTTCCGATCCAAGACTTATCGACGCCGCCTTCACCAACACCTATCACCTCTCCAACCGTTGCATAACCGGTGTCGAACGGGTACGGGAAGAATTTCTCCCAGACCGAACCCGCCGGATAATCCCCGCTGAAGGCGGTCATTTCGGTGCCAATGCTGATCAGCGACTTACGGTTTTTCACCAGCAATTCGCCTGAACCGGGCTTCTTGATTTCCCGGTACTGGATTTCGCCTGACTGCTTCTTCGGAAAAACAATGATCGGATTATTTTTCATAAAACAGCTCCCTTATTTTATACTATGGAAAAATGGTTCGGCAGTATTGAACGGGAAGGCTGGCAGCCCTTCCTTATTGCGTAAATTTGGGATGGCAAGACAATCCCATGCATAGCGCACATATACCGGATTTTCTACGGACGAAGCATTGATTACCAGCGTATCATCCTGTATCGCAGCGTCGGCTTTCACAAAATTTATATCTGCGCCTGCAACTTCAAACCAATTCGGAACTTGTCCGTCTTTAGTCGTTAGGCCGGTTCCAAGATTGTCGAATTCGACCACGACTTTCGAGCCATCAACTTTCAGCGACTTGTAGGTTGGTCCAGAGGCAACAACGTTTTTCATTCCATAGGTTTCCCTCAACGCCAGTAATGCGAGACGCAAGCCGATGTCGCGTTTGTTTTTCGGGTGATATTCATTGCTGTCGCCAATGTCAACGGCTGAAATCAATCCGGTATTGGAGGTTTTACGCACCGCTTTATACTGTTGCATCCAGAAATCCTGCAGTGGGGACGCGGAGTCCTTGCCATCCTTGCACGGCGCCAACTGGACGATATAGAATGGAAAATCACCTTCATCCCAGAGTTTTCGCCAGCCTTCAATCAGAATCTGCTGTTTCAAGGCATATTGATTGTCGGCTAAGTTGGTTTCACCTTGATACCAGATCACCCCTTTAATTCCAAATGGGATAACTGGAACAATCCGGGAATTATAGAGAAATGCCGGTTTTATAACAGTCATGTGCCACAGGATGCTGTCATATTTATCAAGCATGGGTTTACCGTTTTTGAGATAGCCTCTGGCAAAGGTGTATTTACTATTGCAGTGTTCGAGAAAAACCCGTTCTTTTTCTTCAGCGGAACATTGTTTGTAGTTTGAATGGAACTGCTGAAATTTTTTCATTTCAGCAAGTAGATTACAGCCATTTTGATCGACAAGCGAATCATTGGCGGCTAGACTTTCAGGAGTCATCCAGGTTTCGACGGAGGAACATCCTTGTGAAATGTTGATTAGCCCTATCGGGACTTGCAGTTCCTTCCATAACTTAAGTCCGAAATAGTAGCCAGTACGGGAGAACGACTGCAAGTTGGCAGTGTTGCATAGACTCCACCTCTTCCCATTTGTAAGCCGTATCTGCGAATTATCGATATCCTTGACTTTTTCATCGGTATTTTGCGGATCTCCAAAATCGCATCCCATGTTTGACTGCCCGGAACAGAGCCAGACATCGCCTACCAGTATATTTTTGATTTGGAGATTTGGGGATTTGGATATTTTGGAGGTAACAGTCATTGTCATTGGTTCAGCGGAGGGCTTCAGCGGGTCGAAGACAGCCGTCCACTTGCCATCTTTTTCCGCGACAGCCGTTTTCTTCTGTCCACCTTGTCCTGCCTGCCACGCCGAAGGGGTGAATTCAACTGTGATCATGTCACCAGGTTCCGCCCAGCCCCATACCGGCAAAGGAATATCACGCTGCAATACCATATTGTCACTGAATATTTCCGACATTTTCACCTCCGCTTTTACGTTAATAGTTAACAGTATTCCCAATAAAATATACAGTTTTTTCATTTGTAACCCCGTACATCATGCAGCCATTGCTTTGACGTGCCGTCACCGATGCCGATAGCCCATATGATTTCTTTTCCTTTGTTATGCAAATCCATTTTTTAATCCTTATTTTTTTAGTTTTTACCTGAATCCGTGAAGGGATATTGACGGGGCTAGTATTTTCCATATATTTTTGCCGTCTCATACATAGCTACAACGTTCTCTGTTGGAGAGTTGTCCTGTAAGTCATGAGTAGGGGCAAAGCAATAACCTCCAGCAGGCATCATCATTTTGAGAGTTTGTCTTTTTCTGCCATCATTTTTCGGACTCCGTTGTTTATTCCGGTATCACCTCTATTGCATTAAACAGCCGTGCGCTCGGATGAAGACCGTCTTTTTGTGTGCAGATAATGTCGAGAACGTTATCTTTGACAACGATATTTTTGTATGTTTTTACCGCCACATTCCCGGCATTCTCCCCGCAGAGCGAGTAGATGTCTGCGTTCTCAAGTAACTTTTGTCCGTTGATCGTGTAATTGAGAACGTACGCGCCTGTTTTTTGCGACGGCGGATAGCCGATACGCAGATACAGCACCACCGTATAGTTCCCCGGTTTTACCGTGAAGCGATATCCTTCCGTATCATATGCCTCGGTTTCAAATAATTTCGGGTCACTCGCTCCGCGCAATGCTGAAATATCTCGCGTAACCCCGCTGTGTTTCTCAATATACCCGTATCCACCTGGAGTAAACGGTCTGTCATCGGGGAAAAACAATGTCCCATTTTTTGCCACATAGTAATCACCAGCGCCGCAGTTGATTGCATAACGGTTTGCGCTGATCATCTCACTCTGTTTCATGAGATAGCCTTTTTCCGCGGCAACCGCAAGCTTGGGCATTTCACCGTCAATCATCTTGGAAAACAAAAGCCGGTGTGCCTCCGCCAGCTGTCCGCTCACCACTGCATTTGTAATCGCTTTAAGCCGATCCGTAAGTGCGGGAATGTCCACGCCTTTATCGGTGAGTTTTTTTACATCAGCGCTTACCGCTTCGATTTTCGCGCGATACCAGTCTCTTGTGGCGGCGTCAACGTCGCTGGCAATAGAAACCGGCAATACCCCGCCGACGATACGGTAGGTTTTCAGCTGATACGGCTTCAATGGAATTGAAAGCGTTACGGCATCGACTCTCTTTTTTTTCGCGCTTGACAGGTCAACTACCTCGCCTATATTTTTGTTGAATGTGATTGTCGCCGTTGCGTCCGCCCATATCCGGTTTACGGCATAAACGTAGACACCCTCCGGCGTGTTCAGAAAACGCGCACAGACCGGGTCGCTGGTGCCGGGGATATCCAGGAATGGTTTTGCCGGCAGGGCGCGGAATGCTGTGGCGAATTCCCGGGTTTCATCATCGCGTCCGGCGCTGCCAAGCGATTGTCCGCCGATAAGCATGATCGAAGGATCAGCGGTAGCGAGATTAAATGCAAACTCTCGCAGAAAATGTCTGCCGTTCGGTTTCACGTCCGCATTTTGAAACATAGATTTATAGATTTCGTTGGAAAGCGAGCCGTTGAACGACTCGAAGTATGTGTTGAAACTTGTAGTCAATCCCGTTTTAGAAGGTGAATTAAATAACGAGCCGAACACGGCTGCGGTCCGACTTGGCAAAAGGCCAGCTTTGGAAGGCTGGCGGAAGAACGAACCGAATGCATCGCTGAAAATGAATTCGTCGTCAAGTGAATTGCTATTGTCCCACCACTTTTTCCAGTCACTCATGTTGCATCGCCGCAGCGGAGAAATTACAATGTCGTTTCTTTTTCCAAGCGCCCGCAAATCAACGCCGTTCTTTTCATAGTAATACTGTGCAACGTCGAGAGTTTCACTCTCGGCTGGCGTTGTCATCTTGTCGCCGGGCTGAAAAACAGAAACATACATTTTACATCCATTCTTCGCGCCGTTCACCAACGCTGCGGCTTCATTAAGAAACGTGAACACTTTGCTTGCGCGCCATGTAAGCCATTCGCTTCGCTTCTCACCAGTAAGAAATGCGTAACGTTCGGCAAAACGTCCATTCCCGGTAGATGCAGTGACGTGAATGCCTGTCTCTTTTTCAAAAAGACCAACACTGTAATCATCGTATCCTTGTTCCAAGGAGCCGAACTGATACGGCGCAAGACCATTACACCATAAATCAACTCCGGCAAACGCCGGGCTTTTTGAAAAGCGGCGCAGAACTTCCTGAATATGTTTCAGAGCCATTGCCCGTACTTCAGGATGAACGGGGTTCGGGCGATTTACTGATTTGCCATTACGATCCAATAACAAGTAACCTTTCTTTTCAAATTCTTCACGGCGGTGCGATGGACCGCATAATTCGGGGAGATGATAGAGATCAACTTTCGCAATATACTTTTTCCCCCTTTCTGATAACATGTCCATCATAAGTGATGGAGCGCCATAGCCGTCCAAGAATGAAGAACGATTAAAGGAGGATCCGTGAAGGGTATATTGCGCCGCGCTGTATCGTAAAATTGAAGAGGAAATAATCTCTTGCCCCGTGTAATCAAAATAATCCACGAACGATTGCATAAAGTCCGCCATGTCGCCGAGATCAGGCCTCTTCGGTTCAAAAGAGTGAAACCAGCCGATGTAGTAATCAAAAGTTCCGTCCTCATCAACATGACCTATCATGCGGTTTTCTGTCGGAAGATCGATTGCCGTGTTCACCTGTGGAAGCGGATAGGGTGCCGGGATAAGACGGACATTGGCCACCGCAGCCGGACGCCCCGGGGATATCGTGCGTGCCTCAAAAAGATAGGTGGTGAGCCAGGGATAAATGATATACCGCACTGTTTTCATTTCCCCGCTATTGGGATAAATCCCGCCGGCAAGTATGCCGCCTTCTAGGCGGTCACGAATCTGCGCCCAGGAGCTCTTCGGATATAGGTAAAGCCCCATGCTTCGCATCTTATCGTCAGGCCATGTCACCTCCAGGAACATCGGATGTCCGTTGGTGTATTGTTGCGGTATATCAATGGGAAACGACAGGCGATCCATCTTCTTCTCTCCGGCTTCAAGATATGATTCACCGTTTTGCAATGACCGTTCTATTACACCACCCGCATTGAGTAGCCCGGTCGTCTCCGGTTTCACGGTGATAGTCACCACCGGGGGCTCCTTCTCGCTTTTTGTTGAAATAGAAGGAGATCGCTGAGTATAGGCAAATACGGAGAATGACCTCACGTTTCGTATACCGCCAAAATTTACCGCGCATGAGAGACGATAATATCCTTTTGGAATTGCACTGATCGGAAGATCAATAGTTTCGAATTTATCGCGTATGGTTACTTGCGTTGTGATCGTTGCGACCGGGGATGTCGCGTTCCCAGCCTGAAGTGTCATTTCAACAGTACCACTCTCCGGGGACGAAAGTACTCCCGGCGAACAGGGAAGTTCCCCTGCCGGATGCACTTCGAGGGTAAGCATTTCGTTTTTATTCGCGCGGATCAGTTTCCTCTCGACAATAATATCAACCGGCATGCCCGTGCGATAGTCCGCGGACACTTCATCATCTGATACTGGACGTGACAGCACCGTTACTTCATCAAGCGCACAGTCTGTGGAATTATTTTTTTCACTGCCAAGGATTATTGTATCGGCGTCAGAAAGATCAACCGCATTGCGTTTTATCGTTCCACTGCCTGGTGCCCCCCCCGATCCGTCTAGGCTTATTGACATACCTATATTGCCCGGGTTGTAAAGCATACCGTCAAGAAAGAATTTGCTCAGACCGTTCGGGTCCACCACCAGTGCTATGTGATGCCAGTCACCACGATACAGCAAGCCCATTGACCTGTTTTCAAGAACAAAGAGGGAAGTGGCATACTTGTCTTTCAACTTGCATTGAATGGCCCATTCTAAAATATTGATGCTAATGATGGGCTTTCCTTTGCCATCCAGAACGCTAAGAATATCGCCAAGATTCTTACCTTTGGTCGCCAAGCCGTCAAAATCCGTTTTGAGCCAGAACATAATACTGGCGCCCTTTGAAAAAAGTCCTTTGGCCGAAAAACGCGGTGAGAACGTAACTGCGGAACTTTCCCCTGCGGGTTTTGCGCCCAGATACAGCCCACGCCCTTTAAGGCCTTCGCCATACCAGGCTTTGATAGCGGACGTTCCTGCACCCTCCGGGATTGCGTTTTCTTTCTCGCCTCCATCAAACGTTAATTTAAGTTCATCGCGCAAGCTCTTTTCTCCATGTGGGGCTCTGTTTTGCCCCAGCGTATCTTTCGAATCCAATAGCGCCACTGTTATATTGTCCACTTCGATATCGAGATTCATGGAATAAATGCTAAGCGTACCGCTAATCGGCTCAACGTCCTCAATCGTCGAAATAATCTTATTGTTGGCATAAACATGTATTAATTTTCCAACACAAACGATGCGAAAATGAACAAAAGCGGCTTTAGGACTAATCGCAAGTGCTTGCGTCGCTCCGATCCCGATGTTTCTACCCTGCTCATTTGGCACTTGTTCCAGATAGCCCAGTGCCCCTGTAGACCAGCAGTAAATCTGTCCCATGGAGCGTTTGCCTTCTATCGTTGAATCTCGTACCGTTATGCCAAAATGCCCCGGCGCATTTACTTTGACAATACGCGCGTCGAAATCAATTGAAAAATCTGACAGGTTTGTACCGAGCTTGAGACCAACCACTTGCTTGTTGTTTTCAACCGTTTTCAACACGCCGTTTTCAACACGCCATCCATCTGGGTTGATGGCAAAACGTTTAACGGCAGCGGAGGCGTCATCAAAGTTTTCCGACAATACTGGGGTGGATTGGTCCGCCCATGCTCGCGGAACGGCCGCAAGGATAAAAAGCATGGCAAATGCAGTTGTAAAAATCATCTTAAATGTTTGATGTCCAAGTTTTTTCATTCTGACCTTCTTGTCTGACTGTAATAGTTTAACGTTTAAAAGTTGATTTTCCGAAATATTTTATTTATTTTCGTACTCCTTTGTTTTCAACTGAAAAAATACTGCAAATTTGTGTTTCCCTGAAGATACTTCATGCTGGCTGGAATCCGGCATGATTACAGTTGCCGTAGTATTGGGCGGAACTCCTATTTTCAACACGAAGCTACTGTCAGAATGTTTCCACGCAGTTACTATTTTCCCTATGGGAGCTACATGTTCAGCCTTTACCCATTTCAAGCCGTTTACCGGATGCGGTTTGATGATGAAATGTTTGAAGCCGGGATTTTCCGGATCGGGAATAACCCCCGCAAGATACCGGTACATCCAGGCACCGATATCCCCGAACATGATATGATTTAATGACGAATTGCCCTTCCAGCTTTCCCAGAGCGTCGTAGCACCCTGTTTCAACCAATGTGCCCAACCGGGAAATTCAGGTTGCGTGATGAGCTGATACGCCAAATCAATATAACCATTGTCGGCTAATGCACGTGGAACGTATTTAGCACCCAGAATCCCGAAGTCCGGCTTGTTACCATTGGCTTTGACAGTCTCTGCTAATTTCGCGACAACCTTGTCTTTTTCCGAATCCACTACAAGTCCATGGTAGATGGCGCAACCGAGCGCGGTCTGTTCGCCATTCGCATATATTCCGTCACCTTTATAGAAACGCCAGTTAAATGCTGATCTGATTTTAACTGCAAGCCCAGCATATTTCCTATGATCCGAAATATTGCCATTGATTGCGGCGAATTTTGAGAGCAACATACAGTCAACATAATAGTATGCGGTCGAAGTAAGGCCGACAGGTGTAATGCGGGTACAGTCGACATGGCACCAGTCGCCAAGGCCAAAGGAAACGATGTGATTGGTCGCCATGCCGGTGCAATAGTCCACGTATTTTTTCATCGAATCGTAATGGGTTATGATAGATGAGGTGTCGCCAGTGTAGAGATAGACATACCAGGGAATCAGGAGGAAGGCGCTGTCCCATGCGGGGCCGCTGCCCCAGTTAAAGCCCCAGCCTGAGCTTGGAACAATGCCGGGAAGCTGTCCGCTCGGACGCTGCACGTCGGCAAAGCTGTCCATCCATTCGTTATATGCGGTGCCTGCGGCAAAATTGAACAAACCTGTTTCAGCGGTAAGCTGGGCGTCTCCGGTCCATCCGTTTTTTTCGCGATGCGGACAGTCGGTGGGAATGCCGGTAAAATTCCCGATGTATGACCAAATGGTGCATTTCTGCAGACGGTTAACCGTATCATCCGAACAGGAAAAAACACCGATTTGCTCAAAGGCCGTGTGGACAACGCGGCCTTCGATTTTTTCTATAAACGTATCGGACGAAACACCGCTGATCCGCACGTACCGGAATCCATGATAGGTAAAACGCGGCTCCCAGATTTCTTTTTTCAATCCTCTCAATATGTAGCGGTCAGTTTGACATTCACCGCCTTTTATAAAACTTGCAATGCCTTCTTGATCAATATCGCCATCTTTCAAGCGCTCGGCATATTTGACAATCAATTCCGTATCGCGTTTGCCACTACACGTAATTCGTGCCCACCCGGTGATGTTTTGCCCGATATCATACACGATGTCGCCGTTGGGAAGCGTCCATTGTTTTTCTACAGCGCGCGTTTGCATTACTTTGCACGGCGGCATCGTTTGCTCTTCAAGCACGCCGCCGGGCGGCGCAACCATCACTGCATGCTTCCAACCACTGTCATCGTATTCCACCGTAAACCAACCTTCAAGCTCAAGGCGGGCATCGTAGGTTTCACCGTTACGAAGTCCGTCGAAAACAATCGGACCGCCGGAAAACTTCCACGACCCGTCACTGCGAAAAACGGATTTCCCGTCGAGCCAAAGCTCCAATAATAACTTGGGATAATCACGCCATGAAGCCTTATCGAACTGCCATACTTCCGGCGTATGGCAGTTGTACCAGCCGTTGCCGAGGATAACGCCGAACACATTTTCCCCGGGAACGAGATATTCGGCAACATCATAAACGACATAGCGCACACGCCTGTCGTACTGCGTAAACACTGGGTCAAGTACGTGATCTCCTACTTTTTTGCCGTTGATATACAACTCATAATATCCCAATCCGCAAATGGAAACTTCCGCAGCGTCCGCATTTCCGATATGATCAAATATTTTTCGGAAGTACGGTGCGGGTAGAACAGGCTGATACCAATTATAAAGAAGTGCGTCCGATTGGCCGATCCACTTCGCCTTCCATTCTCTTTTGTGGTTCGTTTTCATTTTAATTGAGTTCCTAATCACATTTATTTGATTCTTGTCTTTTCCACATCGACTTTATCCGTTTGACCGTTTCATCCACAAGGATATCCCCACCCTCATGTCCAACCTCATTGCAATAAACGCAGGCGCTGTAGCTTTCTCCCTGTTCCGCCAGCTTTGTAGGCAGGTAGCTCCCTTTGCCACAATGCTGAACCACGAATGTCTGAGTCGCCGGGCTCAGTGCCTGTATCCTGATTCCATAGTCCGCGAAGAGCTCAAATGAATTGGTCGCGAAAGCTATGTCGTCAAGGCGAATGACATGCAGTTCCATTTTACAGTTTCTATTTTTCTTCTGCTCTTCATAGCGCTGGAGTATGCGACGGCATCGATATTTTCTGGCAGAAACTACCGAATCTTCCCGCAATCTTGCATCCGTATCCTGAGACTTTGAAGGTGGAATCTTTTCAAGCTCAACAAGCCCCTTTTTTGCTTTTAGATATTCTTCCTCAGTGATCATTCTTCTTGGAAGATCTATTATTTCAGAGAGATGTTTTACCGCAACATTATCCTTCATATCCTTTGAAGCCCATGAGAAAACATCGTCGAAATCCACCTTGATCCGGTTGGCTATTTCCTGCCGTGATGATATCCCCTTCAGATCGAGCATTCTCTGTCCGGCTTTCTTGTTGAACATGAGATGGGGGGAAAGACCTCCCGACGCGGAGGACTGCGGAAGGACGAAAAGTTTTTCGCCGTACTGTTTTCTGAGCGCAATTCTGGCCTCGTGCCAGAAATCGGCGGAAATCTCTTCCAACCCCTCGGTTTCCTGCGCGGTGCAGGCGACATTGATGACGGCACCGGTAAGTTTTTTATTTCCATCGAAGGTAAAAAGGAAATGTGCCGAATGATCGGCGTAACCTTCAATGCAGTCAAACTTGTCATCAGCGGTGTTCCCGTACATACTGGCGCTCTTTTCGGTATACATTCCTGAAAACTCCTTGATGCCGTGCCTTTTGGACAGGTCGTCGAAATAGATCGCCCTTCTCCCGTGACCTATCGGCGCGTAGCCCATTCCCCAGGCAATGAATCCGAGTTTCCTTTTTTTCCAGGATTCTGCCGCAGCCTCCGCTATTCTGTCAGTAAGGAATTCAACGTATTCTTCGGGCTTCATGACACCTTCAGGAACTGGAGGATGCCAGCCTCCTGGATCGGGAGCCGTATGCGTATGGGTGGCGTTGACTATAAGGTTTTGAACCGGAAAATCCTTGGCGAGTTTCCCCAGTTTTATTCTGCTCGTTTCAAGGACGGAATCAGGGATTGCGAGGGTGTCGCAGGAGACCCAGATGAAGGAAGATTCGGTATCATTCCCCCCGTCTTTTGAAAGAGCCAGTGCAGTTACAGTTACCGGATCCTTTACAGTGCGGGCTATCCTCATGTGGAATTGTCCGCGTAAATTTACCGGTTTGTCCGGCGTGACATCCCTATACGACCATCCGACAAGAATTGATTTGCCACTCATTCTTTCATCCTTTCCAAATATAAAATAGTTTGTTTCGTCAAATGCAAAACCATGAAATTCTCAGTGTTACAAAATTGCCCCCTCTTCAGTCAGACGTTTCCTTAGAACATCAATACTTATTTCACGCACGTCATCCTTCTTGGATTCGACCGACAGGGCTGCGGCGACACCGGCTGCTTGCCCGGACACCATGCAAGTTCCCATAACTCTCGCAGAGCCGTTGGCTCCCCGGTCGGAAGAAATACAACGGCCTGCGGCAATCACATTTTTCAAGCCTGCGGGAAGCAGGCAGCCGAAAGGAATGTCATATGTTTGCCCGTCTTTTATCGGAATTCTCACCTGGGCGGTTCCTGAACTGTGAATATCAACATGATGGGAGCCCTGTCCAATTCCATTGATATGCTTTTTTCCTGAAATCACTTCATCTTGGCTCAGGGTGTAATCGCCAACGATTCTGCCGGTTTCACGGACGCCAAGGCGCGAGGCAACTGACGAGAGAACGGCCCCTTCAAATCCAGGAACCTGTCTACATAAAAACTTTATAGCGCTCTGCACTTGTCCTGCTAAATTTAGCATAGCTTTTGAAGCCGTATCAGAGCAGGAGGCATCCAATTGGGCAATACGGGTGGAGTTGACGCATATTTCTCCTGTCTGAATCGAAACGGGCGTCATAAACATTGCCGTGCAAGGATACATTTCTCCTTTCTGCAACGCTTTGCCAAGCAATTCACCCTGGGAGGAAAGTGCGACATACGGATAACCGCATTTGTAGAGTAATTTGGCGGCTTTTGTCCGATCTGTTTCAAACACGGGATTTTCCGCCAGTAGAGCATCTTCAGGATTTTCCATTATAAAACGCAGAAAAGGCTCGAATTTTACTCCGGCCATCCTGAAAATAAGACTTACGGGTTGCATATTTCCACTTGCATCTCCGTGTAATACATTGCCTCCGGCCATTTTAACAATATGGCCGCCGCCGGAAGCATCGACTATGGAATGACATTCAACCCGCAGCTTTTCACCGTTCCCGCAAACAACGTTTACTGCGTTCACCTTTTCATTTTCTGATTCGACATCAATTACGGTGGAATTCAGAAGCAAATTTACGCTGTATTTTTTCAGGAGTAAAAGCATTGACAGAAGCATTGCAGACGGGTTTACACAAAGGCCATATACGGTTCGGTAATCACAAACCGGGCCGATATAACCGCCGGGAACGGTTTTGCAAATCTCAAGGAACTCATCGAGAATGCCTCCAACGCATTTTTCGCCTCTGGAAGAATACGTCCCGAGCAGCGGCATTCCGGTGCAGGCATCGCCTCCAGCGCTTCCTTCGTTTCCAATGAGCAAAACGCTCCTTCCGGTTTTAGCTGCGGAAATAGCCGCAGTTACTCCGGCGATGCCAACACCGATGACAACGATATATTTCATCTGAAGCTTTTATCCTGATTCCGTTTTATTGACCATCATGTTTTTGTTAATTCTTAGAACATCCATATTGTCTTAATCATCAAAATAAATACCCAGTTTAAGGGGCGTTATAGGCCCATCTCTTCCTGCTGGGCTTGTCCCCAGCAGGTAAGTCATAATAACCGGTCATCACGACGTTTTTAAGAGTCTCGACATGTCCGTCCACCATAAGATAGTTTGAGCCACAGTTTGAGCCTCCTAAGTGGTTGAAATACTTGACAGGGGTCGTGTTGCTATATCCTAATCCATGCTGGGTGTTAAGCGCAACTGTTGATCTGTTGTCGGATGTAAGACGCTCCCAATAGACATTTCCGCAAACGACTATGACTAGGTCAGAGGGGTACTTGACGCTGGTCAGCTGCCTTAAGGCCGGCGACGAGGCAGGTTTCAGATCATTATACTGATAATTTGAGTTGTACATGTAGGACTGGGGCCGCAATGGTCCATACAGTCTGAATGCTGTGTCGGAGGAACAGTGAAATGCCTCTATCTTGCTGTTAACTTTGTCAATATTCAGATAAGGGAGGAGTACGTAGTCCCATGGATTGTCCGTTCCATCGTTCTTGCTGGTACCGGAGAAGTAAGTAAATTCCGGAAGCCAGCCGTTATAATCATTTGTGTACATCGCCAGAGCCAACCCAATCTGCTTCTCGTTGTTCACACATGAGATGCTGCTGGCCATGCCCTTAGCCATCTTAAGCGCAGGAAGAAGCATTGCCGCGAGAATTGCGATGATTGCGATCACTACCAGGAGTTCTATTAGAGTAAACCCACTGCGCCGCAACGAGTTACGGCCTTTCGGACTCACCCCATAGACCACACCGGACGTACGGATTTCCCATATCCGGCGTTCCCGATGAATTTCGTCTTCCGGTATTCGTTCCGGCTCAGATAAGTGCTGGCGCATATAACAACCCCTTTTCGTAAAAGAATTTATTTCTCCATTTCACGTTTCCAAAACTCCGCTTATTCTGCTTCTTCCTCCGCCAGAATATTCGCAGCTGGCTACATGCTGTTTCGGATACTTCCAATGCCGCCTTGTATGAGTTTCCTATCTTGAAATAGTTCACCCATCCCCTGATAATTGGATTACATGCCTTTATGGCTTCACCCAAGGTTTCACCCAGCGGTATCTTCTTGAGAAGTTCTTTAAGTTTTGTCTTTATCTTGCAGAGGCTCTTTTTCTTCGGATACTTGACCATGGCTTTCTTTTTCAATCCCTTCGAGTACCCTTCCCTGAAGGTGAACCCGAGAAAATCGAACCCTTCGCTGGCATGTCGAATTCTGGTCTTCTCCATGTTCAGTTTCAGCCCAAGCCCCTCAATGATCCTCCTGACCTCGCATAGTGCCTTTTCGGCTTCCTCTTTTGTCCTGCACATTATCACCATGTCATCCGCGAACCTGACAAGCTGGCCGTGCCATCTTTTCCAGTTCCGGTCGAATTCATGAAGATATATGTTGCTCAGAAGTGGTGACAGCACTCCGCCCTGCGGTGTTCCGCATTCCGGTTCCGTCACTTCTCCTTCCTCCCTTATTCCGGCCTTGAGCCATTTGTGGATCAGGGAGAGCACCTTCGGGTCTCTCACTCTCTTCGTCACATTCTCCATGAGTTTTACATGGGGTATTGTGTCGAAGTATCCTTTCAGATCCACATCCACAACCCATTTCAGTCCGTTGGAGAGATTGTATACCCTTTCAACAGCCTGTCGGTTGCTTCGTCCCGGCCTGTATCCGTATGAGACCTCAAGAAAGTCCGCCTCGAACAACGGCTCGATGATCAGCTTGATCGCCATCTGCGCCACCCTGTCCTTGACAGTCGGTATGCCCAGCGGTCTTTTCTCGCCGTTGTCCTTCGGTATGTACACCCTGCGTATTTCGGATGGAACGTATCCTTCGATTTCTAGCTCCTCCTGCAATTCCCTTATGAACTTCTCCTCTCCGTATTCTTCTTTGATATATCCTATGCCGACCTTGTCAACGCCGTATCCTCCGCCGTTGGCTGAAACTCGTTTCCATGCCTCCATAAGAACATCATAACGACAGACCTTGTCATACAACACGCCAAAGCCCCTCTCCGGCCTTTCCTTGGCCGCAAGATATAGTTTCCGCTGGAATCCCCTGACCCAACTCATTGGATGGTTTTTAGTCTTTTCGACATTCATCGCTGGCCTGAACTCCTTTGTAAACTCTTCCTTCACCCTAATGACCCTTTGCTATCCAAGTTTGTACGGACTTGGAGTCTCCGCTACTACGATCATCTCCGACTTCCCGCATCGCATCGCTTGGCTTTTCGGCATTCCGCCTTATGGCCTCGCTTACCCTTGTCCGCCTCTTTTCCTTTGACACCCAGGAGACGGATTCCTAGGCTGTCATGGTCGTTTTAGTCAGGGTGACCCATTTATCGTTCTCCCTGTATTTTTTTTCTCCCCGGGACTTTGCAGGCTCTCCCCAGTTTCGTCATGTCTCTTTCCTTGCATGCTATCCTCTTTTACCCCGTCGGCCTGATGGCTGCTTTCGTCCAGTTTCTTCACCATCAGTTCCAGACTTCCCGCATCGAACGAGCGGTCGCCTACCGAAAATCACCGGCTCTGTCAGCAATTCCTGCCGGTTCACCTTTACGAGGCCTGCGAGTTTTCGTCTACCTACGGCCTGCAAGTTTGCTTCGCCGCTCCGACTGACTTCGAGTCCGCCATCTTGTTGATCCTTTTGACTTCCATTGGAATGATTCCTACGGTTACCCGTGGTCTCCATTCCATCTTCCATACCGAATGCAACCGGCTTTCCCTTCCCGCGACTTTGTCACAGGGCATCGTGGCATGTGTTACCACATGACGCACGCCTGTCAAGCTATCCGCCCGAATTGGACAATTGGCGGAATTGATCCCTTTATATCAATAAGAAACATGCGCCTCATGGGCACACGCTCAATGAGGGTGAATGGCATGCGTAGTGTATTTTCATTTGTCTGCCGCCCCGTCATGATTTTTGCTTGAAACATGGCACGCCTCCGTTTGATTGCTTTTAACTCAAAAATCGAATTGTTCATTGTCAGAACCCGCCTTTTTAATTCATTTTTTATTTTTCTAGACGCAGTTTTGCATATTCTTCGTAGATATGCCAATTTGCATTGGACAACTGCGGATAGGCGCTCAACTCCGTTTTCTGCAGATAGGCTGAGTAATTATAACGTGCCAGCAGAATAGTCCAGTTTTCCGAATCATCGAATTTTGCGCCGTATGCGGTCAGCTCTTTAATTGGAATTGCAATTTCCAAGGTCCAGCCATTGTCTTTGTCCCTCCAGTTGTTCAGTGTGCCATCAACTGTCGCCGCGACTTTAAAGTTTTCGGGCAGGTAACTTAAGCAGGCAGGAAACATAGTCCGTCCTCTGCTCGGGAAGAAAATCCATGACTTTTTATTATTCGGAGTTCCGTAAATTTCCCAGTAATAGTTATCTTTAACCGGTTTGAGGAATACTTCAAGCAGGTCGCCTGTACTGCAAAGAGAGGCCTGATCTTTTTCGCCTTCATTCATGGTATCGGAATCTTCAAATTCGGCACCGACATAAAGATATTTATCGTCCCAGAGCAGTTTTACCGCAGATTTCTCCCGCAAATTATTGCCAATGTTCTTCTGCATGCTTTCCGGCAGATTGGAATATGCTTTCAGCGGAAGCCTCAGAGAACAGGTCGGCGCTTTGGCCCAGGCACCTTCGTCAAGTTTGCCATCAATACTGACTGGCTCTGAAGTGTATTTCGCGATTACTTCAGGGCTATCGCTTTCATTTCCACGCGCGGAAAAAGACATCAGAAAAGTAGCACAGAGGGCAATTGTTGTCAGCAAAAAATATTTGTTCATTGTCTTCTCCCGTGCATACTACAGTCCATTCGATCTTACCCACTGGAGATCGCCGCAATCGCCGATCCCCCAAACCCAGGTTATTTCCTTCTGCCCGTTTATCGGAGCGATTCCGGCGACAAGCTCATGCTCTCCCGGCTCCAGTTCCATGTCCCTGTATTGGTTTATCGGGCAGCGGTGGAACGATGGGGCCATGAGACCGCCCTCCCGTCCAAACGAAAAATTTCCGTCAACCCAGATACGGCTGTTGGCGTCAGCATTAAACATCACCCTGACTTTTTTCTTCTCTTCCATACGGAATTTAAAACGCATAAGATAAAGGCTGTCAGGAGGGATTTTTTCGGACGGAATGTTGCCGATATTACCATGAAATTCCCGAATCTCGGACTGTTCCGGCATTTTGGGATCAAACTTGTTCTCGTCCTGAGCGAACCAGGGATGATAGATGCCGCATTCGACCTTCAACTTTATCGGATTGAATGAAAAACTTTCCCTCCTGCCGTTGAATCTGGCCCTGTCCTTGAGGCCGGACACCATGTCGGTGAACTCATCCAAGGTTGCAGGCGGCGTTATCCCGACAATCCCCTTGTTCAGGATAATGTCGCGGCCGATGGGTTTCATCCACCGTTCGCCGATTCCGTCAGGATTTATTATTCCCATGATTGCGCCCGCGCTTGCGGCGGTGCAGTCGGCATCCCTCCCGCAGTTCACCGCCAGGCAGACAGTCCTGCTGAAATCGCCTTTCCCGAGGATCAGCGACATCACAAGGAAGGAAATGTTCATAACCGCATCCGTAAAATTATCGCTACCCCATTTCTCTAGGATCTTCCGGCGTATTTCCAGCCAATCCCCGCCTTCCATGCTCCAGACACGGACATCTCTTATCGCATTCGCAAGCCGACATTCGACTGGAATCACAGACATCCCGGCATCAAGCAACCAGTTCATATCGTTTTCAAGGAAGGCGGCGCTTTCAAGTGCCGAGAGGAATTGCTCCGCATAGATTCCATCCCCGACATGATCCACACAGGCGTCCTCGTATGCGAAATCCGCAGCAAGCTTCGGATTTCCGGGTGCAAGGCATGCCCATATCTCGCTGCGGATCGCTGCGCCAAGTCCGTCCTTAAACCAGTTTCCATAACTTCCTGAATGAGGTGCTTTTATCCCGCTGCGTAGGTTCCTGATTGCTATACCGTATTCATCCCAGGGGAAGTCAACGTTTTTCAGCCAGGCTCCTGAAAAGACATCACGGTCTATTAGAGGATCTGCCATTCCGTCAAGTACGCAGGCCCATAGCACTTGCAAGTCCAGATCGTCATTGGGGATCATCCCCATAGGAACCGGACTGTAGTAGGATAGTTCTAGAGGCCCGTCGCTTCCCTCATAAGGCTGCCCGAGCGTTCCCCCCACGGCCTTACCGAGCCAGCAGCCCAAAACTTTTTCACGATAATTGTTCATTTTTATGACCTTTTTCAATTCAGCTTGATTCCCTCACGACCATATGTGTATCTAGGGAGATGTGTGAATTGTATTCCCTTTCATTGTTGATTATCTGGTAAAGGAGCTTGAATGATTCTTCCCCTATCTCCATGAGGTGCCTGGAAAACGTAGTAAGCGAGGGGGAAATGTATTTCCCGAGTTTTATATCGTCCCCGCCGACCACCGCGACATCGCCGGGAACGCGCCTGCCGGCTTCCTTAAGGGCCATTATCGCTCCAATGGCCATGCCGTCGTTAGCGCATACAATTGCAGTTTCCGCCATTTTTCCGGAATTCAGGCGGGTTTTAATAAGTTCATAGGACTTAGCCTCTTCAAAATCACCACAGAAGAACTTGTCCGGAACATGTGCTATGCCGTGCCTTTTTAAGGCATCGCAAAATCCCCTGATACGTTCCTTTGACGCATAACTGAGCTTCATACCGGAAAGATATAGAAAATCCCTGTGCCCCTTCCCGATAAGATGCTCCGTCACCTGGAAAGAACCGGAATAATCGTCTGCGGAGACGGTAGGTATGCCGATGGAAGGATCTTCGCCTATGGCGACAAAGGGAAGCTTTTCCTTCAATATCATTTTTATGAGGTTTTTCCGTACTAGACCGTAATGGATGATGCCATCCACCTCCTTGGAATTCACCCATTCCGACAGGAAATCCAGAGAAATTTTTGGAGTGAGCGCCAGCACGTTGAACCTGCATCCATGTTCATTGGCTGTTTTTGCAATGCCCCCCATTATTTCAGTGACATTGTCATCGGAAAACGGGTTCTCGTTCGGATTGTGGCTAATGTAAGAAGGATATGGAGGTATCAGAACTCCGATATTTCCTGAATGCTTCTGGTGCATACGCTTGGCATGGACGTTTATGGAATACCCCACATCCCGGCAGAAGTTCTTCACCTTTTCTTCCAGAGATCTGCTTATGGCGTATTTACGGGCCTTGCCGTTAAGGATGAGAGACACGGTCGTCTTGCCGATGCCAAGTTCGGACGATATCCTGTCAAGGGAATATTTCATGGCCTTCTTCATCCAATCCTCCTTCCTCTCTCACTTTCAGCATGAGAGAAAATATTGAAATTGCTTACTAAACATGTTTAGTTTATCACAAACCATACCCCATGTCAATACCACTTATGATATTTATTTGAAGATTTTTGCCGATTCGGTAATCAGTCCGTCTTTCTGGGACTAAGCACAGAGGGCACAGAGAAAGGAATTTTATTAAGTGGGAATGGGAAACAAGAAATATCCCATATGAAAATAAATCAGAGTCATCCATGGGCCGGCAGTGAATTGCCTATCTATTTTGAAGACGAAATCCTGGTATTTGTCTTTCAGCTCTGGCAGGCGGTGATTGCGGCTACACCTATGATGTCTTTTACCGAACATCCTCTTGAAAGATCATTTACAGGCTTTGCAAATCCCTGGAGAATCGGGCCATAGGCTGAAGCTCCACCAAGCCGTTCAACAAGTTTGTATCCAATATTGCCTGAATTCAGATCCGGAAATATAAGAACATTTGCGGTACCGGCTATAATGCTTGCCGGACATTTTCTTTCAGAAACTTCCGGGACTAAAGCCGAATCCGCCTGAAGTTCACCGTCAACAAGCGCCTCAATTCCGGAATCTTTGAGTTTCCGTATTGTCAGCGCTGTTGCATTCCTGATTTTATTTATGGATTCATCAGTTGCACTGCCGTGACTTGAAAACGAAAGGAAAGCTATTCGCGGAAGCTTTCCAGTAAAAAACCTATAGTTGGAAGCCGACAACACAGCAATTTCCGCAAGCTGTTCTGAATCTGGATTGGGATTGACAGCACAGTCTGAAAAAAGCAAGACTTTCTCTCCAGAAGCCGGAGGAGTCTGAAGTTCCATGAAAAACGAACCGCTGGAAGTCCTGACACCTTCCTTCAGCCCGATTACAGCCAGTGCGGCCCTCAGCGTTTCAGCTGTTGACGCCACGCTGCCTGCAACCATTCCATCGACAAGCCCGTTCTTAAGCATTTTTGCACCGAAAAAAAGCCTGTTTTGCATCAGTTCAAGTGATTTTTCATTGGTGAAATTTTTGCGGTTGCGAAATACGCAGAACTCTGCGGCAAATCTAGCGAGGAGTTCGGATTTGAAATGATCAAAGGCGTGAAACTTCTTATCGCTGATGCCGGCTTCGGCGCATGCCCTGTCTATCTCATCTTCAGTTCCAAGCAGAATAGGTATGGCTATTTTCTCCGATTCGATCTTGTCTGCGGCAAGAGCGACCCTGGGGTCATTGCCTTCTGGAAAGACAATTTTCCTGTTTCCGTGCTTACGGGCCTTTTCAATTAATTCGCTAATAAAGGGCATGTGTATTGTTTTCGATTTGCACGTTTGCAGTAGGCGAATTTATACGCCGTTACATATTTAAGAACGTGCAATAAATTGCACTACTACGAACAAAAGAACTTTCCAATTTCGTATTTTCATTTATTGTCAGAATGCAAATCATTGCCGTTCGAGATTACAGAAAGAGTTTCGCGGGCGATCATCAGCTCTTCATTTGTCGGCATTACGATAACCTTGAATTTGCTTTCATCTTTTGTAATTATGCCGGGTTTGCCCTTGCAGGCCTCGTTCTTCTCATCATCAAGATCAAAACCGAGAGCTCCAATCCTGTCAACAATTCTTTTCCTTATGTATGAACTGTATTCCCCTATACCGCCGGTGAAAACAATCGCGTCGGCACCGCCTAGCAGGGCATAATAAGAACCCGCATATTTCACTGCGCGCATGACGAACATGCGGAGAGCGCGGAGAGCCTGCTGGTCACCGCCTTCGGCAGCGTTTATGATATCACGCATGTCACTGCTGTTTATCCCCCCTACTCCGAGAAGGCCGCTCTTCTTGTTGAGCACCTTGTCCACATCCTGTGTTGACATCCCGAGCTCTATAAGACGGATGACGACCGCCGGATCAATGTCACCGCATCTTGTACCCATGACAAGCCCCTCGAGGGGAGTCATGCCCATTGAAGTGTCAATGACAACCCCCTTGTTGATTGCAGTCACACTGCAGCCGTTGCCGAGGTGGAATGTTATAAGCTTGAGTTGGTTGAACGGGATATTGAGGAATTTTGCGGTTGCCCTCGCAACATAATTATGGGATGTTCCGTGAAATCCGTAGCGACGTATCCCGTATTTTGTGTACAGCTCGTAAGGTATTGCATAAAGGTATGATTCCGGAGGCATGGACTGATGGAAAGCGGTATCGAAAACTGCAACATTGCTTATTCCCGGAAAAATCGCCTCACAAGCTTCAATTCCAGAAAAGTTCGGGGGATTATGGAGAGGGGCGAGCGCAAAACAATCCTTGATAATATCTTTCACATGCTTGTCAATGACAACCGGCTTTGTCATCTGCTCCCCGCCGTGTACGACACGGTGACCGATAGCTTCAACCTCACTCAGGCTCTGAATAACTCCAACTTCCTTATCGACAAGTTTTTCACAGATTAACTTCAGGGCGTCGACATGATTCTTTATGTTTGCAATTATTTCAATCCCGATTCCATCGTTTCTCTTATATTGGAGCTTTGGTTCGGTCAGACCTATTCGTTCAATCTGGCCTTTGGCAATCATCTGTTCGGTTTTCATGCTGTAGAAAGTGAATTTCAGTGACGAACTTCCGGCATTGATAACAAGTATTTTCATTTATATTATCCTTTGTGCTCCGACGCCAAGGCGGGAGTATTTCATGAATTGTTTTTTCGGCAATGGAATAAGCGTTCTAATAAAGATTTAACAGCGGAAAAGTCAAGGGGGATTTGTGATGTTTTAATGAAGCTCCTTGAATTTTTTTATTTTTAATATCCTTTAAAAATTAAAAAAAGGGTGACGCATGAAAAATTCAAAGAAGATGGGTATCTCAAGAAGAACCTTCATTAAGGGGGGAATAGCCGCAGGGATTCTGGCCTCCATCTCCCCTTCCGGAATCTTTGCCGCAGAAAACCAGGGTCCGGAAATATGGGTTATCCACGGTGAAGACAAAGTGAAACTCATGAAGAAATGCCTGGAAATAATCAACGCCAACGGAGGTCTGGGCAAAGGGAAAAAATCACTTGCCTTGAAAATCAATGCCGGATGGGACAGGACGCCGGAAGAAGGCGCAAACACCAATCCCGTACTGGTTGATGAATTCCTCAAAGGATGCCGGGAAGCGGGAATAAAGGACATTGTCCTTCCTGAATTCTCCTGCCACCCCGCAAACAAAACTTTCATGAAAAGCGGTATATTTGATGTGGCGAAGAAAAATGAAGCGACGATGATCGATCTGGGAAGCGACAAGAAGTCATTCGTGAAAGTGAATCTTGAAAAAGGCGTCAAACTCAAAGACATTGAGTTTTCAAAATATTTCATGGACTCCGATATCGTGGTCAACATGCCTGTCGCCAAACATCACGGCGGAGCCGGGCTCAGCATAGCGATGAAAAACTGGATGGGCGCAGTAAAAGACAGAGGGTTCTGGCACAAGAACGATCTTCATCAGTGCATAGCCGACATCGCGACATTCATTAAGCCGAACTGGACTATAATTGATGCAACAAGGACAATGTATGACGGCGGCCCTCAGGGACCTGCCAAGGAACTTAAGATCCAGGACATCCTGATAGTTTCAAAAGATCAGGTTGCCGCCGACGCATACGCGGCAAAAACACTCTTCCCTGAAAAAATATACGAGAAGGCGAAATATATCAAGTTAGCCGGAGAAATGGGGCTGGGTATTGTTGATATCGACAAAATGAATGTCCAGAAGATTGAAGTTTGATGAAGTGGAATTCCAAATCCGTCCGTTGGCCTGCACGGATATTTTTCCTCATTGCCGCCATACTGCTGCTTATGGCTGGCCCCATGCCCGTATGGATACTTAAGATATTCCAGCCGAATGCCGGATTTATCAGGGAACTAATCCTGATTCCCACCTGGATGGTGAAAATCATTCCCTCATTGAGCCCGCTGTCATTTTTATCGTCCCTTGAAGCGCAACATGGAAGCAGGCTAATCGTCTTATGGATTCTGCCTCCTGCGATACTCGCAATCGCGGCGATATTCAAAGGCCGCATTTTCTGCCGCTGGTTCTGTCCACTGGGAACAATTTACTCAGCCGCATGCCAGAAGAATTTCAAAAAGCACATTTTCAAAAAGAAAATATCAGCATATCTGTTCTGGGGAATCATCTTCTCTTCCGCAATTGGATTCCCATTGTTCCTTTTCGTCGATCCGTTATCAACATTCTCAAGACTAAACCTCCTCTTCTCCGGCTCTCTGACATTGGCCGCAGTCATACCCGGAATAATCTTTCCACTGTTTCTTATTGCAGGAGTTATACAGCCGATGTCATGGTGTTCGCACTTCTGCCCGCTGGGGCACATGTTTGACCTCATGCACAAGACGGATGTCAGGTACAGCAATAGGTTCAAACATGAAAGACGCGAAATAGTGACAGGCTTCTTATTCTCCATCCCCTTGGCCTTGTTCGTAAAGAAGAATCCACTGATCAAGGATGAGAATTATCCTGTTCTTCCTCCCGGGGCCGGCAACAAAAACACTTTCTCCTCCCTATGTACGCGGTGCTATGCATGCGTGAATGTATGTCCGACAAGAATTTTAACCGTAGGATTACCGGACGATGCCGATGTCAGCAGATGGTTCCAGCCTGAGATGAACCCATACAGGGGTACATGCCAGGAATCATGCAACAACTGCACACAGGTCTGTCCTACCGGCGCCATCAGGAAACTCCAATTTGAGGAGAAACACAGCACACAGCTCGGTATCGCAAAAGTCATCAAGTCGAAATGCATTGCCTGGAGCCAAGGCGAATACTGCATGGTATGCGATGAATTCTGCCCATACAGGGCGATTGATATAGATTCCTCGGAGAGCGGACTTGCACGCCCAGTCGTCAACCCGGAAATATGCAGGGGATGCGGCATATGCCAGAACGCCTGTCCGGTAAGGAAAAGCGGAGCCGCGATTGTCGTGCACGGCATCAGGGAACAGAAAAGAATAAAGGCAACCTCGAAAACCTGACATATGGCGTCTATTTTCAGAGCAGGCCAGAGTTAAGCTAAGTAACTCGGCGTATCACGCCGAAGCCCCCTTCTCGGGATTACGCCGCAGCGGAAACGTCCAATTTCGAATGAATTCAATTTTAATTCGATGTCCGATGTTCAAAGTTGAATGTTGGATGTTCATCTCTTTGAAATTCCTTGACCCTAAATCAGGCGGCCAGGGACTGCAACTCTGAATGAACAATCGAATTACGAATATCGAAGTTTCGGAAGGGAATGAATCGGAGTTGAAGATTATTGGAGTTCACGGCTTTAGCGTGTCTTATTTTTAACGTGGAGTGCGGCTGCAAAGCTGCCGCTTTTCTTACGGCAAGCATAGCTTGACGGTCTTAAAACGGCGAAATGAATTTCGCCGGATACAAAGCTGAAGCTGTCGCTTCAGCACTCCAAATTCCTGCTATCGCAGGAAGAAATCTTGAAATCCTTTAACATTAAACTAGGCGCTCCCCTAGCCTCCCCCAATCTCTTTCACCAACGGGATAAACCCGTTGGGGTCTCTATTCTATTTCGAGACGATTAGTAATTCACATTAGGCGAATTTAAGCCATTATCTTTAAAGAACGTGCAATAAATTGCACTACTACTAACAGAAAAGTCCTGAATACAAGAGTAATGTAAACAGGTTTTCCCCCAGCTCTGACAGTCTCCTGGTGTAGCGTTGCCCGTGTCGGGCAAGGGAATTGGAACCTTCGCCGACACGGCGAACTCTACACCTGGATTTAAAATAATAACACAGGTTTCACGTCGCATGACCGCAATCTGAACGCCAGCAACTTACTGGCATAATGGTGAAACAAGCAGTGCCGGCAATGGTGCCTGCGTGCCAAGCCATATGTCCCAAATCCAAATTCCTGGGTTAATCTGCACACCTGACTCCCGTAAAATCAAGTTTCCGCCTTGATAAAAGGCTTTATCCGGTTAAAATAAGCAAGTCAAAAACAATTACAGTACATTACAATAATGGAGCTAACACCAATGCCGAAATTATCACTTGGAATCCCGAAGGGCAGTCTTGAAGTTACAACTGCTGAAATGTTTGCAAAAGCAGGATATAAAATACAGATAAGCTCAAGATCGTATTATCCTTCAATCGATGATCCCGAAATAGAATGCATGCTCATCAGGGCGCAGGAAATGGCGAGATATGTCGAGGAAGGTGTTCTTGACTGCGGTCTTACCGGCAAGGATTGGATAGAGGAGAACAACTCCGATGTTGTAGAAGTTGCCGAACTGGTTTATGGGAAAGTCGGACGCAAACCGCTCAAATGGGTTCTGGCAGTACCCGAAAACTCAAAGATTAAGGGCCCTAAGGATCTCGAAGGTAAACGCATATCCACGGAAGTTGTGGGTCTCACCAAGCGCTATCTTGCAAAACACAAAGTGAAAGCATCTGTTGAATTCAGCTGGGGCGCAACGGAAGTCAAACCTCCGCGCCTTGCAGACGCAATTGTTGAAATAACTGAAACAGGTTCCTCTCTGAAAGCTAATAATCTGAGAATAATTGATGTCCTATGCGAAAGCACAACCCGTTTCATAGCAAACAAAGACATCATGAAGGATAAATGGAAAAGGGCGAAGATAGAGAAACTTGCGCTGCTACTCAAAGCGGTTCTCAAGGCCGAAGGTAAAGTCGGGCTCATGCTCAATATCCAGAAAAAGAACCTCGATAAAATCCTCGGAAAACTCCCGGCCCTTGAAAGGCCGACAATTTCCCCTCTGGCTGAAGACGGCTGGTGCGCCCTCAACACAATCGTTGATGAACATATCGTCAGGGATCTGATTCCAGAACTCAAGAAAGCCGGAGCATCAGGCATAGTGGAATACCCACTCAATAAGATTGTTGAATGAGTCGGTCTCAAAACCTTGATTCATTTATCCCAGGGCTCTGTAAAGATAAAAATTTCGCATAGACGAGTTAAATTGTGGATTGGAATTTTTTGGTTCCGCCTGATAGGCGGTATGAATATCGTCCGAAGTAGATCAAACGCCTGGATCCGTGAACTTGAAGTTCTTTACGAGTTCAATTTCCTTTGGATCATACGGCTTCCCGTCGGGCCAGAGCATGTCCCAGTTCCAAGGGTCATTGATGCTCTGACCTTTCTGTTCCCACGGCAGATAGGTCAGCTGTTTCCCCACGACGAGCCCCCAGTTGTACCAGCTGACCTTGTTCTTGGCGAAAACCGGAAGGACTGCGGCATAGTCCTGTCCGCCGCGACGGCGTATTGTTTCCGTGCATAACACCGGCCGTTCATACTTCTGAAAGAATTTGACTGAGCCTTCTATTTCCCCGGCATTCTCGTAATTATGGAAGGTGACGATGTCAGAAAGTTCCGTCATTGTCTTCGACATTTCGCTGTTATAATCCCTCCATGGGCCGACTGTAATCGGCTGCTCTGGATTCATTGCCCTGGCCCATTCGAATGAGGCCTTGACCAGGGGCAGACTATTGTTGTTCAGTCCACCATTTCCAGGTTCATTATAGAGATCCCACACCAATAACCGTTTATCCTTGCTGAACTTTCCAACAATGTCCTTGACATATTTCTCAAGGGCGGGCCATGCCGCCTGGTCGGCAACTTTTGCCGAAGCTGGACTCGGAACCCAGCGGCTGTTGTGGACTCCAGGCACTGGTTCCGCCTGTTTCCCCGCGACTGGATTAGCATTGGCGAAGTTCACATCGTCGAAAAGACACAACATCACCCCGACATTGTGTTTTTCAGCGATTCCGAAGAATTGCTCGAGACGATGCTTCAATCCTTCACCGTCTGATTCCCATACTTCAAATGAGAGATTGCAGCGGACGCTGTTGTAACCGCAATCCTTGGCAAGCTTCAATTCCCTGTCAATGGTTTCCGGATCGAATGTGTCCTTCTGCCACCATTCAAGCATGTTGACCGCCGTGCTAGGCACATAGTTTACCCCTAGTATTGGGGCAACGCTGTCATACCACTTCCACGCCTTTTCCTTTGTCCACTGCTGCGATGGCTCCCCGGCGATGCTCGAACGTGCTAGTATTCCGAACACGCCTGACAGAACCGGTGATAAAAAGGGAATACCTTTCATTTTTCCTCCTTTTATTGTGTGTCCTCCACCCTGAATCTTCTTGCCGTTTAAAGTTATGGTTTTGAAGCGTTCCTGAAAACAGCAAATCATTTCACAACTTTCCGGCAGGTCAACTGTAAACTCGACAGAATCGCCCTGCTGTTTGAAAGCCACATCAATTTTCCCTGCGGGAACAGTTATACGTAACTTCCCTCGTTCCAGACCGGCAGGAATCTGCGGGCGGAAATCGATTGTTTTCCATCCTGGAATTGCAGGACGCAATCCGAAAAGCCCCGAAGCGGTCATCACCACCGGAGCCGCCGCCCAAGGATGACACCAGCTGGTATTCCTTTTCTGATCTGGCCCCCACGCTTCAAGACAAGTAGTTGCACCTGCATTGAGCATGGTCATCCATGAACGGGAATCATCGCAAGTCATCAGATCATAAGCCAAGTCAGCCTCCCCGGCATTATACAGACCTTGAAGCAGGAAAAGAGAGAAATAAACACCACAACTGAGCCGTTTTTCCCTGATGAGGTCAAGTATTTTTTCCCAGCCTTCGGATGGCTTTAGCCCGCAGAACAAGGCAAGCACATTGGGATGGAGCGCCGAATGATGGGACGTATCCGTGTCAGTCATCAGCCCGTCATGGCAAAGATATTTCAATATAGAATGCCGCAAAATGCTGTTGCGTTTGGTCAATGTTCCGGTGCGTGTATCATCTCCGGCGACTGCAAACAATTTTGCAGCTGCATCGAGCGTAATGCTGTAATAAAGATTCAATACCGTATTGATCCCCTTTTGAGGGCAGCCGGATCCCATCAACCCCGGATCGTCAAAACCATCACGCAGATTATCTGGCCAATCGACCATCACGGGCATGGATGTGAAATTGACCAGCAGTCCGTGTTCTCCTGTAGCCATGGCGAAATATTCGAGGAGATCTTCAATCACCTGCAACATTGAACGGACAAAATCAAGGTCGTTGGTCCAAAGGAAATATTCGCGAAGGAGTGGTGTCCACAATAGAGAATAATCGGCAATGTCCTGGAGAAATGCACCTGGTGCGACCGCTTTAATTCCCGGACACAGGATTTGCGATGCCGCGAAATCGGAGAGGACCTTCTTCAAAATCCGCGGATCTCCGCTGAGATACAGATGTGCAAGTCCGGTGACCATCGCATCGCCGAGATAAGCTCCTTTTTCCCGGGTCGGACAATCCAAATACGAATCCTGGGTTCCAATAATAGTCGCCCGTCGGCAAATCTCCCAAATCCGGTTGAGCCTTTCATCGCAGCACCCAAAAGAACTGGCTTCAGAATCAACCGGATAGTGGCGCTGCCTCACAGTCACCGCACTTTTTGAAAGTTCATTTTCAATACCCACCAATTCTACGTAACGAAATCCCTTATAGTCAAAAAACTCCAGCGGAGTACCGCTACCGTCCAAGATGCAAAATTCGCGATATTCGCAATTGGCCCTCATATTGTAGAGGGCTCGGCCGTTTCCGTCCAACTCTTCAGCGTGGCGGACTTCCACTTTCGTTCCGGCAGGCAAACTCAAACGGATGATAGTCGTTCCAACCACCTCTACTCCGAAATCAAAGATCCATGCATCGGCTCCAATCCGACGGCAGACTTCAGGTTTAACTTCATAGAATTTCACCGGAGGAGTTTCCTGGCGTATCAGTTGATGCGGATAAAGCCCGGGCGGAACAAGCTCCGCAAAATCCCATCCTGAATCGTCAAACCCCTGAGCCGTCCAATTTGCGGGAATCAACCCTTGGTCAATGTCCTCTGCAAACTGAGTCTCATAACCGAAGGTGCGTTTTCCTTCATAGGCCTCGCAACGGAAACAGCGCCAATTTCCGCCAGTGCTGAAATGCTCTTCGGAACCATCGGTGAAAGTCAGATTCAAATCGCCGATGATACCATAGAAATCATCACCGCTGTTCCAGACACGATTCACCAGCCCCTGATAGTAATTGTGGACGGCCAGCGTGTTAACGCCTTGGCGGAGAAAAGGCATGATGTCTATTTCCGCATAATAATAGCGGTGCAGATAACCGGGAGCCGGCCCCATCCAGACAAGGATGCCATTTACGTATAATCTGGCGCAATCATCGGCACTGATCCGCATCATCGCCTTGCGCGGAGTCTTAGCCATAATGAATTCATGCCGAAAAAAAACGTGCAGGTTTTTCGGAACTTTTCCGGAACTAATGTCAATAAGGCCGGAAGGCAACCTGATCCAGGAGGACAGTGGCAATCCGTTCATAGAAATATCCGTCATGAATTATTTTTCTCCTAATAATATTTGCGTAACTCTATTCTTCCAGAATCTGTCTGGATCTCCAGTTATCTTTAAAACTTTATGCGAGCGCCTTATCCAAGGTTACTAGATGTCCACGTTCAATACGGGTGAAAAGCCACACGCTTCCAATCAAGAGGAAATTCGTGATTACATTGCCCAGTCCGAAAATTACAGCTTCATTTTCCATTCCCATGTTGACGGTTATTATCACCTGCGCCATCCAAAGCCCTACAGCCAGCAAGAACTTAACCCCCATCGCCATGAGCATACCATGATGAGGGAACCCGTTGCGCAAGCTTTCGCCTTTGAATGCGCGTTCCATGTCTTTCCTGATGTTACGCTCCAGAATCTTCCAACATAACCATGCGAGAATTGACAACGGCAGAAGAAGGATCAAGAACCAGTTGAAGGCTTTCATGGTATGTTGACGGTGCATCCACCACATCAGCAGCGGAATTCCCAGCACCGACAGGAGCATGATCAGATCGAACAACCGCAATGCAATGTTCAGCCATTTCGACTGCACTCCGACCGTAGGAACTCTCGGCATCTCCTCAACGCCCTTAGGGCTCCACGGCGCAGGCGGATGGAAATGGGCATCACCACCGAGTTTATACCATTTGAGATATATGAGGACAGTCAAACCTGTTCCTATCGCGGCAAAGAAAAGAGTCCACATGAAATTAAAGCGATATGCGAAATCACCCCTGTCGCAGAAATATCTTATTGCATCTATGAATAGTCCCGCAACAACGCCGGCCCCCATAGTACAAAATGATCGGATTATCCCTTGTGCAGAACAAAATTGCGCGAAGCGGGATTGCGGATAAAGGCGGACCTGCAGGGGGAATCCAGTTGCTGTAGACAGAGCGAGCTGGAACGCCGCAATCAGATTGCCGCCAAGGCATAACCAGAAAAAATAACTCCCTGGAAGATTGATAAAAATCCACACCCATCCCATAGAGCTGGCAACCAGGCTGAACACGAACACATAAACAGTCACCCTCAACGGATGCCAGCGATCAATGAAAATGGCTCCGAAATACATCGCGATTATCATCGCCGCACCGGTAATCGCAGTCATTTTCCCGATCTGATCCAGAGACAGGGACATTTCCCGCTTGAAGAATATGTCAAAAGTATTTATTGCATAGGCAATAGAAACAATAGAGAGGGCCGAAAATATCAACCAGTAGAACTTATCCGTGAAACACTCCTTAAAAAATGTCACGATCCCTTTTATCCCGCGCTTGTCCCTGTCGGCCTCACCTTCAATTGGAGGATATTCTCCCTCCTTAACTAAAAAACACATCATCCCCAGTCCGATAAAATAGATAACCGCCGCACCCAGGAAGATTTCACGCATGTGGGATTCGGCAAACTGAAAAATGAAATAATTGTACAGAGTCGAGGCGACAGCGCTCACGACCCGCAACAATCCTATGAAGCGACCTATAAACTGTGGTGGGATGACATCGTTGAAGAGGCTGAAAAACAATGAGGAGACAAACATATTGTAAAATTGGAATATCGCCATGAACAGCGCTATCAGGCCGATTGCCACAGTCGAAGGGGCGTATCTATTCAATATCGGAAAATATGACTGAAGGAAAATCTGAATTTCACTGCTCCATCCCAGCATTGCCAGACTGATGCAGAGAAACGGCATCGTGCAGGCGATAAACGGAATCCTGCGCCCCCATTTGCTGCGATAACGGTCACTCTTGAAGCTGACGTACGGGCATACGGTTATGCTTAAGACGCTGGGAACGGTGGAAAGGATCAATCCCATCATCCAGTTAGAACATCCCAGGGACTTCAGCTTCAGCGGCAGGATACTGGGGACAACGGTCTCCATTAAGGTGAAACAGAAATCGCCCCAGAGAAGCGATGCGAACAATCCCACCAACCCTATTTTCGCATACGTCAACGTCCCGCAATGATATGTCTTGCCGTTACACTTAGACCCAGTGTTACTTGCAGCAGGAAAAAGTTTAATCAATTTTTTTCATCCTTTCATTGTCCACGGGCTTTGCCTAGCTGGATAGTTTTCACCGGCGGCTCCACGGGGATTGTGCGGAGCATTTCTATCACACTGGAAGGATGACTTCCCTTGATCATCATCCTTGGTTGACCGTCAAACTCCCGGAATTCCTTGATCATTTCGAACGGTGCCTTCAATGGGATCAAGCCGAAAGACTCCATATGAAAACGCTGGATTGCCCGTTCGGATCCTTTGCGGATCAACTCTCGCGCACGTGCCGGATGCAGATGAATCGCCGCAGTATTGCGCTTTGCATACTGCTCAGTGTCGCATTCATCACCAGAACCTGGAGTGATTCCCCGTTTGACTGCCACTGTTTCAATCCCGGACACCAGTGCTTTAGCCTCTTTGCAAAAAGCCAGATCTCCGGAACCGAAGATTGAACGGACACCCAACTCGCTGGCGCACATGGACAGTTGTCCGAATTCACCCACAGCAACCCCATTTATGGAGTATTCTAATTTTCGCATGGATCCGGTATGCGGCAGATGGGCATAAGGTGTCCGCGACATGGCATGCTGTCCGATCCAGGCGATAGCGTCAAACGTCCGATCCAGTTCATAAGGATAGCCGTTGGAAAAACCGCGTAACAATTCGGCACGAGAGTCCAGCAGCAACGGATTAATCGCTCCACAGCCATGCCCATCAGCTACTAGGAATTCCCCGGCTCCGGCGGCGCTGAATCCTTCAATGGCCGCATTCACTTCCATGGTCAGCATCTCTTTGGCCAGCTCATAGTAAGGCGCACCCGGATCACACCAGTGCTCGGAATCGAGTACCCCGGCCACACCTTCCAGATCTGTCATGATGTATATTTTCATTGGAGAAATGGGGTAAATAGAATATTGTCGGAATTCTGAATTTTTGCCTGTTTCATCCAGCGCGGGAAGTTAACCTTAGTCCAAGTTTTAAGTTTGTCTATTTCTTCTGCCTGTGCCAATGGTGCAGCAGGAGCAAGCACCTGACCTTCCATGGCGGTGACTCCAAGGAAAACGACTCTGCTTTCCTTCTCGTGCTTCGACGGAAGGGAAGACAATTCTATGGAGGTGATCTGATTTTCCGGATGCGGATTTCGCCAGTATGTCAGCCAAGTTGTAATGGGTTCGGAGGTCTCCTTGCGTCCTCTCCAAGCGGCGACGCACGAATCTCTATCCTTCGGAATTTTGCGAAGCGCCCTCCAGTCGAGCAGATTGGCACCGCCTATGAAATCGAAGGAGGTGGAGTCGCCATCAGCGTAGTTAACCTTCATCTTTGCCAGCACCATATCGGGCCAGGCATTGAACCCGACATCCCAGAACACCAGGCCTGAGACCTTGCGGTTCAGAGGCAGCTGGACAGCAACGTTCGGGGTATTGGAGCTCAGGCTGACTACATGCTGGTCGTCCAGCTTGAACGGCAGGCCGTGCAGATCATAATTACCGGTGTAAGCGGTGATGCTTCCAGACATAGGAGGAAAGGCCTCCTTGATTGCACAATTGGCAGAGGATGACAAGTCCAAGGGAGCAGGAGTTCCGGGGATCCCGGCGCGGAAGACGAATCCGTCGGCAGCGCGCCGCGACAGAACGAGTCTCATGTAGTCGATAGTAAAAACCAGCAACTTGGCATAATCCTGCGCCATCTGACTCGCCCCCTCACCTGCTACGCCGTCAAGCACAGGCACTTCTCCAGTGACTTTTCCTTCCTGCAGCTCGGAAAGCCGAATCAGTTTATCCGTCCAATCAGGGCGACGCAGGAAACCGGAAGCAAAGCGCCGGACGTAGTCATGGAACTTCTCCGGCCGGGGATTCCAGGCGAAATCGCCACCGGGGATGATGCCAAACCAAATTCCAGGGACAGGATAAAACCAAGTGGTGTCGAGCAAGCCCAGACAGGTCTTGGATTGTCTTTGTGCCTCCAAAGCGAAGCGTTGGTTGTTGAAAAAACCCAAAGGCGACAGGTCGCAGGGCCAGGAGTCTCCATTGTTGCTGCATACTGACGCGGAGGCGGCGATGGTCTTGAAACCCTGGTCTCCAAAGAACTTCAGGTATGGGAAGGGATCATAGAGACCACGGGCGTTAGGTTTCCAGTATGATTCGAAAAGTTTCTGTCGCCGGCTATCGCATTTGCCTTCCATGTTGTATTTCATATAAGGGTTTGAAAGGTCTCCGTCGGTGCCGGTGTAGTCCCAGTAGCAGATGACGACGTCGCGGGGGAAGTCTTTCAGCGCCTCAGGGTTCTTTATCAGCATGTCGTGCCAGAGGAGTGAGCGTTTGCCGCGGCTGGTCATCCATGTGGACAGGTCGGAGAAGTAGTCGCGGTAGAGTTCGCCCCGCTGCTCAGCATAAGGCTGGCATTTCGGGCAGGGCATGGTTTGCAAAGTCTCGTCTCCGGAAATATGGACAAATCCTTTGTCCGGAAGCGGTGCCAGCGCAATGTCCCAAAGCTCCCTGACGAACTTTCCGCCCTCCGGGTTCTGCGGACATAGGTCTGCGGTCTTGTCGGGTTGCTCCCTTAGAGGAATATTCTCCTCCGGCCAGAGGTAGGGCTGCATGTGACCAAGCGAGTCTATCAGGGGAATGAATTCAATGAAATTTTCCTGGGCGTGTTTGGTCAAGGCACGGGATTCCTCTACGGTGTATGCGTCGGCGCTCCCATGTTTCCATGGGAGCAGGGAATCATATTCCAACACCAGTTTGTTGAATTTCAGTCCCGCCATTTCTGTGATAATCTGGTTGAGGTAGTCAACCTGCCATCCGGCCAGGAGGTGGATGCCGCGGAAGCTCAAGGCGGGCCAGTCGCTGATCGTACCGCAGGGTAACGGGGCTCCGTCCCTGGCCAACTGCTCCAGGGTTTTCAGAGCGTAGAACGCACCAGCGGGGGCGGCAGCACGGATCTCGATAGAGTCGGGGGAGATTTTCAGTTCGCTTGCCTCGTCACCCTTCTCCATAGGAGTCTTCTTGATGGACAGGAACTTCCCTTGGACTACCTTGCGTCCGGGGAAAGTCCGCACGAGCTGGGCATCAAGCCGAGGGTCTTGGAACTCGTTGGACACGCCCAAGGCTCCGGGCACTACACAGGTTCCCGGCACCTTGGCTACTTGCTGGGGGTTGGGGATTATCAGGTCTAAGTCCAGTGCCTGGGCGGCGGAGCAACCGACGGCCAGAGCGGCCATCATCATTATCATGGCCATTTTGTATCTCATTTGATCTATCCTTTGATATTGTATTATTCCTGTTTCAGTCGGACTCCAGTATCTGTCTCCTCAATTTCAAGGAATACGGCTCTCTCGTTTGGCGTGTTGTTGGGCGTGTGAAAAGTGACGAATAGGCGACCATCAAATCCTCGGAATATCATGCCGTGCCCGCCATCTTCAGCCCAGAGTGGAACGTCTTCATGCCTCCACGGCCCCCTGATGTCACATGATTCCGAGCGGGCAACACCCATCGCATAGCCTTTGGCTCCCAAACTGGACCAAAGCATGAACAGCATCCCGTTTGCATTTCGGAAGAGGAACGGTCCGTCTGTGACATACGTGGGGAAAGAGAGGCGATTGTCCTTCCCAGGCCAGGTTGGACGTCTCACCCAGGGAGCCTCCGAGGCGCTGAACAGGAACAGGGGTTTGCTCGCCGGTGTCTTGAGATCCGGCGACAATAGCATCGCATACATGTCCCCATTGTGCACTTGGACCCACTCGTGGCAGAAGACAATCCATGGATCGCCGTTTGCATCCACGTGGAACGTTCCGTCCAGGCATTCCCAATCAGGCGGAGTGATCGGGAGATCTGTCAATGGTGCATAGGGACCAGCGGCATGTTTCGAGCAAAGAATCTGCGTCCCCCTATAACGTTCACGCGCCTTGAATGAAGCGAACATGTAGTAGAGATCTCGATAGAGATGTACCTCGGGTGCCCAGAAATGCTCGGTACCCCAAAAGGAAGGAGGCGGACGAAAGGCTGGAATCGGCCCTTCCCATTGGCAAAGGTCTTTGCTTTTAAAGCACTCAAACCCTCCCCCCGGCCCGTTCCAGCAGTTCTTGTCTGTAGTTCCGAACAGATAGTAGACACCTTCAGTGGGTTCGGGCAGAATAAATGGATCGCGAATCTGAATGTCTCTGGTCTGCATCTTGATTTCCATCCTTTTACCTTAGTTTTCACGCACGCCGTTTTAGGCCAGCGCCTCCAAGACACGGTCACGGGAACGCAGAATAAGGTCGGTCTCCTTTGTCGAACACGAATCGATGGAGTATTGCCTGTTTTTTGCATCCTTGCAAATCTCCAAGTTCAAAACTCCATCAAAGTTTTGCCGTTTCAGTGCCTGAAAGGCTTGTCTCATATCAAGATTTCCGTCGCCAAGTGCGAGATGTTCGTCCTCCACTCCGTAATTGTCACTCAGATGGACATCCCAGATGGGAAGCGGCAATGAGCTGATATAGTCAGAGAGCTCCATACCTGTGGGGTCCGAACAGACATGGACATTGGCGTGGCCGAGATCAAGTAAAGTTCCCAGGCATGGGGAAGCACCCAGAGCTTGTTCAAAGCCAAGTATGTCCGCCGCCGTGCGGTAGCAGTTGAAGCCAAATGAGTTTTCCAGCCCAAACCTGATCCCGAGATGTTCCAGCCTGCTTCGGATAAGACACAGGAATTCCAGGCTCTTCTCACGCAGAAACAGCGAATGTCCGGAGTTGGGGCGATGGATTGGATCCGAGCAGCAGGAATGGATGCCCTTGGTGTTCTCATGCCACCAGACTACTGCATCCAGTATCCTGCCGGCGTGCTCCAGATCCAGCGAAAAGTCGGAATTGAGCCTGGCATTGGCATGCCAAGTTAAAACCATACCTGACTCCTTGACGAGGTCAGCAGCCTCTTCCCGCTCCCTCGAGTCAACATCCTCATCACCCGGGCCAAAAGA
>CAZION010000034.1:0-50540 GCA_964540865.1 uncultured Victivallis sp.
CGCACGGCAACAGCCAGCGGATTCCGATGACGGCTTGGAGGAATTCGTACGTTCCGTAGAGAGTTCCCAAGCTCAGCCCGTCGGTTGTCGTCGGTCCATCTCCTGCGAGATCACGTCCGACGATGAACAGATTGCCGCCGGAGTTCAGAATCCGGAAACCCTCATAAGGCATTTCAACTGCTTTAATCCCGGCTGCACGGGCTTCCGGGCTGTCTCCCAATGCTATCATGGGAGAGACGGGTTGACGGACAATGTCCAACTTGCGTCCGATCACTTCCTCCAGATGCAGCTGCAATTCTTCCGCCGCCCTCTTCACGCTCGGAGCTGTGCCGTCAGGCAGGTAGATCACGCAGTCCCGAAGTTTGGTCTCAAGCGCCGGCTGTTTTTTTACCGGTGTTTCTTTTGCGGCGGTGTTATCACCTGCGCAGAGGGCATCAAAGCCTGACAGACCAATGACGGCGGAGAATATCCAGTATCCGGCGAAACGAATCAATTCTGTTTTCATTGAACAACTCCCTATGTTTTTATAAGTTGCTTAAATATTTGCTGGAACTTTTATGACCTTGTTTTTTTCGCACGATTTTTCAGCGGCGAGTCCGAGCCTGACTCCGATGATCGCCTCGGACGGGCGGCATGCCGGACTTTTCTCACCTCTTGCAAAAGCCAGAAAATCGGCGAGCACAAATTTATCCCCGCCGCCGTGTCCATCTGTGGAATCGCTTACAGTAATCTTCTCTTCGGAGGACGGATCGCGACGGCGGATTATTATCTCCTGACTGGAAAGATCCCCGTCTATGGTGGCCTTAGTTCCGGAGACCCTTATCCTCCTGTTTGTAAATCCGGCGACCACATTGACAGTGTACGTCGCGAAAAGCCCGTTTTTAAAACTGATTGTCGCAATGCCATGGTCGAATGTGTCCTTGTCGGAATTATAAAGGCACAGGTCCGGACGCTGCATTCCGTCCGGCAGGGCGCTATTTACCTGGGCAAGCCATTCCTTGGGGACTTTTTTCTCGTCAAAGGCGTCGAAGCATTCCGGCAAAAGGGAACATTCTCCGCAAAATTGGGGTGCGTCGTCGCGTTTCTTGTAATATGAAAGGGCTGAAAACGCAGCGACTGATTCCGCTTCTCTTCCGGCAAGCCATTGGATGATGTCGAAGTCGTGGCAGGCTTTTGTTATCCAGAGGCCGCCGCCGAATTTCTTCAAACGGTTCCATCGTCTGAAATAGGTGCGCCCGCCGTCATAAAACTCGTCCGCCTGTATTGTAAGAACATCGCCAGCCACGCCGTCATCGAGGAGTGCCTTGATTTTCTTGTAAACGGGCGCATGCCTGAGATTGTGACCCACATACGTCTTGCCTCCGGCCTCCCTGTCGGCGGCAATGATGAGCATGCATTTCCTTTCAGTGATATCCAGGGGCTTTTCAACGAACACATATTTGCCGGCCTTCAGCGCGGGAACGGCAATCTCGGCATGGGCGTAATCGGAGGTGAAAATCATAACTGCGTCAAACTCTGATTCCTTCAAACATTTCCTGAACGATGTGTAGCGCCTGACGCCCTCCAGCCCGTACTTGTCGGACATGTATTTGATCCTGGAAGGATACTTGTCGCACAATGCCGTTATTTCACAATCCTCCCTGGCCTTGAGATCTCCCAGAAACGCCGTAGCCCTGATCGCCATTCCGACAACTGCTATTTTCATTGATATCTTTCCATTTATGATTTGAGGTAATTGCAAAATTATAAAAACCCTTGAATCCGGGGAAGGGAAAACCTTTTAAGGAAAGGTTCTTCCCTTCCCCGCACCCCAACCCTTTTCAAACCTTTTTGCGCTTCCATCTGATTGCGGTCACAATCAGATGGAAGGAAAAGTTTTTCACATCTCCCCGAATTCCTCCACTTCGGCTACTTTGCCCCGAAGTGCAATTCTCCGAAAGCCCGCTCATCTCCGAGTTGCTCTTCCACACGCGACCAGGCGCTCATCTCGTATCCGGTTCCCCTTCTGCCCCTGACAAAATTCCCCTGCAGAACCGTCCCGGCGGAAGGCGGGGAAATCCCTAGCTCGCGGAACGGAACCGACAGCTCGACAGTCCATCCCTTATCACCCACAACGGCGACGGTCTTCACGTTGGCCGTTTCGGGTGTCACATTGACAACGCCTTTCGAATTGACCGCCACCTGCGCGACCTTTCCTCCGGCAGGCTTGAGCAGCACAGCCACATAGTCGTCGGCAAACAAGCCTCCGTTATTGCGGGCGCTGCAATTTGCGCGGAGCTTGCCGGTATTCTCTTCGTCACAGATGAACGCCACATACAAATTATCCGTATCATACGTGATCCGTGCCAGCGTCTGTTGTTTTGCAGATCCCCTGCGGCCGCCATTGGAACGGAATTCCTCTGCTTTGGCTGCGCTTGTCCATGCGACATCCGTCACGTTTCCATCAATGACCGGTGCCGCAATTCCGGCAGGCAGGGCAGCTATTTCAACGATTCTCTTCTCCGGCGACCATATTGCGGTCTGCCAGTTACGTTGATTATAGAGGGTTAAATCCCCGCAAATTGCCATTGAGTTCTTCCGTTCCGCCATGAATTTCTCAAATGCCTCATCTGTCCGGTAGAGGATGGAATCCTCACTTGTTTTGATTAAGCCGGCGTGGCGCATGTTCCAGTTGAACACCACAAGATTCTCGCCGAACATTTCCAGTCTTTTGCGCTGAGGTTCAGTTTTGACCTGTGTCAGGGCCTTGACATAGAGCTGTTCCATCTCCTCGTAAATAGGAGCATAGACTTTCAATGCCGAGTCGTACCAGATCTCGTGGTCGGTCTGTTTTTCCTTGATGATATAATCTTTCAGGGAGTTTTCAATAAGACTGTAAATCTTATCTATGGAAGGTGCAGCCGGGCCGTAAGCCCGGGCCAGGTATTCCTGATACAGGGCATCTATATCTGCGTTATTGTTCCACATCAGTCTGGCCGCAAGATAGTTGTAAGCACCACCATAACCCCATGGATGACCAGCCGCCGAAATACAGTTGAGAGATTTTCCGAATGACGGATAAATCACCTTCAGGAGCGGCAATCCGGGTGGAAGCGGAGCTCCAAATGGATTGCGCATCCACAGTGAATAGTCAGTCCAGCCCAGGCGTGGCGCCATGCCGGCCCACGTGGTAATAAGCCGCTGTACCCGTTCAAGCCGATCCGGCCGGTAAAGTTTGTACCCGTAATCGTCAGTGCTTCCAATCTGAAG
Organism: uncultured Victivallis sp.; assembly: GCA_964540865.1. Taxonomy (GTDB): domain Bacteria; phylum Verrucomicrobiota; class Lentisphaeria; order Victivallales; family GWF2-50-93; genus GWF2-50-93. Next base: position 3,250 of record CAZION010000034.1, read on the forward strand.
ATGGACATTGGGTTCCACCTTGATTGGTTCATAAGGAGGGAAAAGGTATTCTGAATATATCCAGCCGCCCACTACGTGATCTGGATACTTCTTGGCCACAGCCCGGCCGACTTCGTTGTAGAATTTCAGGACAAGCGGGGTTACAGAATACTTGTATGGACCAAAAGTCCCCCAGGCTCCGCTTGTGTCAGTAAGCCGGTATTTCATGCACTCTGGGCAGATGCACCATGCACCACCGTCCGATGGACCTATGCCTACACCCTGCGTTCGAGGATCCTTAGCAATCGAAGCAATGACACTGTCAGAAAAAGCCTGAACCAGTCCGGGATTGCTCAAGCACAGCTTGTGATTATCGCTCCCATTCTTATCCATCGCGCGTGTGCCCGCAGGTTTCTCTCGGGTACCATCAGGCCGAAGAGGCATGTATTCAGGGTGTGCCAACAGCACGTCAGTGGATGGGTGCTGGTCGAAACTGTGACTATAATCTGGGCGCATGCTCAAGCCAATACGATTGCGCTGGAACCAATGATTGATACGATTATCTGGATTTCCTCCTGGCAGGTCACCAATATTGCGGTTTTTAGCCGCAGGCGAGTCCGAAAAGTCCATTTCTGAAACAGCCAGTCCTTCTTTATGCAGTGGGATATCCTCACCCCATTCACCGGGCATGAGCCAGCGGACACCAACAACGCGTTCAAGTAATTCGTAGGCGCCGTACATGGTGCCGGTACTGTCGCATTCGGCCCACTTCTTCTGGTTGTCCGGCCAGTCCTGGCCTATAATGTAGATATTAGCTCCGTGCGTCACAATCCGGAAACCTTCATCTGGAATACGCTCTGCTGAGAATCCCGCTTCCCGTGAAGCCGCATTGTCGCCCAGGCAGATCATGGGATCTTTCGGCGAAGCCAGAATAGGCAATGTCACCCCGGTTGAGATCCTGATCACACGTTGCATCTCAGTCGCCGCCCTCTTGACGCACAAGGGAGCCTTGGCATCATAATATATCCCGTAAGCCGACCTCCCATCTTTGACCAGCACCAATTGTTCTTTTTTAATTGTTTCTTCTTTGGTGGCCTTTTCACCGGGCCCCATACTGTCGCAACCTGACAAGCCGATGATTGCGGCGAAGATTCCATAGACAGCTAAACGAATCGATCCTGTTTTCATACAACTCCCTTTTTTAGTTATAATCATATTTTTACTTTCCAATTGGCGGACAATAGATGAACAAATGCGATATGGCATCGCTCTCTCCGATAAACAGTTCTCCGTCAGCTCCGGTGATTAGCGCATCGGCTTTATGCATTATCCAAGTTTTAGGCATTTTCGCCCTGGCCATGCCAAAATCTTCCAGATTCCTGTTCAACGGATCATATCGGATCAGGTGCACAAGTTCGTCATCGGTTCCGCAGAGGCCCCAAATCATTCCGTCACGTCCGACGGTGATTCCCCTTATATGGCTTTCGATGGAAGGTTTTCCCAGATTTATAATCCTCTCCTCTTTCGGATCAAACGCAAAGAGGTATCCGTCGGCATATGTGCCCCCGTAGATCATTCCATCATCTGTCTGGGTCAGAGCGCTGATGGTGTTCAGGTATTCTCGCCCGGCACCCACCGGTATTTTCATATTTGTTTCCCTGAACGCATCTTCATCCGGACAATATTTGATTATGCACCCGTACCGGCCTGAAAAATAGACATTTCCGCCCGCACATATCATCGCCCGTGAAATGTTATTCTTCTTCCCGATATGGTCTGCATAAATATCCTTGACTACGGTTTTACTGCTTGAGATGTCGTAAATAAAGAATTTCCCGCCGGGAGATGTCAAACCGTAAATACGATTCCTTTCCTTGTCGATTGCCATGGCGAAAACGCCTTCTCCACGCACTGGAACCCCAAGGTCGTCAATTGCTGCAAGTTCTGGTGAGATTATATGAGGCGGCTTATAAAGGAGGGTGAACTCACCCTTGTCCCTATCGTCCAAACTGTTGAAAACAAGTTCTTTTTCTGGGACATTATACATGTATAAATGCCCATCCATTTTCTCTTTTCCCAATCCCATGGTGCCCATGTAAATCCTGCCCTGCCCGTCTACAACCATGTTACGGCACAAAGACCTGTCTTCACCGAACGTATTCAGCGGCATGAACCTCTTGGTCAGAGGCAAGTATGTGAACAAATGTGATTTGTTTCCGGAAGTGGCTCCGAAAAGCATTCCATTGTCTCCCATCGCAAGTGCGGTTATGGCAGATTCATTTCTCGGGATGTGTGGTGTCCTTCCGCAAAGCCCAAGCTCCTGTGCGAAGAAATTCCCGCGTGTCACGAATATGGAATTATGTTTTCTGGTCGGATAGTAATAGGAATATTCAAACGGCTTAGGCTGTACATCACCCGTAATCTGACAGCACGCCTTATATGATTCCGGCAACTTCTTTTTCACACCGGCAGGATTGAATATGATAAGCTGCATCGGCGAATTTTTGTCCGGCTGTTCAGAGGCGAAATAGACATTGCCATTGTGTCCGACCGTTGCCGCCACAGGAGTGTTGATCTGTGAAAAACCATCAACTTTCATGAGGCCGTAATAGGTTTTTTCCCCGCTGTCGATGTCAATGCTTGCGATATGTGCGCCAGCCTTGCCGGAGACATAGCTTTTTGTGCCTATGTATATTTTCCCGTCTTGACCCGTGGCCATGGTGCGTGCCAAGGGGATATCAACCGAATACGCACCCATTTTATCTTCTCCATATAGAGTGCCATAATCTCTTATCCTGCCATATTCTCCGACTGTAGGGTCAAATTCAAACACGCGTTGCCCTATTGCGCTTACACCGTACAGCTTTACCCTGTCCGGCCCCGGCACAAAATGAAACACCCCGTTTCCATCGCTGTTACGCCATGGCGCATTCGGGATTTTTAGCGGCAGCTTTTCAATGGTTTCATTTTTAGGGGAATACCGGAGCAGGAAACCATGGCAGTCTGTTGTATACACGTACCCGCAGGCGCTATAACAGGGTCCCATGAAGTCATATTGGGAAATGCGTCCGAGATCCTTCACTTCTCCGGTCTTCAGCTTCACCACAAAAAAATGTGCTGTCAGGAAACTGGTGAGATACAACTCCTCCATCTCCGGATTATATGTCAGCCAGCGGCAGCCGCCCTTGGGTGCGATAATGCCGAAATCCTCTACGCTTTTCTTGCTGGGATCGTATATGATAAGATGAGAACCCGGGAAACACCTGTCCGGATCGTTGTACACATGCCAGTAATGGTAGAAATCTTCTCCCGACGGCGGCGCCGTCATATGTGTGGCCGTAAAAACCTTTCCACCGTTGCCAACGCAGATTGCCGTATGAATCTTCGAATGCGGATGTCGCAGGCTGTCCTTCGGCTGTTTAATAATTTTTGCGAGATCCGCAATGTCTTCGAACTTGTCCGCTCCCGGATCATAGCATATGAGCTGGGCAAAGGTTCCAGGCGCATCCATTTCAGCGCTTAAACCCAGATATATCTTGCCGTCATTTCCGGTAGCCGCCGAATAAATTACATTGTGATTGGGCTTGCCTTCGATAATCCTGGTGGTTATCAGGTTCTGATCAACTGTTTTTTCTTCTGCCATTGCTTCATCCCTTTACTATATTCTTCGGTTTTCCTTCAATGAATGACCGGACATTATCTATCGCAATCTTCATCAGCCTTTCCCTGGCTGCGTATGTGGCCCAGGCGATGTGAGGCGTAATGAAACAGTTCTTTGCGGATAAAAGCGGATTGTCCGGCTTAGGTGGCTCCACAGACAGTACATCAAGTCCGGCACCGGCAATTATCCCAGAGTCGAGGGCGTCTGCTAGCGCTTTTTCGTCAATGAGCAGACCACGGCTCGTGTTGATCAGGAATGCACCCGGTTTCATAACAGAAAGTCTCTGTGTATTTATAAAACCCTTATTGTCATCTGTGAGTGGGCAATGAAGGCTGACAATATCGCTTTTTCGTATAACAGTGTCTAGGTCGCTCATTGTCACACCTGCAAAAGGAGGCGTTTTCATTGATCTGCTGGATGCCAGCACTTTCATCCCAAATCCCTGTGCGATTTTCGCAACCGACTGTCCTATGCGGCCGAATCCGACGATTCCGATAGTGAGTCCTTCCAATTCCACAAGCGGATGATCCCAGTAGCAGAAGTCCTTCGATTTGCACCAGCGTCCGTTCCGTACAGTTTCAGAATGATGTCCTACCCGATTGGCAAGTTCGAGAATAATCGCGAACGTCATCTGAGCAACTGAAGAAGTTCCATAAGACGGAACATTCGCCACCAGAATACCGCGTTCCCTTGCCGCTGCGACATCGACAACATTATAACCTGTCGCAAGAACTCCGATATAACGGAGCTTTTCAAGGGAGTTGATTATTTTACCGTCAATGACAGTCTTGTTGGTAAGTATAATTTCCGAATTTTTTGAGCGTTCAATTGTCTGTCCTGCGGGAGTATGGTCAAAGATTTCGCATTCTCCCATTGATGCAAGGTCATCCCAGGACAAATCCCCGGGATTTAAAGTGTATCCGTCAAGAACTACTATTTTCATCGTACTCCCGCTGGCGTATTTGTCGAAACACCCTTGGATTCGAGAGACTTCATATATTCCAACGCATCCCGGTTCGACTTCTCGAACGAAAAATCGTATATGAGCAGGTGCATCTCCTTTACTTCGGGACCATATGTAAAGTAGGCGTCAGAATGATAATATGACATGGCAACTTCGGCCTTCTTCACCTCCGCCGGATTGTAGAAAAGTGCACATCCGCCACCAGCCTTCCGGGTGTCGCTGACCGGTGTACCGAGATCGAAGACGGCATCGTGGAGGAAAACCCAGCGTTCGTCCCCTTCAAGTTTGACAGTGAACGCCTTTTGGCCGGGTTGAAGCACCTGTGTCCCCCGCACTGTGGCGATGGCGCGGGTCAGTCTGTCTTTAGGTTCGTCGGTGCTGGGAAAACATTCCATGCCGATGCGAGTCTCCTTCAGCGGCTGGCGAGGTTCGATCCGGACGATGAGAATAACCTTGTCATCGCCGGCCCGCAGCGTCATGAGGAGAGTCACTTTCGCCTGCTCCCCTTCCTGTACCGCCTGAATGCGCGCCTCGGAGGCATCTGCAGAAACGGTGAGCTTCGTCTTTTCCTCGAACCCTTTCTTGAGAGTCCTGCCTGTGTATTGGAAGTAACGTTCGTCATTTACCCAGATGTTGCAGAGCTCGTTCATTTTCCAGTTCATCTGCACTGGTAGTGGCATGCCGATGGATGCGCCGTTGCACCTGAAAGCAAAGATCCGGCGTCCGGTGTCCACGGTGATCTCACGCACAACACACATCTCTCCGCCGCTCTTGAACTCAGTGTAACCTGTATCTTTGACTTTCACTTCAGCATGAACGACGGTGGAGGGGAGGAACAGCGCAACCAGACAACAACATAATGCGATAGACATTGGATGACGATTCATTCCAGAAACCTTTCATTTTTTTTATCCAATAACAATTATCAAGACAAACTAAAGTTTGAACTCCAACTTAATTCCCTCTTGTTCCTTGACACTTACTCATTATTCCTCATTCGATGTTGAATGTTCGACGTTCAGGTTATCTTTTCTTCGTTGCGTACGAATGTCCGCCAAAGATGGCGCGCAGCTCTGCGGCCGATTTCGCCTTCTGCAGGCGGCCAATCCGTTCGTTCTCTTCTGCGCGAAGTTTGACGGAAAGATCAAGAATTGATTCGAGTTTGTCTGCAGGAAACTTACACGCGCCGTTCTCGTCCATGTGGATCAGTTCGCCTGGCGCGACATCCATGCCGCATACTGACACCGGGGTATTGACTGAGTGTACAGCCATGTCGCCATGTCCGGGCGTAATGCCTGTGAGCATGTACTGGAATTTCATTGGCCGTACTTCATCCACATCGCGCGAAGGCCCGTTGGAGATCAGTCCGACACAGCCGATGGCCTTCATGGCAGAAACCATGTTTCCGCCGGCGAGACCGACTTTGCCCGCGATCTCCGCCGGGAACTTCTGCTGCATGATCAGGACAGTCGGCTTCGGCATGGCTTCCAGCGCATCCAGAACGTCCATGAAACTAAGCCGCGTGTAATCTGGCGTGGGCAGACCGAAGACGCAGGTGACAGCGTAGCCGCAGCGCGGACCAAGATCCGGATACATGCAGTGCAGCGTCTGGTCGGTGTACCAGTTTTCGCTCCAGGGATTGTAAAGTCCGAGACAGAGCGGATGAGTGGGACAGGTGGCCACAACATTTGTGATCGAAGGCGTATCAAACTTGCAAAGTTCTGTGATCATTTCGTTGACTGTGAGCTTGGACATTGGAACCTCTTATTTTAATTTTATTTTTCAAGAACTTAAAAAAACTTTTAGAAAGACACGCTAAAGCTGTGAACTCCAACTAATTCCCTCTCTATGAATCATTTCCTAAACTTCCGAACCCCCCTCTGTGCCTTTGTAACTTTGTACCTATTCCTTACTTGCGACATACGCAGCATACAGCCGGGCGTCTTCGGGACGAATTCCGTCGAACTGAATATCCAGACGGACACGGCCATGTTTTTTCGTCAGAGATGCTGTCTTTTTCCAAAGCACCGGAACACGCAGTCCGTTTTCCGTAATGATTGCGGCATCAGCATCGGCACAACCGTGGATAGGCCTGAATCCTTCATCTACCAAGCTGACCCGCAGACTTGTGTGCTCCCCAAGGCCGTCGACATTTACGTACACATTTGCCTCTCCATCAGTAATCTGGATTGGACATGTGACAACGCGATGCGGCGGTCGCGCCCCACTGTCGAGGCAACCCGGACCATTGTTGAACGGTCGGAACGCACTCAGAGAGCCAAAGCGGTCCCGCGCCCACGAATTCATGAACACTCCAGCACCTTCGAAGCTGCGCCAGCATGAGTACCAGTACATCGTGCGATCCCCATGGTTGATCATGCCCTGCCCTTGGGCCAGTGCCGGGGCAAAACCCAAAACGTTGCCTTCAGATTCGCGTGCATTGATGAAAACAAAACCGGGAATCGGTTCGTGGAAGTGCAAGGCGTCATGAGAGATTGCAAGTCCCAAATCCATGCTGACGAAGCGCCGGTCGCGTGAGTTGTGTCCGTTCCATATGCCGTAAATGCCCAGAATGACATTGCCCCGGTTCCACATGGCAGCGCCCAAATGCACTTCTCTTTCATGATTTACATCTTCAATGTTCGAGGGTCCGGAAAGATCGGATGAGGCAATATTGAGCCCCATCGCAGACACGGGGGACCAGTGGTCGAAATCCGATGAGGCAAATGTGCAAAGGCAGCGGATTTTGTTCTTTGTGTGTGGCCAGGAAGGCTGCTGCCCGTTCAAATAATAAATTTCACGGTGCTTGGTGATTCCCGACATTTCGAGACAAGTTCCCAACGGGTTATGGGGTGAAAGAGTCCAGCGAATTCCATCTGGACTGAAGGCGGCACCCCAGTAAATGGGGCTGCCTAAGCGTTTGCGAAGTTCAGGATCGGACGAGACCCCTTCAAAAATCATCTTGAAGCGACGTGCGGGATTTGGATCTTCCGGCTCGTGCAGTATTACAGCTCCGGACAATTGTTCATCCATTGCGGGGAAGTCGACAATATTGTTGTGTTTTGATCCGTTGAACTCTGACAAGCCCAGATCAGGCTTCTCCCATTTTCTGCCGTCATGGCTTGTGGCATAACACATCCTGTATACTTTGCGTTCGCGGTTGCCCCACTCGGCGAATCCGCCACTGCTGCCCTGATACCACATGTGAAAAGTGTCGCCGATTTTAAGGGTCGTGCCGTAGTAGTGCAGGTGTTCATCGTGAGCTCCGGACGGACCTGCCGGAAGCACGATTGATCCGCGTCCGCCATTGAGATGGACTTCCGCAAACGAGCGGAACGGGAAAGAGCGATCATCAAAAGCGAAAAGCACAACCTCTTCTAGCGGAACAGGATCAGGCATACTTGGCAATAAAACATTGGCTACTAATGTGACTGTCTTCATATTCTTTCATATCCATATGTTAAAATTACAAATGTTTATCTTACTTGTCCATATCTTTGAGGATCTTCTTCAAGCGGATTGTGATGTCTCTCTTTTGTTCAGAGGTGAGCGCTTTGAGTGGCAGACGGACATCACCGACATCAATGCCGTGAATTGCCATCATCGCCTTGCCCGCTGCAATTCCTCCGTATTGGTTGAGCATGTCAATTATCTGGCAAACCTTGGTCATTCCTGCCTGGGCAGACTTGAGATCTCCCTTTTCTACAGCAGCCCATATTTTGAGGTAAAGCGGGGCCGAGTAATTGTAGGTGGAGCCTATTGCAGACTTTGCACCGCAGGCTACGGCACCGGCAAGGAATTCGTCGACGCCCCAGGTGATGTCATACTTGCCACCACAGGCGCGTTGGCAAGACTGGTATTCGTAGAGATCCTGGCTGTTGAACTTGATGCCCGCCAAGTTGGAAATCCGGCCATCGGCTTTCTCCAGGAACTGGACCATCGGCAGACTTACCCCTGACATGACGGTATGGTAATAATAGAAAGGCAGTTTCGGAGCGTACGACACAACCGCGTTGATATAATCGATAAGGATGTCGATTGAAGCGGGTTTAAAGTAGTTGGGCGGAACTATTGAGGTGGCGTCAACGCCGATCTTCTGGGCATGTGCCGCGAGCTCCTGCGCATCTTTGAGTGCGAGTGCCCCCACATGGACTATCAGGAAAAGCTTGCCCTTGGCATGCCTGACCCAGGTTTCGGCAACTGACTTGCGTTCGGCAACTGAACAGGAAATACCCTCCCCGGTGGTCCCGCAAACATAGGCTCCTTTAACACCGCTCTTGATCAGCAGGGCTACCTGCTTGGGGATCTCGTTGAGATTGATCTCTCCGTCCTTACCGAACGGTGTGTGAGGGGCGGCAATCAGCCCTTCAAGTTTCTTAAACCTATTGGTATTGGTGCCGGATAACCTTGAACTCAATTTCCTTTTCCCCATTGAAAACATCCCCTAATATTTATTTAGTTATCTGTCGCAGAGCTGTTTCAGCTATTTTAAGGACTTCAACTGCTCCATATCCGTCCACTCTTGGAGCAGTACCTTTAGTTACGGCGTTGATCATGTCCTGGTGTTCGAGGCAGAAACGCTCGTTGCGTATGTTATCAAATTGGATCACCTCGTAACCTTTTTTATTGCAGTCATATATCTTCACCTGATCAATCTGTAAATCATATTCTATGACCTGTTTGTCTCCGAAGAATTCCATAATTCGGCGCTGCGGATGCTGGACATAGTCCATGTGGATTGAAACAAGCGCCCCGCTTTCATATTCCAACAGCAATGACGCCAGTGAAGGGGTTGCTTTCAGGTCTTTTACAGCAATCGAATTGGCTTTGCATACCACGTCTTTGACTTCCCCGAATATCGAGCGGAGCATGTCTATCTCATGCGTGTAATCAACAATCAGTATGCCGAAGACCTTGCTGCGGAAATCGCTTTTGGCGCAAAGCAAAGTGTTGTAGGTGCCTACCAGGGCGCGACCGCCTATCAGGTTCCCGAGCTCGCCGGATTTTATCTTCTTCGTGATGAAATCGAAAGACTCCCTGAACCTTTCAGTGTATCCGACTGCCAGGAACTTGGAATGTTTCTTCGCGGCTTCTACCATATCAACTCCGTCGCTTACAGTGTCGGCTATTGGCTTTTCGCACAGGACATGCGAACCGGAGGCAAAGGCCTTGAGGGACATCGCCTTATGGGAGCTGTTGGGAGTGCACACAATTGTTATGAGCGGCTTTTCCTTTGCAAAAGCCTCATCGCAATCGCTGTAAAATTTTATACGTTCATTGATCTCTTTGACTTTTTGCCCGGCTTCCTTATTGAGGTCAAAAGCCACTATCTCGATATCTTTTCTTGTGCAAAGGCATTCTATGTGCCTGAGCCCAATCGAACCGCATCCGGCAACCAGGAATTTTATCTTCATTGTTTTTCCCCTTTATTGTTTGAGTAATGCAGGCTTTCAGCCTGCAATTTCTCTATCAGTCTTCATTTTAACTACAGGCTAAAAGCCTATTTACTATACGCATTTTGCGTCAGGCGCTTTGGCCTGCCCCAGTCCTGTCCGCCATAGCTTCCCAGCGACGGCGGAAGTGCGTATGACCCGAATGCCCTCTGGCTTAAGTGTCGCCACCTGCGGGGGCTTGTTACCTTTATGCAATTATCATTTTCCCCAAGGCTTACGCCCTTGGGCTACATTATTACACCTCCTGCGGAGGCTATAATACAATGCAGCGAACTGTATCTATTATTCAGCCCTCGCAGAGGGCGACATGTTGTAGCCCCATGCGTAAGCGTGGGGATAATGAATAAAAAAATATACCCAGCCCCCGCAGGGTGGCGGCACAACAATAAAACATTCAACCCATATTAAAAATAATACGTATAGTCCTCAGGGTCATCAGCTTGTGTTTCTTCATTATTTGAAGCGGCTGAATCCGCCGTCGACATAAAGATTGTGGCCTGTTATATAACCCGCCGCATCCGAGGAGAGAAATACTGCAGCCCCTTTCAAATCCAGCCCGTCTCGACCCATTTTCCCTAGCATTGTACGTTCAGCATACGCCTTCACAAACTTTTCCGGCTGACCACGTTCAAAACCTCCAGGCGATATGACGTTCACCCTGATCCCATATTTGCCAAGATAAGCCGCCGCATCGTAAGTCAACCCGATTACGCCGGCCTTTGACGCGGTGTAGGGAATCGGGTTGGGCATCATCGGAAGACCTTCATAGACAGTTCTATCCCGACCAAGAAGTGAAGTTACGGAGCCGATGTTGACAATTGAACCGTAACCCTTTTCCATCATGTATCTTGAGTATTCGCGAAGGCAGAGGAAAGTTCCCGTCATATTTGCGTTCAGATAACCGTTCCATGAGGAAAGCGGCTCCTTCTCCAAGGTTCCGGTTGTACCGGAGCCGTGACCTCCGGCGTTGTTCACAAGCGCCGCTATTTCATTGAAAACACCAAAGGCTTCCGCAAAAGTTTCAGCAACGGATTTCTCGTCGGTTATGTCCATTCCGAATCCTGCCGCCTTAATGCCGAACTTGCCGGAAAACTCATCGGCCTTCTGCTCGGCCTTTTCCTTGTTCCTCGATGTAAGTACCAGATTGGCGCCCATTTCAGCAAAACCGGTCGCAATCTCCAATCCGAAGTTCTGACAGCCGCCTGTTATCATCACCGTTTTATCTTTGAAGGATAACATGTCCGCCAGTGAGCGAGAATTCATTTTTCACACCTTTCAATTTATCTTTTATTCTGACTATTTTTAAAATTCCCTCTACTATTACAATCACCAGCCCAAATCAGTAAAACGACCAGAAGGGCAATCTGCTATCCGAAAGGAGCTGTACATAGAAATCAAAGATCTGTTCGCTTTTATACGGAGAGACATTTCCTCCCAGAAACACGACATTGTTGCTTCTTAGATGAGGGCCAATGCAGCGGCGGTCATTCGTGGCATTGCCGTAATCGGGAGAGAGATAAACCGGTCCTATATCACTAGGATCAGGACCTACACCTCCTTTGTCAGCCATGTAGGCGACAGACTCAATACTTTTAAAGATGGAAATCTTTTTGGGCATCCTCGCTCCCTGCCAAGTTCCACTTGCAATCAACCATTGCCCGAAAGCAATATTTCCGTTGTAGGTGTTTGGTGCGAAGACCGAGGGCTTTACTCCTATATTGGCTTTGTATCCAGTCATATTATTAAGGGTCGGACAGAGGAGAACACCGGCGTTGTCATTTACGTAAGGATAGAGCTTCACGGTAAACATAAAACCGTCAGGGGATTCATCCTTATATGCAGGAACGTAGTCGTTGTTGTCAATAGTATAGGAATTGACAGCTATCCCGAACTGTTTGAGATTGTTGGCGCAGGCGATTGCTTTTGCCTGCTCTCTTGCATTTTTCAGCGCAGGTAAAAGCATACCCGCCAAAATAGATATTATGGCAATCACCACAAGGAGTTCAATTAATGTGAACCCAATGCTCGTGTAGCTTCTACTGCTGATATATCTGTTTGACATCAGCTTTGCTCCCTGGCAAACATGACGCATATGAAATCCCCTTTCATAAAAGAAAAGTATCCAGTATGATTATAGAGTATATAATAACAAGCTATAGTTAACAACGCGTTATACGATGATATTGACAGTCTATTCGACTATTATGAGACAATACTGTTTTTTGAAATTAACAGGAGATTATACAGTGAATTGCAATTTGCATTTCGGTCAGTTGAAAACAAATGTCTCAATCAGAAATAAAGGGTGCTTTCGAATTTTTTCGCCGATCAGATCAGCCATAGGTTGTGCCTGAACAAGTCTAGCCTCCGCCGCGCCGATTGCCCCATCAGCCTGAATTCCTTCCTGACACAGTAACTGTTCAACCTTCAAATAATTGCGCGGCAGTCCAGGCATATGTGGTAATGTCGGAACTGTTATTTCCGTGCCATTACCATCGATTACTGTAGGATAATATTCCTTGCGACAGATGGTTGGGGCGCCATTGGTATTTTCAATAAAATGTAGGCTAGTATTGGCGCTATGGGTCACCCCAAGCAAAAGGATCTTACCTCCAGATTCGGCAAGCCGGTGATAAGGGGAGCCAAGACCGACGGAAATGCGGCATTTATCATGCCCGGACAGCATATTCTCTGCGAGAGGTCCAATTCCGGCGGTACAATGGGTCGGGCTCAACGAACGGATCACCCCGGGACGCTTCCGAAATATTTCGGTTATGATTCCGCATTCCGAAGGAGAACTCCTCACATCGAACCGACAGCCCCTGTCAACCAGGTAAAATTCGGAACCGTTTTGAAAAGACGGCATCAGCAATGTCCCTGCCTGGGTAAGAACTTCCAGCAAGGCGTCTATCACCACATCCGCCCCTCCTTCCACCCGGCCTATGCTTTTGAGCGAACTGTGAACCAGCAGAGCATCACCCTCCCTGACACCCAGACACCGTAAATCATTTACAATCTCTGCTGCTTTTATGTCCTGCGATTCACCGATCTTCATTTATTTATTTCCACCAGGAGCGCCTTATCCGGATCATCCACGAAAAAACCGTCCAACTCCGGTCCCTGCTGGATGAAACCGGATGCATTGTCGAGCATTTTTATTTTCCACCATCCGGCAGGCAGATGGTTTGCGGCACGATCAATTTTAAATGCCGCATAGCCTGCTCCTTTTGCGGCAACGGTTCCGTCCGGCGCAATCAGCTCGGCCTTTGTCGTCTGGACATAGAAATTAACATACATTGTAAATGCATTCGTTTTTTCCGGAACATAAAAATAGAACGGGGTTGCCGGCTTGCCCTGATCGGTCACATACAGGCCGCGCTTGTCAAGCTGGCTCCCATAGGCGTATTTAACCAACGTTGATTGTTTCACCTTCCAGCACGAGCCGGATCCATCGGCCGCGAGCGGCATATAGGCTACACAGTAAATCTCGCCCTTTTTCACGGGGAAACCGATTTTCCCTTTGCGGGCTATGGCTGTGACTATTTTTTTACCGGCTCCGTCAAAAACGTGATAATAGCCGATTTCTGGCAGATACTCTCTTCCGGTCGCCTTGTTGGTTGAAAGTCGATACTCGAGTTGCAATATTGCTTCGCCATCGGCTTCCGCGAGACAGACGATCGCCATGCTGCCACTCAGAAATGTCTCTGCGCGCGGTTCGGTATTGTGAAATTGACCCGCCACAGTGGCTTGGACCGGTTTCCAGTTACGTGTCAAAGCTAGCGGTTCCGGCGGAGTGGCTACAAATCCGCGTAACGGGCCTCCGGGATATCCAGCCTCTACCAATTGCTGGTAATCTGCGGACGAAAGATAAAACGGAGACTGCCTGTTTTCCTCCACCAGCCCCATTGACACCATATGATAATAGAGCGTCTTTAAATTGTTTTCAAGCATTGAAAGACGCCAGCGTTCTCCGGGGGTCTTAACTCCGGTGGCGGCCTCGCGGTAACAGGCTTCATACTCGGGCCAATGTGCTGCATACACATCTTGAATCATCTCTGGACTCATGATGTAGCCGAATTTACCCTTCAATGCTGTGATGAAATCCCTCATGCCGGTTTCGGACAACCTATATATTTTTTCCACACCTCCGCCACCCGCACCGTAGGCTTTGTGGCAAAATTCGCCCATTAACGCCGAGGGATCACCATCAGGTTTCCAAAGCATCTGTGATACAATCCAATCGTAGGGAGCATTTGCCCCAATCGGATTGCTGTAGAAATAGGCGCCGATGTATCCCCTTTCCAAGAGTCGGCTAAAGGTGGATTTCATCATGTCTGGATACGGAGACATGGGTGCGCCGGTCGAAGATAGGAGCCAGAATTCCAACCCATAATAGAATTGTTTTTTAAACACTCCGTCCCAGGAATCTATCCAGCGTTCCCAGTTTTTATTGATTGGTTCGTACAGGCGGACCGGACCGTAAGCCGTATGCTGTGGCGCCATGCCAGCGAGAAAATTGTCGGGAAAAGGCGAAGGCTTTGCTCCTCGGGGAACGAACTCGTATTTCTGATAACACAGGCCGTTTATATAAGCATCCGGTGCCAGCACCATTACTTTTTCAGCCGTTTTTCGATAAAAATCCAAGACGAGCGGAGTCCAGGTTTGCCTGTAGTCGGCAATGTCTATGGCACCCATTTCCTCGGGGGTCATGATGTATAGGCGTTTCTGGCAGTCCAGACAATAACAGGTGGGTCCGCTGTCGCTGGCACCCACGCACCAGATGTGCCGTGAAGGATGTGCACGGAAAAGCTGTGCGACCCGTCGGGCCACATCATCCGGGAGTTGCGGGCTTGAAAGACATAGCATCAGGCCATTAGTGGATGGCTCAACCCTCTTTCCGTTTTGAGACATGGAAAACATATCAGGCGTCTTATAAAACGTTTTCATCCGGTCGTCCACTACGGCCGCATCAGGTGTGCCAATATCGGGATAAAGGCAATCCCATCCATGATCTGTGGCTTCCATCTTCCACTGGCTATTCAGAGTTCGGTTGCGCAAACCGTAATCTGTCGAGTCCTTGGTGTTGACGGCCTGGGCAAAGAAATTCCTATATTTGAATTTCGGTGCAAAGGAAACATCTAATCGGCTAATCGTGAGGTCAGGATTTTTCGGTGGAAAATATGTGCCTAGTTCGCCCGGCAACAGCCAGCGTATTCCAATGACGGTTTGTAGGAATTCATATGTACCGTACAGGGTACCAAAACTCTTGCCGTCAGTCGGTGTCAACCCGTCTCCTGGAAGATCGCGGCCTACGATGAATAGATTGCCTCCGGAGTTTAAAATTCTGAAACCCTCATAAGGCATTTCAGCTGTTTTGATCCCGGCTGCACGGGCTTCCGGGCTATCTCCTAGAGCTATCATCGGAGTTATGGGTTGACGAACTATTTCCAGCTTGCGCCCAATCACCTCCGCCAGATGGAACTGCAACTCTTCCGCAGCCCTTTTCACACTCGGTGGCACTCCATCCGGCATATAAATCACGCAGTCTCGCAGTTTGGTTTCAAATACCGATGTTTCTTTTACTGATGTCTTTTCACCAGTGCGCAGAGTGTCGCAACCCGACAGTCCGATAATGGCGCCCAAGATCCCGCACGTGGCAAAATTAATCAGTTTAATTTTCATGTTATAACTCCATATGTTAATAAGAACGGTTTACGGCAGCAATCCCCAAAAAGGAAGAAAGTTGTTCGACTGATATTGTACATAATAATTATATATCTGTGTATTTGAAAAGGAATCAACATTGCCTCCCAAAAAAACCACATTATTAGTTCTCGAATGGGGACCAATGCACATGTTGGCGCTAGATGTATTTCCGTAACTAGGATCAAAATACAGGACTGCCGGACTGGCAGTAGTTGCGTTGGGGAAACCTTTATCAGCCGCGAAAACAGTAGACTCAAGATTTTTCTGGCTGGCAATTTTTCTCGGAAGCCTGCCCCCCAGCCATGCAACACCTGTCCACCTTCCCAAATACAAATTCCCTGCATAGGTATTATGAACATACACGATATCAGGATCTTCTGAAATCAGAATGTTGGCATTGTACGAATTTGCGGGTTGTATATCATCAAGAACCGGGCATAAGAATGACTTGGAGCTTGCATTGATTGTGGAGCTCAAATAAGGATAAAGCATAAAAACCCAATAATGGTCACGCCCATTGTAAATGTAATCGTAAGGGGGGATGTAGTCATTATAATCACTGGCATATAGGTGGACCGCTGTCCCGATCTGCTTTAAATTGTTCAGACAGGCACTCCGTTTCGCCATCCCGCGTGCGTTGCTAAGGGCAGGCAACAGCATACTGGCCAGGATGCCGATGATTGCTATTACAACGAGGAGCTCAATAAGAGTGAAGCCTCTCTGCCGCAACGAGATGCGTTTTGCTAGGTCCGCCACACCAAAAACAGCATGCTGATTCTTCATAATACGCTCTCCTGTTGTATTCTCATCATTATTTAAAAAGATTCAGGCTGTTCCCTGAGTTGATTTTTTCACGCAGTGGTTCAGGCATCTCAACCTTATCGAAAAAACGCTGATAGAAGGAAATAAACTTTTCAAATGCAAAGTAATCTCTGATGAAATAGGTGCAGTCCGATGCAAAACACAGTTTTTCAGCTGAAGCGGCATCAAGCTCCCCATCGGGAGCAAACATCTCGCCCCACATAGAAAGGGAGCGGCGACATGCGGTGCCACCGGAAAAGTCGGCATATACGTTCTTGTGGGTGGAAATCATTTTCCAGGTCTCCTCCCACCATGGATTACCGAAATGCGCCATCAGGATCTTCAAATCCGGAAAGCCCCGCACAATCCTGTCAATTGTCGCCGGACGCATGTAGGTGATGTCTATCAACGACGGTTTTTCATAGAATGCCCCGCCCTTCTCAAAAAGTCCGACCATCAGATATCCGGTGTGAAATACGGCAGGCACTCCAAGCTGGCAAACCCGTTCATACAATGGGAAATAAATATCCGCGCTGTAGGGATGCATCGGCCCGATGAATTTGATCCCCTTGGCCCCACGTTCTATCAGACGGCTTATTCCATCGGGTGTCACAGTATCAATGTCCACCTGGGCAACCGGAATGACAAAATCGGGGCATAGTTTGAATGTCTCAAAAAGCTGACGGTCTTCCGCCTGGATCAGCACAACCTTGTCAATGCCGCGCTTCCGGCATTCGTCAATATACAATCCAGTGCTTTCCGGTCTTGGTTCCACCCCCCACCACCCATGTGCATGACAATCAATACGCATTTTAGATTTCCTTATTTGACAGAGCAAGACGTATTCTGTTTATGGCTACTATTATATAATGAAAATCAGCTCTGGACAACGCGCTATGCGATGGTAATAGAAGTCAATACGACTATTTATGCGAATGTTGTTTGCAAGCAATAATAAAAAAGACGATTGTAGTTGACAGTCCCTGAAAACTTTTAACCAGGAGTCGGAAAATGAAAATCGGAACTTTGCTTGTTCTTCTGGCATCTGGCGGAATTGCGCTTCGCTCACAGGCGGCTGAGGATATACTGCCTTCTGCCACATCCAAGCCTGAACAGGCATCCTTCGCTACACATCTGCAGGTCGTCAAGAACAAAGATGTAATCCTGATCCGCAGTCCCTTCCAAAAGGAAAAAGATCTGGTCATCAGGATAGAGTTGGGGGAAAACCGTCAAATTAATTTCCGCTCGACCTTCCTGGTGGATTCCTCCTCGACGACGGATTATACACTATGGGATGGTCTCACCATTCATGGCAATGGTGACGATGCCGCACCATGGAACATCAATGGAACCTACATCGGCGGAAATCACGGTGCTGAAGGTGTCTGCGAGTTAACTTGCACCGGGCATGGTCTGGCGACGGCTGACCTTGGCAAGGAGTGGACCGACGAAAAAGGGCGCAAGTTATATCTTGTTAAAATAGTTTCCCCTGACACACTCTGGTTTTTGGGTGAAAACACGGCTACTGCTCCTTTATGGAAATTCAATTTTACCATCTCCGGCAACACTCTAACCGGCAAGAATGACGGGCGCAAACTTATATTCACCAAAAATAACGGGATCCAACTGCGTCCAGCCTGCCGGATCCGCAAACAGGCATACCTTGCTGACGGCAAAACACCTCTGGCAGATGGCACCGTGACGACCTGCAACTATTTCGAAATAGCGGAGGAGTATGACATCATCAATCCTGGGTCAGTACTGGCCGATGTCATCGCACATCCTGGAATCGAACGGAATTTTATCGCCGATCATCTGGATGCCGTGTTGCGACTTGAAATTGTATATCGCTTTTATCCGAACGGCTCGAATGTCATAGAAACAAAAGCCAAAGCACTGCAATCCTTCAATCTGGGATCTGCTCTTTTCGTGATGACCGCGCCTCTTACAACACGTGGAAACTCATACTCGCGGGAATATTACGTCCCGAAGACGAGACCTTTTGTCTTGGATGGAAAGAATTTCGACTTTCAGAAGATCCAGGATTACAATGATAAACCACCGGCTTCGATTAATTTCAGTACTGATGGCACTTATGTTGAAGACTCTAAAAACCTCCCTGAAAGATTCATACAGTTCCTCAGTCGCAAAGAAAACAACAGGAATGTGCGTGAGATCGGCTTCGCCTTGGGATATTCGCTGATTCAAGGCGTAACCCAGCCGCACGTGCGGGCCGGCAATGTGAAAAATGCGGCAATTCTATATACCTCCTTAAAGTCTTATCCCTACGCAATGGATTCCAAGATGGGATTGATTCCTGCTGGCATGGAATTTCACTGCGTGGGATATCGCGACTACTTTGCCCCACAGGCTTATCCAAATGCGACCTGCGTCTACTGGCATGCCGAAGGCGATGACATCATCCTCTACGCGGATTATCACCGGAAGATTGATCGCGATACGATAAAACTGCCACCAAATTTCACCGGCAGAAAAATCAGCATCGTCGAAAAGACCCCATCGGTCACGCTTCACACAACAGATGAAGTCCCCGCCACAGGCATTGTGTTGTCTGTTGGAGATGCCTATGGTTACATTGTCCTGAAGTTACGATTGTAAAACTTGATTGGACAGGGAATTTGGTAAGCGTTAAGCTGTGGGAATACCGTCAAATTATTTTCCGGTGATGCCAGTTTTGGAGAACATGCACATGGGCATAAAGATAACGAATCTTGATACTAGCACAGAGCCTCGTCGGTTCGCCTCCGGGGAACTGGAACGCTATCTCCGGCAGATGGAGGTCGAGGATACGCATATAACCCTTGAGGTGGACAGCAAGATCGGCCTCAGCGATGAAGGTTACAAGTGGGACCCGGACGGTGCCGGCGGTATCCGCCTTAGCTCCGGAGGTGATTTGGGATTGCTCTTCGGCGTTTACGCGCTCCTGCGTGACCTGGGCGGATGCCGTTTCAGCGGCCTCGGCACTGATGGTGAATATATTCCCCTGAGACATGCCCTTGATTCCGTGCAACAGCCCGTGCGCCGCGAGCCTAAACTCTGGTATCGCGGAATCCAGTTTGCCACAATAAATCCCGCATCCCTTTATCATCAACAGTTGGATTGGATGGCCAAGAACGGATTCAACTATGCGATGATAATGTTGGCGCCTGATGAAGCCCACGCGCACCTTGAGATAGATCCGGCGACCGGCGAACGTGTCGGAGCCATACATGGTGACAAGGTTCGCATCACAGAGGCCTGGTTCAACAGGCATATTCTACCGGAAATGCGCAGGCGCGGCCTCAAAGCCGATATCAACCACCATAACCTGCGCTTCTGGCTTTCCCCTGGCAAATACCTGGAAAAGCATCCGGAATGGTATTCCCTGATAGCCGGTGAGCGCGGTAAAAACCTTTCTCAGTTCTGCATTTGCACGAGCAATGAACAGGCTGTGCAGACCCTCGTGGAAAATGTTATCTCTTTCGTGCGGAGCCATCCTGACATCAAGATAATTGGAATCGTTCCCGAGGACGGAGTCGGGGCATGTCAGTGCGCGGCCTGCCTTGCACAGGATATCGATCCCACCGATGCGACACGCCCCCACCTTTACCGCAGGGGCGAGGAAAACCGCAGTGTTTCAAACCGCTACGGGAAGCTTCTCAATTGCGTGGCGGCGGCGGTGAAAAAGGAGTTTCCCGACGTGCTGATCAGCGGAGGGGCGTACGTGGATCTGGCGGCGCCACCCCAGGACGTTATAATGGAAGACAACATTTCAATCTGGCTTGCAACCTACTGGCGCGACGGTTCACGTCCGTTGCGCGAAGACCGGACTTCGCATGTCAACGCCTTATATTTCGACCTGTTCAAGCGCTGGAGGTCCAAGATCAAATCGCCGGTCATCAAGTATGCCTATTACATGGGGATGAACTCACAGCTGGGGCTCCCGTATCCGATGTCAAAGATAATCTGTGAAGACTGGGTTCACCTCAAGGCCATCGGCGTTGCCGGCGCAACTATCCAGTGCCTGGCGACCTGTCATGACGCCTATGGTTTGAACCTTGCCGCCTTTGCTCAAAGCGCCTGGCGGGATGATGTGGACCACGCGAAACTGCTGGAGGATTATCTGCTCGGCATGTTTGGAGCTGCGGCACCGGCACTCCAACCCATCTATGAGAAACTCCAGAAGGCCTCCGAAGCGATTCCTGCTCTTGGAAACACCCTTGATGACAGACAAATATCGTGGACGCCGACCTTGCAGGAGATCACAGAGATGCATGAAAAGCTGAACCTCGGAGGACATCCACATGGAGAGGTCAAAGCCTTCCTCCTTCCTTACGGAAATACGGCCGATTACTTCGCCTCCAGGGCGGGCGACCTGAATGCGGCTTTGGATGAGGCCCGTCAATTGGCCCGCACGGACCGGGAAAAACGGCAGGTCGAACGTTTCGCACAGTATGTCGGCTACTGGCAACGCGCAGCAGTTGCAAAGGACGAGACCTCCATGCGCCAAGTGATAGCCTACCTAGATCAAATGCCTGAAAACGGCTGGTTCGCCCGCAGTGCCCGACGACAGTGGGAAGGAGCTGTCCAGAGATTGAAACAGAAAGCGTAACCTGCATGTCTCACAGGAACGTCTTCTATCCGAACACCATTCGGCCGCACTGCCCGGGATCATCAACATTCCAAACGGTCGTTGGATTCCATGAATGATGGTCAACAAGGCTGTTTCGGAAATAGCGGTGGGCGTTCATCCTCCATGTCGCATCGCGCACAGTCTTCTCCCCGAAAACAGAAAGAGGTATCTCCATTTCCACCCGCCAAAATGTGCGGGTCCTGTATGGAACAACGGTCCAGGATGTTTCGTCAATCCATTCCGTCTTCCTGCACCCGTCCCGGACGAAAACACGCTCGCCGAGCTTTACTCCTTTGGAGTTTGCCACAAAATGAAAAATATCTCCTAAGTCAGCCCTGGGTTGAACTGTAAACCGGACAGCGTCTTCCACACGCCGGTCATAGCGGCGGCCTACCATTCTCAAATTCGTGCCAACGTGAGCTTCCGCCTTCACCTGGCCCATATCCGGATCGGCGCAGATAAGATCGATGAGCAAACGATTTTTATCGTATCGCACCGCCAACGCGGTCTCCGCGATGGCGGGACGATTGACATTGGCCATGGTCACAAAACCGGATGAATAGATGCTCGGCGAAGTATTTCCCCTGATGGAAACGTGTTTTGGAATAATCGTCGCCTTTAGGATGCGGTCGGCAGAGGCATCGGATTGTGTGCGTACTGTTTTCGGCAACCGAGCGTAACCGAGGGGGATAAGTTCCATGTATTGCTTCCAAGTGTGGGTAAAGGCGGATTCCGTCAACACCATGTAGGCATCGTGTCTGTGTCCTTGTTTCAAATGCCGCCCGGCCTGGGACAGAGTATGTTCAACATGTTTGCGTTCGGCTTCCGGCAAAAGAGAGGATACCCTCCGGTCTGACAGGAGACTGGATACGCGCCGCAGAACCGACCTAGGATTCTCAAAGGCTTCCAAAAAACCCATTCCGTCATGCATTGCTCGTTCGAAGATATGATACCCCGGTGGAGACCCGGGATAGGTGAATGCAATGTGCTCCGGTGTCAGCCGTTCCTTGGCCAGTTTCAAGATTTGATGCGCCGGAACTTTCTGATAGTATTCCAGTCCAAGGGTCCTCAAGGTACTCAGCGTCACCAGGGCATTCATTGCCAGTACCTTTTCGGCACCTTTCATGTGAAGCGGATTGATTTGGCAAAGGCCGCTACCATCCATATCGTAAGCGTGACAGGGAGAACACACCATGCAATGGTCAGGAACCAGCATCACAGGAATGTTCGGATTCCGGCGGATTGCCTCGCCCGGCTCCCACAAATTATCGTGCAGGACAGGAGTATCCTTGAAACATTCGCATTGGAGATAAGAGCTGGCTACAAACAGGAGATGATTTGGAAACAGGCGGATGACCTTTGAATCCAATACGGCTCTAGCTGTTTTTGCCTTGATGGCGTCAAGTTCCGGCTGAGCCTTTGCACTGTTATAGGCGGGCAGAATATCGGCAGCCAACAACCTCAACCGTTTCCGTCCGCGCTCATAATCGCCGTTTCCAGCCCGTGGACACCCACGCCATGCTGGCGGAGCTTTGGGCTCGAACCAACAAAGACCTTCCGTGCCCGGCACATGTTTTGAAGTGTCAAACAATTTCCCAAGTCCGGTACGCGCACGTTCCCATTTTCCGGAAAACGCCTTGAATCTGGACTTTACACTTTCATCCTGGAACATGTGAAAGATCACTCCGCACGGCGAATCCGTACTGCATCCGTCAAGCGCATCTCCCTCATAATCAACCAAATCCAAGGGTATCCTGGGGTTTTTCCGGATGTCCTGAAAAATCCGGTTTAATGCCGGATCCTTCAACCTCCGGACTGTCTCCGCCTCGCCAAGCCAGCATATCAGACACATGAGTTGATATGGCCTGACTGACAATGGCAACGCTGTCTTTTTTGTCTCGTCCATTATAATTTTATCGGGTTATCTAACCTCTTCAATCTTCACATCTTTAAACAAGACAGTTATGGCTGAGTCCTGAGTGTCAGCCGAGAAGCTTATGAAATATTTCACCTTACCCACACCTGGCCACCAATTCACCAACACGTTCATGTTTTCAATGGTTTCCGCCGGTTTGACCAACCCTTTAAATTCAGTCCATTCAGAGGAAACAGTTTTTCCGGCGGAGCCGCCGTATATGGCAGATGGTCCGGCGCTCTGCACGCGTATCTTTGTGCCGGCCGGATATTTGACACGGCAGGGAGTTTTCATTGTCACCTCATAATCGGCATCCTTCTTCTCCACTTTCAGAATTCCGCCTGAAGACAGCTTGGAATTGGGCAGATCCGAATATGTGCCGGAATCATCAGCTTCAAAGGCTATGCAATAATGCTGATCCGGTTTCCAGTTCGCTCCGTTCTTGATTTTCAATACCGTGCTATCTGGAGAACATTCAGCAGCAAGTTCCGTTTCCGTCCCCTTTACAAAATTTATTTGATTTGTCTTTATCTGCTCACCTTTATCATTCAGCGGAGAAAGCCCGAAATAACATTTGACAGGAGCTGAACCGGCTCCGGTCTTGAACATGCCGGAAAAAGCATAGGCTTTCAAAGTATCAATTTTCATGGCGTTTTTGTATATTATTTCAATATTGCCTTTCCCAGCGCAAACAACGGCCTTCTCTTTAGAATCGGCTGATAATGTGTCCGATTTTCCGGTTTCCCAGTCTGCGACAGTTCCCGTAGCGATCAAAGCCTCTTGGGCTGAAGCGAAGAGTGTCACAGCAAAAATCATGACAGCCGATATAATTTTTTTCTGTTCTAGATGTTTCATGCTTGCCTTGTCTCCTTTTTTTTATTTAATTGTTCTTGCTTTACAGTTGGATATTATACGATGAGAAATTATAATAAGCAACGCTCTAACCGATGTTAATAACAGCCTATGCGACTATCGAGACAATGCTTTCAAGGGGATATTTAAATGAAAATTGACTACAACATTGAAAATATATGGATGTATAAAATCATTGATGTCACCCATAAGGGGAAACGTCGGAACTTCACCGGGAGCCCGCACACACATAAGCCCGATGTTTATGAAATCATCTATATTGACTACGGGTCGATAGTGCTTACAATCGGAGGGAGGGAGATAATAGTCAACCCCGGCGAATGCATATTCATACCTCCTGAGATAGAGCATTTCATATGCGGGAAAGAAGGCTCTTCTTTTGATTATCTGAACATCATGTTCAGGGGGGAAATCCCCGAATCTCTTCTGCTCAGGAGCCTGCCGGTCAACCGGAGATGTCTCGAATTGATGGAATGCTTGAAACGGGAAAGCACACAGGAGATGCCGTACTTCCGTGAATCCGTATTCGGTATCTTAACAGAATTATTCGCACATTTATTGCGCCAGGTGGAATTTTCCGTTCCTCAAAAGCTCCCGGAATCGTCCACCCGCCACCGTTACCAGTCGGAAATAGTCAACCGGGCCATGGCATTCATATCTGAAAAATATTCAAAAACTCTCAACCTGAAGGATTTGAGCCGGGCCCTTGGCGTAAGCGAATCCCATTTGCGTGCCATCATAAAAAAGGAGACCGGGGAGAACTTCAGCACAATCCTGCACAAACAGAGGATAGCTGCTGCCAAACATCTCCTGAGCGACGGGACTTTTTCGGTTGAAAATATTTCGAATGCCGTTGGTTATCCCTATACATCATTCTTTTTCAAGATATTCAAACGGATGACCGGAATGACACCGAAAGACTATTCCAAAAGCCTCGGGGAGCCTATGGAAAAAGAATGAGGATCTTATACTTCCTGATTGCTTCCCTGCATCTACTTAAAAAGCACGGATCCGGTTCTTTCTGCCTTTGTATGCTTGATTTATTTTTCACATTTGGCTATCTTCCATCAAATATGAAAATAAGATTTACAACATATCAATTTTCAGAGGTTCACTTTATTTCTCAATGAATTGGATTAACTACAAGGAGTTCAAAAATGGGCAAGTATCATGCGAAACTGGATGGGTTCCCAACTGCGATCAAGAAATGCCTGCCCGAGGCGGCATCAGGTGTTTCATCTGATCTGTCAGGCTGGGTTCTGAACGGAGAGAAATCGCAGGTGGTCTTCTGGGAAGTGAAAAAAGGTTTTTCCGTTTCCGGCCACTCACATCCGCACGATGAATGGGGAATCATCGTAACAGGCTCATGTTCGTTGACGATAGGTGACGAGACAAAAAACTATAGCGCTGGCCAGGAATTCTTTGTTCCTTCCGGTGTAGAACATTATTGCACCATGAGCGACAACTACAGGGCAATTGATTTTTTCGCTTCCCCGGATTGGATTAAAACGGTGAAATAAATAATCAGGGCCTATATTTTGACGGAGATAATTTGCCACCTACGGAGACTTGCGGCCGGATTCAGATCCCGATTTTCTCAAATCAGGGAAGTTTTGACCGGACAGTTTCGGATCAACCCCTCACTTCCGGTTTTGACTGCAATGATTATAGGGATAATCCCTTTCTCGTTCAACCCTGAAATCCTATTTTTTCCGGCATTGTCATGCTCGCTACTACTATGCGTCCTTTTCTGCACCTTCCTCGATATAAGGAATATTATAAAGGTTGCGATATTCGCAACATTGGCCTTCATCCTGACTTTAAACGCAAGGACCCCGGCGGATAAAAACTATGATTCAATGCTGCCGGGCAAAAACTGCGGAGCTATAATTGAAGCCGAGGTTGCCGATACCACCTGTTCATCACAGGAGTCGGCAGAGTGGCTTCCCCAACCCTATCTCATGAAAACAAACGTACTCCGGTTCAAATATACTGAGTCGGACAGCTGGCACGAAACCGAAGGTCTTGCCGCTACAATCCTGCCAAGGGAATGCCCAAGACTTGAATACGGTGACAAAATCCTTTTGAAGGGAGCTTTCAATATTCCCGAACCCCCTCTTTTCAAAGGCGATTTTGATTTTAAAAAATATCTTCTGGCAAACGGAACGAGAAGAGTATTCAATGCTGACAACTGTGAGGTCATACAAAAATGCGACAAATACAATATTCATTCCAATATCCTGTCAATGAGAGACTTCCTGATGAACAAGACTGTCGCCGGCATGAAGGATGCGGAAAACAAGAAGATAGCTGCTGCAGTTATTTTCGGATGCAGACAGGGGCTGAGTGTCGAAGACCGCAGGAATTTTCTTAAAAGCGGAACGATACACGTGTTTTCAATAAGCGGTCTTCATGTGGGGATAATTGCAGTAATGCTTTTCTGGATATTCAGATGGATCCCGTTCAGGGCGAGGCATCTCATAATTCCAGCGATGATATTCATATATGTTTTCACAACCGGGATGTCTCCGCCTGCCGTAAGGTCGCTCCTTATGATAAGCGTCTGGTGCGTTCAAAGGGCCTTCCTTTATCCGTCATCGTCCCTGAATTCGGTTTTTGTTGCAGCGGCCATAATACTTTTATTCAATCCTTTTGCCGTACTGGATGTGGGATTCCAGTTTTCATTCATTGTCGCCGGTTTCCTGGTGCTTTCATGGAACAGCTCTGAAAAACTGGTATCTTCGGCCATGGAAAAGGCCAAATGGATCCCGGTTCAGCAAAAATTTTCTGTAAACCTGATAAAAAACAGATTTACAGTCAATATTCTTCGCTCCATCATAACAAGTATTGTCGCCTGGCTTTCAGGAATGGGGCTTTGCTTAGTTTATCAGGGACTTTTCTCATCGTCGTCAATACTGGCTAATTTCATAATAATCCCTTTTGTTTCCCTGTTTTCCGGCGCTGTCATAGTGAAAATCGTATTTTTCCCGTTCTGGCCGGTTGCGAATTTCGCAAATATTGTCAGCGAATGGTCCCTGGACATAATCCGTAACGTAAGTGAAATAGGCGCATCCTTTGGAAACGAATACCTCCTCAAACCTCCCCTGTGGATCCTTGTCTTATTCTATATTGCCGTAATTCTTGTAATCACATCTGAGAGGAAAAGGACTTTCATCATATCGTCCGCGATTGTTGTCGCGATCACAGGGTTCTGGTACTGGAACAACACTTTCAGTAGGGGTTCAATTTATATAATCTCCGGCGGGGAAAGCCAGGAACCCATGATAGCGGTTTGCCCGCCCGGTGACAGCGGGGCGTTCATTGTCAATGCAGGGTCCAAACAGGCCGCACGACCGATCATGAATCTGATTTACAGTAAAGGGGTTGATGCGGTGGATACTCTCCTGATCTGCGAATCTCGCAAAGATTTCTGCGGCGGATCCAGACATGTCCTGTCGGGAATCCGCGTTTCACAGCTGGTGATGCCTGAAAGATACAAACAGAGCTGGTTTTCGAAAAAGACAGTTGAAACAGCCGAGAAAGAGGGATGCGGAATAAATTTTATTTCAGGTGAAAACGAAAAAATATTCAAGAAGGGTAATATAAATTGCCGTTTTGAGAAAAACGGGAATACGGGGACTGACTGTTTCATCGAATATGTTATACGGGGAAAGCCTATGAAAATAAAAATCATCACCCAGGAATCCGGTGTCAAAAAGATTGAAATAAATATAGGGGGCTCCAATAATATCCTGGAGCTTGTAAACACTAATGTTCCGGTTTTGAAGAAATTTGATTTAAAGATGTAGCACAGTCCCTGGTAACCTTCGGTGCCGAATTAGAATGGTCAACATCTTGCCTGTAGTTAAAAAAAGGAGCCAGAATGAAATCCGGACTCAAATCCGGATCCATCCTGGCTCCTGAATTCCAACTTTTATTATTATTATGCCTGGGGAATCATCCGCCAAGCTGGTTGATGATAGCGATAAGAGGCATGAACAGGGCTATAACGATCGTACCTACTACGACAGCCAGGAAGATGATCATCAGAGGTTCGATCATGGATGTTAGCACATCGACGGCGTTATCCACTTCCTCGTCATAGGTTTCAGCGATCTTTTCCAACATATCCGGAAGCTTACCTGTTTCCTCACCAACTTCGATCATGCTTATGACCATGTCGGGGAATATCTTTGTTGCCGCAAGCGGTGGTGCCACACCTTCACCTTCTTTTACAGCGTCATGAACTTTCTGGATACCGGAGGCGACAACCTCGTTTCCGGAGGTGTCCCTGACGATCTGGAGAGCCTGTAGGAGGGGAACTCCGGAACTCATAAGGGTTCCAAGCGTTCTTGAGAAACGGGCGATGGATGATTTGGAGATGATTGGCCCCAGTAGAGGGGCCCTGTATTTCACCCAATCTATCCAATACCTCCCCTTTTTTGTCTTGCCGAGAAGGGTATATACAAACCAGACTATTCCCAAAATAATAGACACAGGGATAAACTGCTTCTGCATTATATTACTTATTCCGATAACGAATTGGGTTAGAGGGGGCAGGGCCGTTCCTCCGAGCAGTTCAGCAAATATCTTTTCAAACTTCGGAACGATGAAAACCATCAATCCGGAAGTGATCAGCAATGCGATAGTAAGAACAACCGACGGATAAATCATCGCGGCTTTGATTTTTCCAGCGAGTTTCGCCGCCTTTTCCATGAATTTGGCAAGACGGTCAAGGATGACCTCCATTGCACCTGCGGCTTCTCCGGCACGTATCATGTTGAGATACAGCTTGTCAAAAGTTTTCGGATGCTGCGAAAGGGCCTCGGAGAAAGTGGAGCCTCCTTCAACAGAATCAGCCGCATCTTTCATGACTTTTTTGACGGCAGGGTTTTTCGCCTGTTTTTCAAGTGTCCTGAGGGAACGGACAAGGGGTAGACCGGCATCGAGGAGAATGGCTATCTGGCGGGTGATAATCGTCAGATCCTTCGTTTTTACAGCGGGCGCTCCAAGCGAGAGCTTCATGTCCATAAACGACTTTTTCGGCTTGGCTCCGGCAGGCCCTCCTGCAGCGGGCCTTGCATTTTTCTTAGCACCAGAAGAAGCCTTGTCCTCTTTGATGGTGGTGGGGAACATGCCTTGTTCCTTAAGCGCTGCGTTTATCGCCTGTTCATTCGCAGCCTCCATCCTTCCTTTTTTCTCTTTACCTGAGGAATCCATAGCCGTATATTGAAAAATAGGCATGAAAAAACCTCCTTCCTTTATTTAAACAATATTATCTATTTCTTCTTGCTCGCACCTTCAAGTTTCTGAAGGATGCCCTGCGCGTCCTGCGCCTTGGTTATCATTTCACCATAAGATATAATGCGGCTTTCGTATAATTCAAGGAGGTGTGAGTCAAGGGTGTTCATTCCATACTTTGCGCCGGTCTGAATATCGGATGTTATCCTGAATGTTTTGTTTTCACGGATAAGTGATTGTATTCCAGGGGTGGAAATCATAATTTCAAATCCGGCGACCCGCCCCGGCTTGTCTATTCTCGGCAGGAGAACCTGTGAAATTACGGCAATCAGCGAAGATGCAAGCTGAGTTCTAATCTGCTCCTGCTGGTCGCTTGGAAACGCATCAACAATACGGTCGACCGTACGTGCGGCACCGGTTGTATGAAGTGTCGCAAAAACCAAGTGTCCAGTTTCAGCCGCCGACACAGCTGCTTCCATTGTTTCAAGATCCCGCATTTCACCGACCAGGATAACATCCGGATCCTGACGCAGGGCTCTTCGCAGCGCTTCAGAAAAAGAAGGAACATCAACTCCAACCTCGCGCTGGATTACGACACTTTTTTTATGGGTATGATAAAATTCTATCGGATCCTCAACTGTGATTATATGACAGTCCCGTTCCTCATTTACAATATTCATCATTGAAGCCAGGGTTGTACTTTTTCCACTTCCGGTGGGGCCGGTGACAAGTACAAGACCGCGGGGTCTGAAAAGAATATCCTTGATTGAAGGGGGAAGTCCTATCTGATCAAGGGTGAGGAGCCTGTTCGGAATCTGACGAAGAACCATCCCATAGTAACCCTTCTGTTTAAAACAACT
Organism: uncultured Victivallis sp.; assembly: GCA_964540865.1. GTDB lineage: Bacteria > Verrucomicrobiota > Lentisphaeria > Victivallales > GWF2-50-93 > GWF2-50-93. The sequence continues at coordinate 33,336 of CAZION010000034.1, forward strand.
GACACGGAACCTGGCTTTATCGCTGAATGCAAAACCAAAGTCAACACCACCGTCCTGCTTTATTTTCTGCTGATGGGATTCGGAAGCAACGGCCTTAACCAGCCTTTCAGTGTCTTCAGGTCCCAATATCGGAGCATCCACCGGAGTCAGGGAACCGTGCAGACGAAGCATCGGAGGGGCTCCAACTTCAATATGCAAATCACTAACACCTTCGTCTACAACAAGCTGTAGAAGTTCACCCATTTCGAGATCCATAAATACCACCCATATCATTTTCGTTAAAATTTTTATTCGCCAAGTTCAGACAATTCCCTAAATTACGTATATTTGAGGACTTCCTCCATGGTCGTTTCTCCGTCAAGAATGGATCTGACTCCATCTTCCCTCATCGTCCTCATTCCCAGCTCCCTGGCTTTCGCCTTAATTACGATTGTTGGAGCTTTCTGAGTGACAAGTTCACGGATCTGCGGACTCATGACTAGAAGTTCACTTATCGATTTCCTTCCCTTATACCCGCTCTGGTTGCAATTCGGGCAGCCTTTGCCGTAATAGAATTTTTTATCCCCTACATCTTCACGGGTCAGTTCAAGCAGTTTCAGATCGTCATCGGTCGGAACAAATCCAGTCTTGCAGTTTGGACATGCTTTCCTTATTAGTCGCTGTCCAAGCACACCTATGAGTGATGAAGTTATTAGAAAGGGTTCAACTCCCATATCTATAAGTCGTGTAACTGCACCGGAGGCATCATTTGTATGAAGAGTGCTGAACACAAAGTGACCTGTCAGAGATGCCTGAATGGCCATCTGGGCGGTATCAAGATCTCGGATTTCCCCGATCATTATAATATCGGGATCCTGCCGGAGGAATGCGCGGAGCGCACGTCCGAAAGTCATTCCTATGGCATCATGAATTGGGAGTTGGATGACACCGTCAAGATCATATTCCACCGGATCTTCAGCCGTTAGAAGCTTGTCTTCCATGTTGTTTACTTCCTTAACGGCAGAATACAGTGTTGTTGTTTTTCCTGAACCGGTGGGTCCGGTAACAACAAATATTCCGTTTGGCATATGGATGATATTGCGCATTACCTTAAGAACATCTTCACCTATTCCGAGTACATTAAGGTCGAGATTGACGACAGACCTGTCAAGAACACGGAGAACCACCGATTCACCGTGCGAGGTCGGTAGGCTTGAAACACGGAGATCAACCGGACGTCCTCCAATTTTCAACTGGATACGTCCGTCCTGTGGACGTCTGCGTTCGGAAATATTCAGTCCACTCATGATTTTTACACGGCTTATAACTGGAACTGCAAGATTTTTAGGAGGGGGGGCCATTTCATATAGTGCACCGTCAACACGGTATCTGATTTTAAATTCCTTTTCAAACGGTTCAAAATGCACGTCGCTCGCCTTTGCCTTGATGGCCTGATACATGACAACATCGACAAACCTGACGATAGGCGCATCATTGGCCATGTTTTCAATTTCTTCATCCTTCAAGGCATCCAAATTCTTCTCTGCCCCATCCTCGAGATCCACCTCCATGGACGCAAGCATATCGTGCATGGTTTCGGATTCCACCGGATAGTATTTCTCTATCATGCTGTCAATCTGCTTTTCCCTTGCAACTACAACTTTTATTTCTTTGTCGAGGATAAATCTCAATTCATCGGCGATCTGATAGTTCAGCGGATTCCTTGACGCCACTGTGATGACGGTTCCATCAAATGAAAGAGGCATGACTCCGTACATCCTTATGGTCTGTGAATCAATCATGTCGATTATATCTTTGGGAATTTCGACACCCGCAAGATCAATGACATCAGTACCAAGATTTGTGGCCATCAGCTGGAGAAGGTTTTCCTCGTTGACAATTCCAAAATCTATCAGAAGATCTGCAAAACGCTTTCCTGTCCTGGCAAATTCCTCTTCTATTTCAAGAAGCTGAGTTTCAGAACATATTTCCTCTGACAAAAGTATGCCTTTAAGCGATTCGCTTTCAGAATCAAGCATGATAAAAAATCCCCGGTTAAATTAATGATCAGACGTTTCATCAATAACAGTATTTGCAAGAACTTCGGCCAATGTTGTTGTGCCGGCAGCAGCCTTTCGGAGGCCATCTTCGCGAAGGGTCCTCATTCCAAGCTTTCTTGCCGCCTCCCGAATCACACTAGAAGAAACTTTTTTATAAATAAGATTCTGTATTTCCTCGGTAACCATGAATATCTCGTATATGCCAACCCTCCCCCTGTATCCGCTTCCACCGCATTCGTTGCATCCTCTCCCTTTCATCAGGGTGGAACTTTTGACAAAATCCTCGCTGAGATCCATCAGCTGTAGTTCTTCGGCGTCCGGAACATACGGGGCAATGCAGTTTTTGCAGTTTCTTCTGACAAGACGCTGCGCCATGATCGCCCTGACCGAAGAGGCTACAAGGAAAGGCTTAACCCCCATATCAATGAGACGGGTGACTGCACCTGGCGCATCATTTGTATGAAGAGTGCTGAACACAAGGTGTCCGGTAAGAGCGGCGTTTACTGCAACTTCAGCGGTTTCAAGGTCTCGGATTTCACCTACCATTATTATGTTTGGCGCCTGCCGCAGCATGGCGCGCAGAGCTGCGGCAAATGTGAACTTGATTATGGGGTTCACCTGCACCTGGTTAATTCCAGACAACTGATATTCCACCGGATCTTCCACAGTAATGATTTTCCGGTTGGGAGTGTTGATTGTATTTAGAAATGCGTAAAGGGATGTAGTTTTCCCGGAACCTGTTGGACCTGTAACAAGGAACACCCCGTCAGGCATTCCAAGTATTTTATTTACAAGTTCTCCGTCATCGCTATAGAATCCAAGTTTTGGAATATCAAGCTGTATGCTTGATTTATCGAGGATTCGCATGACAATACTTTCTCCATGCGTTGTCGGAATTGTCGATACGCGCAAGTCAATATCTTTTCCCTCAACCTTGAGCTGGATACGTCCATCCTGAGGAACGCGCTTTTCAGAAATGTCGAGCCTAGCCATGATCTTCAGACGACTTGTGATGTTGGGCTGGAGATATTTCGGTGGACTTTCCATTTCACGGAGCGCACCGTCAATCCTGTATCTGATCCTATAGCATTTCTCAAACGGTTCAAGGTGAATATCACTGGCCCTCTTTTTAAATGCCTCGATGATGATGAGGGATACGAGTTTGATGATGGGGGCCTCCTCGTCAACCGCATCCTCGCTTACGGCGCCTGCTACCTGTGTCTCAAGGTCTCCACCCTCCATCCCCTGGAGGAAAGAATCAACACTTTCCCCGACCGTCCCGTAGTAGTGAGCCGTAAGCTTTGCTATTTCCTCTTTTGATGCGACTACAGCCTCTATATCGCATTTGAGCCTGAACCTGAGGGCGTCAATGGTTTCAATATCGGAGGGATCGCTTATTGCAACAGTTATCGTATTCTCATGCTTCATTACAGGAATTATCTTGTATTCCTTGACAACTTCAGAGGTCATTGACTCGATAACTTCAGGGGGTATCTGATATTCATTGAGGTCTATTGTCTCAAGACCATACTGCTGTGCAAGTATCGAGAGAAGCTCCTTCTCGTCAATAAACTTCATCTCCTTGAGGGCGTCAAGGATGTCAAGTTTTCCGCCGGAATCCGCAACTTTCTGCCAACCCTGGTCAATCTGCTCCTGGGTGAGCATTCCAGATTCAATAAGAAGCTCAAGAGTATATTCGCTGCTTTTCGCCATGACTGCTCTAAGTCTCCTAAAATTCAGTCCCCAAAAATAGCAAAACAATATTTAAATTACAAGTTTGCTTTGAAAAGACCTTCCATAAAAGATATTTCAAATAAAAATGTATTTAGATTTCCATTATTTATAAGTTTGGTTGAATATGGGATTCTCTTTTAACCTTATAACAGTTTTTTTAAAGTCCTCCAGATAATATTCCCCCTCCTGGTTCAAGTTCAGGAAATTGCCTTTTGCAAGGCTGTCGATAAATTTCTCCGCACTGGCCAGGATTAACGCGGAATTCTTAATTATTGAATCCGATCCCCCGTTGAATTTTGGCAGAGGTATTTCTTTCGGTTTTGTTATTCTTTCCTCTGTAAGATGGACAATAAATTTATTGACCGATTGCCTGGTGAACATCCCTTTTGCGTCACATCCTACCAGACTTGGCTTCGGCACTGTTATATCAAAGTCGTTTTGAGCGGTATAATCGTCCTTGCAGATTTCTCCTTTTTCAATGACTTCCGTCTTCTTTGCGGGCTTCGGAGAATAAAGAAAATCATAAAGGAGCCTCATCTTGATTATTGAAGCTGTTTTTATCACTTCGCTGGAATCAATAAGGCTCTGCCCCTTTATCCATCTGTTTTTTGTCAGAAATTCAACAGAATGGGCCAATGTGAGCATTTCATATAATACCTGTTTCAGAATTTCCGCATTACTTGCTTTCTTTTTAACTGCCATTGTAATTTCCTCTCTTATTTATTAACGATGTTTCATGTCTTAATTATTTAAATACGGGATTATCCTAAAAATATTAATTTGGCGCCAGCATCAATTCTTCTCCCGGCAGCCCGGAGAGGGGACAAACTTCCAGACGTTCTCCTTGATATCTGCGGAAATCAACAGCTCTTTCCAGATACTCGACAGGGAAAACTTCGTATTGTTATAGGTTACCGATGATTTGCCCTTGACCTCGCTCATCATATACTCATAGGCTATTTCACGGCTTATATCATTTATCTTTTCACATCTATTGTAATTTCTATTCAACCAGGATTTAAACCTGTTCCATATAATTTTCTTTGAATCAAGGGTCCTTTCGGTTCTTGTCTTCTGGCTGGGTGTTTTCAGATACATGTTCCAGACATTATCCACCGGAATTCCTGATTCTCCAATGACCTTGCCGGTAACCTGCTCCGCTACATCCTTGATGAATTTCTCAACGCGTTTTTTCTTAGTGATTTTCTTGATTACGTCTTTAACGCCCTTAAGAAGTGAATATTCAAAGTCCTTTGCTTTTTCAATATTCTCAGTGCCTGTGCTTATCCAGCGCTTAGTCCATTTGCCTTTTTCATTTTTTATCGGCTGCAGGACATACCAGAATTTTGAATTTTTCCTCTTGTAAAGCATAAATACATCATATATATTAATAGTTTGTTAGTTTTTATGTCCTGCTCTAACTTACACTGTAAAGCGTATAGTAGCAAGTTGGTAGCAGTATTTAGGCAAAAATAGATTGTAACTTATTTACGTTGAATACGTAAGCCAGCTTAGCTCAGTGGCAGAGCAACGGTTTTGTAAACCGTCGGTCCTCGGTTCAAATCCGAGAGCTGGCTCCAACTCCCCTCCTCACGCCTTCTCTCCAGATCACACGCTGGCAGCAAATTTTTTCATGCCTGAAAAAATTACAAAGGTGAATATTAATTATCACGCTTGTGGAAAAATTTTGAAAGGGAACAACGTCAGTCCTTGCGAAGGCTCTTCACAATGAATTCTCTCAGCTGCGAAGTTATCTGCGGAAAAATTTCGGCAAGTTTGAATTCCGCCTTGGGCGGCATGTAGTCAACCTGGTCGTAAAGATATTCAGTGCAGGATGTTTCAGCTTTGAATCTCCCTTTTGCAACCACTGTCGGCGTCCCGGACTCTACAAGCTGAGCTTCTATTTCCATTGACACTTTTCCATATGAAACCGGAAACCCGAACATCCAAAGGAAAGCACCTGGATATGCAAGACCATATGTCGTAAAATACCTCTCCCATGCACAGTTGATGATTTTCAACCTTAAAGTATAGCCCAGAGAACCGGGTTTTTCATAGTTGCCATCAAAATGGACTGCCTTGACCCCACGGAAAATTCCTGAAAACTGCAGGTCTTTTGTAACGAGCGCCTGCATCATATCCTGAAGATCAAGGCGGAAATAATTATATTTCGACAATGGACTTACTTCAGATTTTGAATACATCCATAAGGGTATGAAAATTACAAACGGATCCCCGTTGATATTATCGGGAGGTATTATCTGTTCAAGAGATCTTGCATCAATTACCGGCATTACATAGCATGTGCCCGAAATCGGCTTTTCAAGAACTGCCCGGAGAGGCTGATACTCATATTTATCCTCGTCAAAAGAGGCGCACCCTGACAGAAATGCCGATGCTGCAATAAAAACCAGTATTCTTGCAAATATTTTCATGTTCATCTCCTCCTATATGTTGAATAAGGCGGCCAAAGAGCCGCAAGTTTTAATACCTAAATAAATTTCAAGCTCCAAGTACCAAACAACCAAACTCCAAACAAATATATCAAACAAAGAAAAGAACAGCCCTTTTGGAATCTGGATCTTGTTTGGGTTTTGATCCGCCGCGGCGGATGGAAACTGGAATTTGATACTGGCATTCATTTTAATGTAATACGGGTGTCTCACCTGTTTTTATTCATTCTTTTCAGCTTCTTTTTCTTCCGATGTTGAATCGTCGCCAGGAAGCTTGATGAGTTCATCCAGCCCTGCAAAAGGGCTGAAGATCGATGATGGCGGTTCATCTCCGGGTCTTTTCCCTGCAAAATAACTCTCCGTCCTGACCTCATGTTCATTGTCGTGACAGTATATGCATAGGAGTTCCCAGTTGCTGCCGTCAGGCGGATTGTTCTTGAAATTGAGATCTTTGTGATGAACTGTAAGCTGGCTGAGCTTGTTCCCTGTAAACTCGCGCCCGCATCGTCCGCATATATGAGGAAATAGCCTGAGCGCCCGCTCGCGGTAACTGTTCCTGCGGTTCGCCGCGTCATCCGTAAGCTTTTTAAGTATCTGCGCCTGTTTCGCCGGATCCATTGGTGTCTTTTTATTTGTCATGATTATACCTTGAAAAGAAATTATTTTTTCACGCCGATGATTATTTTCTTTTTCCATTTTTTCGACTTTAAATATTTGGCATAAAGACAGAGGTTTCCATAGCTGTCTATTACTACATATTTATTCTGATGTTTCAGATAATCGGCAAAAATGGCATAGCCGTTTGTCTTTGGATTGACATTTGCAGGGATAAAACCAGCAACTTCCGTTAAATCCGGAACTTCAAAAACTGACATCTGGTTGTTAATATATTTTTCGATGAAAAGTGCTTTGTCCTCACTATTGTAATCCAGGGTATGCCCGGAAATATCACAAAATTGTTTTTTAAAAGTATCTTTAAAAAAGAAAGCTGGCTTATTATAGGCCGATATCGCAATCCAGTCATTTCTACCTGCGAAAACCGCATTTTCCGGAATGTAATCGATATCAAGATCTATTTTTTTAATCAAAGAGAGTCCGGCAGGCTCGAATATTTCAATATTTGTATTTCCAGCAAGGGCAAATCGCGTTTTATCCGGAGATATTGCAAAGACACCTCCAAGATTAGAGGATTTGAGCCTTTTTGCCGGCTTTGATATGTCATCTGAATCAAAACAGTAAATATTTTCAGGGACATCAGAGAGACTTTTAACCAAAATATAGTCATTAATCGAAAAAATATCTGTTATTCCTGTCTTAATTTCACGTGAGGAAGACTTAATCCCACCCTTGTCAATTCCCATCACAATGAGCTCGTATGGCTTCTTGATGGAGTTTTGTTTTTCAGACCATAGGGCTATCCTGTTTCTTTCATTGATAAAACACAGCTTGGTTATTTTATTTTCAGGGAATTCATGGATTCTCAGGATCTGCCAATTATACGTATTGAAAAGAATTATCCTGCTGCCGTTCGGACCTTCCTGCGTCCCAGTAATTTCAATTATGGCAAGGATGCTTTTATCTTGGGAAAGGCTGAACCCAGGAAGCCTTACTCCGCCCACACCTTCAAAAGACCATTTTGGCGTCCATATGATTTTTTCATTATTCGGGGGTAGCTTTCCGGCAAGACATTCCGCCGGTGTTTTCAGAGTAATTTCAGAATCATCTACCGTCTCTTTCTCATCTAGGCCTTTTTTTTCCTTTGTTATATTTGATGAATCATCGGCAACTTCCGGTTTCTTTATATCCTTATCCCAGTTTTTGAGCTGGAACACGGGTTTTACAAAATCTGAATCATCGGCACTTTGTTTAGTTTCTTTAGTGGGTTCTGATTTATCAGCCTGAACAACAGACACCAACAGGAAGGCAAATATTGAAAGGAGACAGATAATCATTAGATTCTTCATTTGATATTCCATATGGATTTAATTTTAAGAGAACTTATATTATCACAGAATATAAACATTATCAAAAAACAAATCATCCATGAAAAAAGAAAACAGTCAGAAAGAACTTGAGACGCTCCCATTCGAAAAGGCTCTTGAACGCCTTGAGGCTGTTGTTTCAAAAATGGAAAGCGGAAAACTTCCCCTAGATGAAATGATGAAATATTTTGAAGAGGGCGCACAGCTCTCTGCAATCTGCGAGAAAAAGCTGAAGGAACTCGAAAAGAAAATAGAGATCCTCGTCAAGGAAGACAACCAGGGCGGAAAATGGAAAGACTTCAGCACTGACGCCAGCAAAGAGAATGAATATGATTCCGACGATATCGAAGAAGTAAAAGATTCCCTCCTGTAAAAAATAATCCAGATATTTTCAATTTTATTATTGTAATTGTTTTTTATATAGGTATAGTCGTACCTATTAACTAAATATGGAGGATAATATGAGCAGCATCCTAAAGATTACTGAAGCTTCTTCACTGGCATTGCATTCGTCTGTTATTTTCGCAAGGGAAAAAGACAGGATGGTGTCCGCAAAAGAAATATCCAAGGAATTAAATGTATCGTGCGACCACCTGTCAAAGGTGCTTCAGAGGCTCGGAAAAATGGGGATTGTGAAATCTCTCAGAGGCCCGGACGGAGGATTTAAACTGACAAAGAATCCATCAGAAATCAAGCTTATGGAAATCTATGAGGCGATTGAAGGACGCTTCAATTACCAGAATTGCCTGCTCGGGAAAAGTGTATGCAAGTCAAGTAAATGTGTTCTTGGCAAACTGAGCGAAAGAATAAACAAGGATGTTTTCGATTACTTTACTAACACTACGGTAGCGGACTTATTATAAAAATTTACTAAGGAAATTTTTATCATGAAAAGAAACATTATAAATATAGATGAAAGCAAATGCAACGGATGCGGACTTTGCGTAAGCGCCTGCGCGGAGGGCGCAATCCAGCTTGTCAATGGCAAGGCAAAGCTTGTGAGCGAAATATACTGTGACGGGCTGGGCGCATGCCTTGGGGAATGTCCTCAGGGTGCAATAACTATTGAAGAAAGAGATGCTTCCGCATTTGATGTTAAAGCTGTACATAAACATCTTGAAACTCTTGCCAAAAAACCTAAAAAGGAAAGTCATCCTCATTCCGGCTGTCCTGGTATGGCTGCCATGTCATTCAACAATAAGGACAATAAATCAAATACAGGACACAGGCAGGATGCCTGTGCTACATTAAGTTCCGAGCTCACACAATGGCCTGTTCAGATGCATCTTGTTCCGCCGGTTGCACCATACTGGGACAATGCGGATCTGCTGATCTGCGCTGATTGCGTCCCGTTTGCCTATCCAAATTTCCATTCTGATCTTCTCAAAGGTAAAAAACTTCTGATTGCGTGCCCAAAGCTCGACGATACTGACCCGTATCTTGAAAAACTGACTACGATCTTCAAGGACAACAATATCAAAAGCATAACCGTCGCAAGAATGGAAGTGCCATGCTGCGGTGGAATTGTAATGATTACCCAGAGAGCTCTTCAGGAATCCGGAAAACAAATTCCTTTCTCCACGGTAATTGTCAGCATTCGCGGCAAAATTTTGGAAGGCAAGTGATTGCAAGATTCAAATATTAAAGTAAGGCGGCTCTTTAGACCGCCACATTGTCGGGCTAAAGCCCAACATACTTATAAGGCAAACTTCAAGAGAGTTCAATAAACACATAGGAGAGATCATGAAAAACTCAAGAAAACTGTTGGAAACATCAAAATCTTTTGACTTGAAAAAACTGATTGAATACTCCGCAGATTCAATAGTAAGCCGGACAATTGCCGAAAACAAAGCCGGGACATTGACGGTCTTCGCTTTTGACAAAGGGCAGGGGCTAAGTGAACATTCGGCCCCGTTTGACGCGATTGTCCAAGTAATTGACGGAAACGGTGAATTCAAAATAGGGGGGAAACCTGTAAAAGTGTCGGACGGCCAGATTATAATAATGCCGGCAAATCTGCCGCATGCGGTCAAGGCTGTAAAAAAATTCAAAATGCTTTTAACAATGATTAAGAAATAGTGAAAGTAACACAGGCATCTTGCCTGTGAATTGAAATTTTCTAGACGATTAACTTAAAAAAAGGAGAGAATTATGTTCTGCTATCAATGCGAACAGACGGCAAAAGGAACGGGATGCACATCATTTGGAGTATGCGGGAAAGATCCCGACACCGCTACGCTTCAGGACCTGCTTGTTTATCTTGCAAAAGGGATTTCCCAGTATGCTCACAGGGCTGCTGATCTCGGAAAAAGCGACAGGGAAATAAATGTTTTTGTTGTTCAGTCTCTTTTCACTGCGGTCACCAATGTAAATTTTGATTCTGCGAACATCGCAGAAAAAATCAAAACTGGGGTGAATATCAGGGAAAAGGCGAAAAAACTCTATGAAGATGCATGCAAGTCAAAAGGGAAGACTCCGGAAGTCCTTTCCGGGCCAGCCACATTCAAAATATCTCTGAACCAGAATGAAATGATCAAACTGGGAGAGACTGTAGGGGTTGAAGAAACCATTAAAAAGGATGGCAACGACATTGCCGGACTCCAGGAGCTCCTTACCTACGGACTCAAGGGAATGGCCGCTTACGCGGACCATGCTCAGGTTCTCGGCAAGGAAGATCCTGCGGTTTATGCATTTATCAATAAAGCCTTAAGCTATCTGGCTGAAAATCCGACAGATGCCGCCGCCCTGACAGGAATTAATCTTGAATGCGGTAAGGTAAATCTACGCGTGATGGAACTTCTTGATGAGGCAAACACCGGCACGTACGGTCATCCCGTTCCGACTGCCGTGAAAATAACTCACGTAAAAGGAAAGGCCATCCTTGTTTCAGGACACGACCTGAAGGATCTAGAAGTTCTTCTTAGACAGACAGAAGGGAAAGGCATCAATGTTTATACGCACGGTGAAATGCTTCCATGCAATGCGTATCCCGAACTCAAAAAATTCAAACATCTCGTAGGAAACTATGGCGGTGCCTGGCAGGATCAGCGCAAGGAGTTCGATGAGTTCCCCGGTGCTATCCTTATGACAACAAATTGTATCCAGAAACCAAAAGACAGCTATATCGGAAGGATATTCACAACTGGTCTTGTCCAATGGCCCGGAGCCGTACACGTTTCAAACAATGACTTCTCTCCTGTTATCAAAGCAGCCCTTGAAGCTGAAGGGTTTAAAGACAACGCCCCGGAAAAAACGATCATGATCGGTTTCGGCCATAATGCGGTGATGAGCGTTGCCGGAACGGTCATAGATGCAGTAAAGGCTGGAGCAATCAAGCATTTCTTCCTGATCGGAGGATGCGACGGAGCAAAGCCAGGAAGAAATTATTACACCGATCTCGCTGTCCAGGTTCCCAAAGACTGCGTAATCCTGACACTTGCCTGCGGAAAATACCGCTTCAACAAGCTGGAATTCGGTGAAATCGGGGGGATTCCGAGACTTCTGGATGTCGGACAGTGCAACGATGCTTATTCCGCAATACAGATTGCATTAGCGCTTTCCAAGGCGTTCAACTGCGGAGTCAATGAATTACCTCTTTCCATGATTCTATCCTGGTATGAACAGAAGGCGGTAGTTATTCTGCTGACACTTCTCAGCCTCGGAATCAAGAATATCAGGCTCGGACCAACATTGCCTGCGTTTGTGACTCCGAACGTGTTGAAAGTGCTTGTTGACAATTTCAACATCATGCCCGTGACAACGGCTGAAGCCGACTTGAAGGCAATATTGAAAAAGTAAGACAAACTCTGGTCGGATGGTTCGATGTGAGAATTTACACTCACATTTGGCCATCCGGCATTTTTTGGAAGTGTTTCACTCGGAAGCAGTAGAAAAGCATTTTCTGGAAGCAATCGATCATGTTTATTGACACCATTGAATTCTTCTCCGGAGCAGCGGTGAAAAAATCGCAGTTCGTGAGAAACAATATTTTAAGGTATTTTATTCTTTCGATGCTGGCCGGAATTTACGTTGGTTTCGGAATTATGCTCATATTTTCAATTGGCGCTCCATTCGCACATGCCAATTCTCCGGCGGTAAAGATCCTGATGGGAGTTTCCTTCGGTATCGCCCTCACCCTCGTAATCATTGCCGGAGCCGAGCTTTTTACCGGCAACAACATGGTCATGGTCATCGGGAACATGACCGGGCAAAGCAGTATTTCAGATACGGCACTGGTGTGGATTGTCAGTCTTGTCGGCAATCTTGCCGGTTCACTTCTCCTCTCCTTCCTGTGTGTTCAAACCGGACTCTTTAAAAATGAGGTCCTGCAGGATTTTGTCAATGGTGTCGCAACCATGAAGATGAACGCCCCCCTTTCCGAGCTGTTCGTACGCGGGATACTCTGCAACATGCTGGTTTGCCTTGCAATATGGATGAGCGCCAGGGTAAAAGATGACACTGCCAGAATCCTGGTGATCTTCTGGTGTCTCTTCGCTTTCATCGCAAGTGGGTTCGAACACAGCGTGGCAAACATGTCATTGCTTGGATTCCCGCTTCTCTCCGGGGATCATGCCGGAATAAGCTGGTACGGGTATTTTAGAAATATTGGCATTGTGGTTCTGGGAAATATTGTCGGTGGCAGCCTTCTAATCGGAGCCGCCTATGCCTTTGTGTCAATCAAAAAAGACAAGGCCGAAGGGAAATGACAATGCATAAAAAGCAAAAACTTGTTGTTGTCGGATGCGGAATGGCATCGGGTAAATTCATAGAGGAGCTTATAATCCGCGACCGCGAAAGATTCGAAATAACCGTAATCGGGGACGAACCTCATGGGAATTACAACAGAATCAAGCTCGTGAACATGCTTTACTCAGATTCGGTTGATGACATCTTCATCCAGAGCCCTGAATATTTCAAAGACAACAATGTCAATGCGATACTCGGCATAAAGGTTGTGTCGATAGACTGTGGGAAAAAGAACATATCTCTCGAAAATAAATCTGTAATCCCCTACGATAAACTTGTCCTCGCAACCGGGTCAAATCCATTTATTCCAAAAGTTGAAGGGATTGATCTTCCGGGAGTAATGACCATCCGCACAATGGATGATGTCGGGAAAGCCAGGAAATACCTTCAAAGCAGGACGGAAGTCCTTGTTGTCGGTGGCGGCCTGCTCGGACTTGAACTTGCCCTCGGACTGAAAAAAATGGGGAAGCGCATCATGATTGCGCACCTTGTTGACACATTGATGGAATTCCAGCTCTGCAAGGACGCAGCTTCCTATCTCCAGAAAAAGATGGAGGAAAAAGGCCTCCAGTTTTTCATGGAAAACCCTGTTGCCCGTCTTGTTGGCGATGAAACCGGGGTAAAACGCGCCTTCCTGAAAAACGGGATGGAGATCCCTGTTGACGCCGTGTTCTTCAACTGCGGCATAAAACCGGATATCAAACTTGCCGCCGAAGCAGGACTCAGGGTTAACCGGGGAATAATGGTTGACGACACCCTGAAAACGTCGGATAACGATATTTACGCGATAGGTGAATGCTGCGAACATCGCGGACGCGTTTATGGCCTTGTCGCTCCCGTGTGGGACCAGGCGCGGATGCTATCCTCGATCCTGCTGGGCGATGACGTTTTTTATGCAGGCTCGGAAATACCTCCAACCAGGCTTAAAAGCGATTTCCCCGTCATAACCATGGGTAAATTCAATGAGCATGTTGGTGATGAAATCGCCATTTTCGAAGACAAGAATTCCCTGATCTACAAGAAACTGATTATACGTGACAATAAAATCATCGGAGCAAATCTTATTGGGGAAGACCTCAATGCCGACGGCATATCGCTGGCTTATGTGGCAAAACTTCCAATCCCTTCACGCAGGGCCGATATTCTTTTCCCGGGAGCATCTTCGTCAGAAACCATTATGGATGCATCATCATGGCCCGATGACGCTCCAATCTGCGACTGCAACGCAGTAAATGCCGGAAAAATAAGAAAATCCATTAAAAACGGGGCGGATACCCTGTCCAAAGTTATGGGAGCTACCCGTGCCGGAACAGGGTGTGGGAACTGCAAGAACAAACTCAAAGCACTTCTGATATCGGAAACCGGGGAACTGAAAGACGATCCTTCAGAAAGATATTTTGTCCCGGGAATCCCCCTTGACCGCGAAGAATTGAACGAACATATACTGAAAAACGGATATCTTTCAGTTTCTTCCGTAATAGCCTCATTTGGAGATAAAGCTCTTGACGACCCGAAAACCCGCATGGGTCTTGACTACCTGTTAAATTACATATGGAAAGGTGCTTACGACGTCGAATATGATTCAAAGTCAGCCAATGACCGCTACCGCGGGAACATACAGAAAGACGGAACCTTCAGCATCATACCTCGAGTTCATGGCGGTGTTGCGGATCCCGAATATCTGGCAAAACTTGCGAATGTCGCAAAAGAATACAATCTAACAGTCAAGATTACTGGTGCCGACAGAATCGGACTGTATTCAGTTAGAAAAGAGGATCTCGACACAGTATGGAAAAAACTGGGATCCGACTGCGGATATGCATATGCAAAGACATTCCGCGCCGCAAAGTCATGCGTAGGAACAGAGTTTTGCAGGTTTGGAGTCGGCGACTCAATGACTCTCGGAAAGGAAATGTGCGACCGTTACCACGGGATGACAGGTCCTGCAAAATTTAAAATGGGAATATCTGGATGCCCGCGCAACTGCGCTGAAGCTACGATAAAGGATTTTGGTGTTGTCGCTGTCGAGGGGGGCTGGGATATTTTCATAGGAGGAAATGGTGGCGCACAAGTCATGGTTGCTAAAAAAATAGCCCGCGTAAAAACCCATGAGGAAGTGATGAAAATAGCCGACCGTTTTTATGAATACTACCGGCTTCACGGAAAATATCTGGAAAGGACTTCTCATTTTGTCGAAAGAACGGGTGTTGAAAAAATCACAGATGCAATCCTTTACGACACCCCTGATAAATTGAAAAAACTGGATGATGGTTTCGCAATGGCTGTTTCCAGCATAAAAAATCCCTGGATTAAACACGGAAGTCCAGTGAATGAAAAAAATCTCGGAGAAGCTGCCACCATTAATAGCGGATGGCTTACCATTGCCGGGCTTGATGATCTTTCTCCCGGCGAGTCCAGACTGATAAAAACTTCCAGCGGTGATTTCGCAGTATTCCACACACGGGACAGGAAATGGGTCGTAACCGAACCTCAGTGCCCCCATGAAAAGGGCCCTATAGTTGACAGCATATACGGAAACGGAAGACTTCATTGCCCGATACACAACTATTCATTTGACATAAAATCAGGCAAATCAAATTCCGATGATGTCGGAACCCTGAAAATATATGAAACCAGGGTTGCCGGAGATAAGCTGCAGATAAGGCTGAGCTGGAAATAAGCGGATGAATCGCCTATGACGAATTCTCCATTCCAGTTAAACGCCTGTATTTTCCTCTTTTGTAGAAAGTACGGTGATTACATAACATCCTATGGGCACCCCGACAATCATTCCCCAAATCCCGAAGAAACGTTGCCCCACAAGAAGAAGTATGAGGATTATAATCGGATGGATGTGCAGAATGTCTCCGGTGATTTTCGGGTTGAGGACGTATGCCTCAAACGCATGAATGGCGGCTACAAAGATTACCAGGTTAAGCACCAAGGGCAGTCCCCCGACCTGAATTCCGAAAATCATGATTGGTATGGAACTCAGGAAAGTTCCAAGTATCGGGATAAATCCGCACAGGAAAACCAGAGTTGAGAGAAGGGCGATGTTGGGAACTTGAAAATACCATAATCCTATTGCCGTGAATATCGTGTTGCATGTCGCGATTACAGCCTGTGCGCGCAACGCCCTGCCAAGTATATTCGCAAAAGCTTGGACATGAGGCGCTGCACCAATGTAGAAAGAACTTATTCGGCTATTTTCCAGCTCCCTCATTTTTTTACATATTTTCTGCCAGTCCATAACAAGTATAAAAGAGAAAATGAATGCCAGAAGAAGGGATACCATTATTTCCCATCCAATTTTGATAATATGCAACATTGTCTGAAGAACCTGAGGCAATCCGGATTTGGCAGCCTTTGAAAACTCATTTTTCATGGCTTCCATAATCATTGTGTATTCTTCCGACCCGATGACAGCCTGTCCTTTTTTCTCTCCAACCAGCTTTACAACAGTATCTTCCACAAAATCGTTTATCTTCTCCTGTGTCTTTTGCTCTCCATCGGCAGCAAATACAGTCAGTATCTGGTTGGATTCAATGATCAGCTTCGGCCCAATCCAGGCTCCCACAGCCACAAACAGCCCGAAAAACATCATGAAGACCAAAACCACCGTAAACCGGTAGTTAAGTTTTATCCTGCCCGAAATCCACTGAACAACCCCTTTTGCCATGTAAGTGATCAGGAACGTTTCAAAAATAAGGAGGAAAAAAGGCTTAAGCAGGTAGAAAAGCCCTATAAGGATAACCCAAAGAACCATTCTCTCCCAATTACGTTCAAAAAATTTTTTTACACCGGAACCTTCAATCATTTCAATCCTCCATGAAAATGTCGTTTCTCACATTCACCTATAGGCGGTCAGTTGCTTTTCCAAATATTGGCTATTAATCCAAAAGTAACGCGGGGTATCACCCCGCAGTTCAATCTCGGGATTCCGCCGCGGCGGACCGAGTTACCTTAGCAGTGAAAGACTGACCGATTACACCTACAGGGAAACCTCTATTATTCAAAATACCATTGGAACTGCCGGAAATCAATCACGAAATCAACCGCGGAGACACCAAGACACGGCTAATTATTCTTGTAATATCTTGTCCCGAAACTATGTTGGATATTTTGTCAGTGGTTCCGACGTTTTAATTTCTAACTTTATTATCAAGGGAACCTCTAAAAATTGGCATATGGCGCATGACAGGAGATTATGGAGATACGGCTAGGAGCAAATACCAGGAGCAGCCCCGTAGC